>JBBQJJ010000175.1:0-16642 GCA_038325805.1 Haliangiales bacterium
GCGGGCTCGACGAGTTGCTCCAGCTGTTCGACGCCGACGCACAATTTCGACCCGGCCCGTTCCCCGCCGATCAGGGTGGGCCCGCAGCGATCGAGCTCAGCACCGCCGTCAACGACGTCGTGATCGGCCGGCTCCGCACCACGTTCGCTGGTCAGCTCGGCGCGAGCTCGCGTGCGTTCGTGATCGGTGTGGTCGGCGTCGACGGCACGTGGCTGTTGCCCGCCGGCATCCCGGAGTTCGAGAGCCCCGACAGCCCGTCGGCGAAGGGCACGCTCGGCGTGCGTCCGGAGTTTCGGCCGGGACCGTTCGAGCTGGTGATCGCGGGGAGCAACGAGGAGGGCGCGTTCGGCGCACCGGCGACGACCCAGCTGATCGCGGTGCCCGAGGCTGTGCCGGAGGGCGAGCTCGTGATCGAGCTGGCGTGGGAAGGCGACGCGGATCTCGATCTCCACGTCGTCGAGCCCGGGCCGTTCGGGGGCGAGGTGTTCTCCGGTGATCCGAACAGCTACCAGCCGACGCCCGGAGAACCGATGGATCCGGCCGAGCCACCGAAGCACGGCATCCTCGATCACGACGGCAACAAGGACTGCGAGCAGATGCCGCACCCGAACGAGCACGTCGTGTGGTCGATGCCGCCGCCGTCGGGTGAGTACGTCGTGCGCGTCGACACGCCGTCCCTGTGCGGTGGTGGCAGCGCTGCGTGGTACGTCGCCGCGTATCGCACGATCGACGGCGTCACCGAGGTGATCGGCAGCGCGCGCGGAACGTCGACCCCGGATCACGTGCTGTTGCCGCGCGGTCGCGGTGCTGGAATCACCGCGTTGCGATTCTCGCTGTGAAGGCGCTGGTCGCGATCATCGGCGTGCTGATGGCCCCGGCGATCGCCTTCGCCGAGACTGTCAAGGGCACGATCGTCGACGGCAAGACCAAGCAGCCCGTCGGCGGAGCGATCATCACCGCGGGCAGCGAGCTCGCGGCGAGCGCCGACGACGGCACGTTCACGCTCGAGCTACCTCGCGGTGCGATCACGCTCGTGATCGACGCACCGTTCCTCGTCACCAAGCGCCAGCCGATCGTCGTCAAGCCCGGTCTCGTGCTCGTCCTCGAGGTCGACCAGACCGAGGAGCTCAAGGGCGAGACCGTGATCGTCGAGGGCATCGCACCGACGGCACCCGGCGAGACACGCGTCGACGCGAAGACCGCGCGGATCGTCCCCGGTGGTGGGGACGCCGCGAAGGTGGTGCAGTCGCTCCCCGCCGTGGCGCGGCCACCGACGGGCAGCTCGGAGATCGTGGTGTGGGGCGCCGCGCCGCGCGACACCCGCGTGTTCGTCGACGGGGTGCCGGTCGCCGCGCTCTATCACGTCGGCGGCTATCGCTCGATCGTCGGCAACGATCTGGTCGGCGACATCAGGCTCGTTCCCGCGGCGTTCGGTCCGGATCGCGGGCGCGCGATCGGTGGCGTGATCGACATCGGGCTCGCGGATCCTGCCAAGGCGCCCGTGATGCGGCTGCAGGCCGATCCGCTCGATGTCGGAGCCGCCACGAGACGCGAGCTCGGACCGGTCACCGTCGCGATCGCCGTGCGGCAGAGCTGGCTCGATCGCGCCGTCGATCTGGTCGCCGATCCGAAGGAGCTCGCACCCAATGCGCCGCTGCCGAAGTGGTTCGATGGTCAGCTCGTCGCCAGGACCAACCGCGGGAACCTGACGTTGACCGGGTGGTACCTCACCTCCGACGACGAGCTCGCTCGTGTGCTCGCCTCCGATGATCCGGCGACCGAGACGTCGCAGACCATCCAGTCGCAGATGAACCGCGCGGCGGTCACGGTGCGACGCGATCGGCCCGACGGCTTCGACAGCGCGACGCTCTGGGGCGGCTATGACACCACCGAGGACGATCTGCGCGTCGGGCTGACGGGTGCGAACCTTCACCAACGGCAGTTCCTCGCCGGTGCGCGCGGCATCCAGCAGTCGCGGCTCGGCGACCACGTCACGCTGACCCTCGGACTCGACCTCGACGCCGAGCAGGCGCGCTACGAGCGCCGTGGCTCGCTCTCCATTCCCACACGCGAAGGCGATCCAAACATCTTCGGGCAACCACCGGGCGATGACGTCAACGCGGATCGCTGGTTCGCGACGACGATCGATCTCGCGGGCTACTCCGCCGTCGATCTGCGGCTCGGTCGCGTCACGGCCACCCTCGGCGCGCGCGGCGATGGCTGGCTGCTCGGTGCATCGCGGTTGACCCCGAAGGTCGGCACCACGCCGAGCATCGGAAGTCAGGAGATGCGGTTCACGTTCGATCCGCGTGTCGCCGTCGCGGTCCGCGTCACCGACGAATTCCAGCTTCGCGCTGATGCGGGTCGCTACCACCAGGCGCGCGCGGGCAGCGATGCCTCGGCGGTGTTCGGCACGCCAGACCTCGCGCTCGAGCAAGCCCTCCACGCGACGATCGGCGGGCAGTTCAAACCCGAGCAAGCGCCGTTCGCGATCGAGCTCGTCGGCTTCACGCGCCGGCTCGATCGGCTGGTCGCACGCGATCTCGCGGTGACGCCGTTGTTCGCGCGCGCCCTCACGCAGGACGGAACCGGCGACGTGATCGGTGCGCAGCTCACCGCACGTGTCGTCGGTTACCAGGGCCTCACCGGGTGGCTGTCGTACATGCTGTCGAAGAGCACGCGGCGCGATGCACCCATGTCGGGTGAGCGCTTGTTCGATCACGATCAGACGCACGGGCTCGTCGCGGTCGGCGGCTACGAGCGTGGCGTATGGAGCGTCGGCGGGCGTGTCCGCGTCGCCACCGGCGAGCCTCGCACGTCGGTGGTCGGCAGCTTCTTCGATAGTCGCTCGGGTCGCTTCCAGCCGATCCGTGGCGAGCACAACGGCGTGCGACTCCCCGTGTACTTCGCCGCCGACCTCCGCGGCGAGCGGCGCTTCACGATCCATCGCGCGTTCCGCGGCGCGCTCTATCTCGAGCTGCAGAACCTGACGAGCCGGTCGAACGCCGAGGAGATCATCTACAGCGCCGACTTCTCGCAACAGAGCTTCCTGACCAGCTTGCCGCTGCTCGCGATCGCGGGCGGGAGGCTCGAGCTGTGAAGCGCGCCCTCCTCTATCTCCTCACGGCCGCGTGCGACGACGCGCTCGATCAGCGTCTCGCGATCATCGACGAGCCGCGCGTGCTTGCCGTGATCGCCGAGCCCGCCGAAGCGAAGCCCACCGCGATGGTGACGTACACGATCGTCACGGCGTCGCCCGAGGGACCACTCACCACGCTGCCCGCGTGGGCGTACTGCACGTCGCCGAAGCCTCCGACCGAGGACAACGCGGTGCCGGTTCCATGCGTCGCCGGTGAAGGGTTGATCGATCTCGGCGTTGGTGTGCAGGCAATCGGCACGTTGCCCGCCGACGGTTGCCTCAACTACGGCCCGGATACTCCGCCGGGGGGCTTTCGCCCACGCGACGCCGACTCGACCGGCGGCTACTACCAGCCGGTGCGTGCGGAGGTCGATGGACTCCTCGCATTCGGTCTCTCCCGGATCACGTGCAAGCTGCCGACGGCGCCAGCGGCCGCGGCACGCGAATACGACCTGTCGTACGTCGCGAACCAGAATCCCGTCCTCGATCCGATCGACCTCGTCAGCGTTCCCGCCGACACCGACGTCACGATCACCGCAGCGTGGCCCGCGGAGTCCGCCGAGACGTACCTGTTCTTCGATACGTCCGCGCAGGTGTTGGTCGATCGCCGCGAGAGCCTGCGCGTGTCGTGGTTCGCGACGGGTGGCTCACTCGCCGTCGACGCCACGCTGGTCGACGAGGCTGACGTCGCGACCACCGCCTCGACGACGTGGCACACACCGGCCACGGGCTCCGCGTTCGTCTGGGTCGTGCTGCGCGATAGCCGCGGTGGGATCGCGACACGAGAGCTCGCCATCACCGTCGACTAGCGTCCGCTTCCAGGGGACTAGAGGAGCTCGCGCTCTTTCAACGCATCTTCGAGCACCAGCTCCGCACCCTCGTTGCCATCGCGCAGCTGCGCCGCGAGATTCGCCAGCACCGGATCGCGCTTCGCATATGCGGCCCGCAGCACCTCGGCGAGATCGCTGCGATCCACCCGCCACAGCTTGCCGGATTCACCGCCGAGGAGCAGATCACCGTCGAGCTCGAGGACCGACCACAGGTGCGCCTCGACCTTGGTATCGAGCCCTTGAAACGACTGGCCGTCGTCGTGCGAGACCAGGAGCGAGCCCGCGCCACCGACGACAAAGATCCCGTAGCGCGTGACGATCAGCTTCTCGAGGTTGTGGCGCGAGTCGATCGAGATCTTCTTCCACGACGCACCGTCGGTGGTCGATCGCAGGATCAGGCCACCATCGCCGAGCAGCAGCAGCGTCTTCCTCGGGGTTCTCGCGAGGGCGCACAACGGCCGCGGGTTGCGCATCGCCTTGAGCGGAACTTCCTCGAAGGTGCCGGCAGAGCTGCGTCGCTGCAGCATGCCGCCGGAGTCGAGGATCCACGTCGTCGCACCGTCGACGAACATGTAGAGCAGTCGCTCCTTGCTGAGGTTCGCGACCGTTTCGAAGGTCGCCACGTTCGGCTTGGTGGTGCGCCCGCGCAGGATCAGGCCTGCATCACCGAGGATCCACAGCCGGCGATCGACGCCGCGCATGATCGAGTACAAGCACGCCCCGCCGACGGGATTGCTGTTCGAGGGTCGCTTGAGTCGGATCCACGTGGCACCGCGGTCGTGACTGCGCGCGATTCCACCCCACTCACCGACCACCCAGACTGCGTCGCCTTCGACGTGCACGTCGCGCAAGCCGGGCACGCCCGGGGGCGTGTTCCAGTGCGTGAACGTCTGCCCGCGATCCTCGGAGAAGAACAGTGTCGGCTTGTGATACGTGCCGCCCGCGGCCCACACACGATCACCGTCGGCGACGAGACTCCCGAGATAGCCGCCCGGCTGATCGGTCGGAAGCGGGGCGAGCCGGAGCGTGCGCACGCCCCAGTGTAGCTACTCCCAGCGGCCTTCGGTCCACATCCACTTGCCGCCCTGCTTCTCCCACCTGCCGTCGACCCACTTCTTGTTCGCCTGCTCTCGCTCCCAACGGCCAGCGCTCCATCCCCACGTGCCGCCTTTCCACTCCCAGCGACCCTTCACCCAAACATTGCCTGCCTTCGGCGACGGCCTCGGCTCGTACTTCGCGGCCGGTGGATCCTTGTCTGGATACGCCGCGCCACCAACGTCGACCCACGAGCCTTCGGTCCATACCCACTTGCCGCCCTGCTTCTCCCACTTGCCATCGACCCACTTCTTGTTGGTCTGCTCTCTCTCCCAGCGGCCCGCGCTCCACTCCCACTTCCCGCCCTTCCATTCCCAGCGGCCGGCGATCCAGACATTGCCTGCCTTCGGCGACGGCTTCGGTTCGTACTTCGCGACGGGCGGATCTTTATCCGGATACGCGGAACCACCGGCATCGACCCACGAGCCTTCGTTCCACACCCACTTGCCGCCCTGCTTCTCCCACTTGCCGTCGACCCACTTCTTGTTGGTCTGCTCTCTCTCCCAGCGGCCCGCGCTCCACTCCCACTTCCCGCCCTTCCATTCCCAGCGGCCGGCGATCCAGACGTTGCCTGTCTTCGGCGACGGCTTCGGCTCGTACCTCGCGGCCGGCGGATCCTTGTCGGGATACGCGAGATCGACCGCGCCCCACGAACCTTCGATCCACACCCAGCGCCGACCTCTCTGTTCCCAGCGGCCGGGAGTGAAGACTTCCTTTGCGCGTACGACCTCCCAGCGACCGGCGGTCCACGCCCAGGTACCGCCGTTCCATTCCCAGCGACCCGCGATCCAGATCTGACCGCGCTTGGCGACGGGACGCTCGACCTTCACGGGCGGAGGTGCCGAGGCCGGGCCGTCGTACGGCCTCTCGCTCCACGAGCCCTCGATCCAGACCCAGCGCCCACCTTGCTTGTCCCAGCGACCGGGCTTCCACATCTCCTCGTCGCGATCCGCTTCCCAGCGGCCGGCCGACCACGCCCACTTGCCACCCTTCCACTCCCAGCGACCCGTGATCCAGACCTGCCCCTGGCGCGAGCCGGGATCCTCTGCCTGCGGTACCGGCGGTTCGCTGTCGGGATACTCGCTCACGACCACGGTGCCGCCGATCGAACCACCCGCGATCCACTCACCGGCGATCCAGTGCCACTGTTTCCCGCGGCGCTCCCAGCGACCTTCGCGCCATTGCGATCCCTGCCGCGCGAGCTCGTAGCGACCGTCGAGCCACTGCCACTGATTGTTTTGCCAGTCCCAGCGACCCTTGACCCAGAAGTAGCCCGGGCGCTCGATCTGCTTCTCGACCTGCGGCTGTGGAGGCTCCTGATAGACGATCGTTGCACTGCCGTGCATCCGCACGTTGCCCTGGGCAGGACAGCCAGTCATCGCGGCCGCGATCACCAGTCCAAACAGCACTTCCTTCAACATCCGAGCCTCCATGTATGTGAAATAGTTGGGCGGATATTCACCTCGCGATCCTGGGCCTGTCAACGTGCGTAGCAGCCCGCAGTTCGCTGTCCGGTGATGCGACGCACGCTCGATCGGTGAGCGCATGGCATGACCTGTGTGACGCTTTCTTGTAGTGACCGCGCTTAGATGCGCCTCGATGCGCCGACTGATCTTGCTTTCGATCCTTGCGGCATGTGGCGGTAAGAGCGACGGCGATCCGCCGGATGCAGCACCGACGCCCGACGCTGAAGTCGCCCCGGTGTTCCGGAACCCAGTCGACATGGCGGACGACGTGCTCGCCGTCAAGGCGCTCGAGCTACTCGGCGCCAACGTCGCCAATGCGCGCCCGAGCAGCTGCAACGAGTGCCACGGGATGACTCGCCAGCACCTCAACTACTGGCGCGCACTTTCGGACTCGGCGATGACGGACTGCTTCACCGATCTCGCGGTCGGCTCGCCCGAGTCGGCGAAGTCGATGATCGAGTGTCTGCGCATGGTGCCCGATGGCGAGTCGGACTTCGACGCGACCAAGGCCGGCATCTACGCGACCGCGCTCGAGCTCCCGTGGTTCAAGTACACGATCGAGAAGGCGTACGGTGCCGACGCACCCACACGGCTGACGCAGCTCGAGGCGAAGGTCGGGATGCCGCGCGGCAGCGACATCCCGCAGTTCACCCAATCCGAGTTCGACATCGTCGCCGAGTGGTTCGTCCGCGGCCTGCCCGCGCTCGACGCCACACTCACCAGCGATCCTGCACCCACGGTCTGCCTCCCCGGGATCTCGAGCGCCGTCGGCTCGCACGTCACCGCGATGGCGACTGGTGGCTGGCGCGCGGTCAACAAGACCAACCTGATGGCGATGCACAACTGTGGCGGCGCCACCGATCCGAAGGACTGCTTCGCCAACAAGCCGTTGGCCGCTAACCAGAGCTTCGGCACCGGCTGGGACGTCGCCGGCATGGGCAAGACGCGCCTGCTCGCGACGCTGCCGTATCGCACGTCGTTCTGGACGCGCAGCTCGCCGGATGGCCGCTTCGTCGGCGCTGGCGCGATCAGCAACGCGTCGCTCGGCATCGGTCAGGAGCAGTCGGTGATCTACGACCTCCAGCGCGACGAGACGGTGATCATCAACGCGCTCTACGATCCCGCGTTCTTCCCCGACGGTTCGGGCTTCGTGTTCCAGGGCGGTATTCGCAACACGTGTGGCATCAGCGTGCTGACGTCGAACCCGACCAACATCACGATGACCGAGGCCGCGTGCGCCCGGATCGCGACGATCGGCCTCTACCAACACGTCGGTCAGGCGCTCAACGGCGGCGACTACTTCACGATCGATAGCGAGTTCGTCTCCGACGACGGCGCGAACCAGCAGAACCCGACGCTGCGCGATCCGTTCGCGCACTTCCCCGACAACGCGGCGATGTATCTCAACCCCCTGGTGTTCAACGGCACCAAGTACGTCGGCAAGCCGCAGGTCAAGGTCGACGTCCCGTTCGAGGGCGATAGCGTGCTGTCGCCGTCGGCGAAGCTGATCATCTCGCGCGTCGCGAATGCGCAGGAGCGCCAGCTCGGCTATGTGATGCGCCGCGTGGATGCCACGCCGGCGGGCACGTCCTACGACATCACGACGCCCGAGATCGCGCGCTACTGCATGAGCGGTGGCAAGCCGTCGTTCTCGTACGACGAGCGCTTCATCACCTACCACCACTACGTCACCGCCGCCGACGCGGTCGAGCTCGGGTTTACCGGCGCGAACGATCCGAACTTCGCGCCCTACCTCAGCCAGGGTGCTGCGAACGTCTACCTGATGGAGCTCACCACGGGCCCCGTGAAGCGGGTGACCAACATGAAGCCCGGCCAGTACGCGCTGTTCCCGCACTTCCGCTCGGATGGGTGGATCTGCATCCAGATCCGCGACCGGACCGATGGAAACCAGGAGTACGTCCTGGCGAGCGACGCGGCCCTGCTCGCCGAGTAGGTTTGCGTGCGCGGATGGACGCGCACATAGTCGGCACCGAGGACGTGATAGCCTCGTCCTCGGGCGGCTCCGGCCGCGCTTCCTTCTGCCCCGCAAGGGGACTTCAACGGTAGCGCGACCACTCTCCGCCCACCTTTTTCTCGGGACCGTGTCCCGAACCCTTTTATGGACCGGCTCCGCACGCTCCTGTTGGCGCGCACCTCGACGGTCGTGCTCGATGCGGATCGCGTCGCGAGTGCGGCCACCCGCCCGCAGCGCGATGTCGACGTCGAGAAGTTCGAGGACGAGCTCGCTCAGCTCGGCTTCGTGATGAGTCTCGACCTCGCGATGACGCTGCGCCGGTTGCCGCACGCGACCGGCCACGAGCTCAAGGCGTGGATGCTCGAGACCCTCGCGAAGGTGGTGGGTGCCCACCGGCCACACGTGCCGCTGTTTCGCGGCTTCCCCGCGACGACTCCCACAGACACGCGTTCGCTGTATTTGCGCCGCGTGCTGTCGTGGCTGGTCACGCGGCCCGAACAACCGTGCCCGTGGTGCGGTCAGATCAAGACGATCGGCGCGCTCGATCCATGCGGCCACCTGGTGTGTCAGACGTGTTGGGACGGCGGCAACTACGCGGGCTGTCCGATCTGCCATCGCCGCGTCACCGCCGGGCATCCGTTCGTCAAGCCGATGCCACAGGATGCCAAGGATCGCGTGACGCGGTCCGAGGGACAGCTGCGGATCGTCGATCTCGCGATCGATCCGGTCGCCGTCGCGAAGGAACGCTTCCAGCGGATGCTCGCGCGGACCACGCCCCTGTCGAAGCAGGATCGCGAGGAGCTCGAGACCGTGATCGACGTGATGGGACCGCGCGTCGCCGGCTGGTTGCCGCCGAAGATCGCCGTCAAGGAGACGCTCGCGATCACCCTCGCGCGGTTCTGGATCGGGGCACCGGATCGCGCGGCGATGGTGCGCGCCACGCAGAGCCACATCCGCACCGCGACCGACGTGCTGCGCATCGCCGCGGTGTTGATGGGCGCAGATCCCGCGCTCGTTCACGGGACGAAGCTGTCGTCGATCCCGCGCTCGCTACGGCGCGCGGTGCTCGGCGCACTGGACAAGCTGCCACCCGAGCCGCTGCTCGAGGACATGCGTCGCCACGTCGGCTGGTGGAAGCGTGTGGGCGAGCGGCTGCACCCGTTCGAGCTCGCCGACAAGCATCCCGTCGCCGCACTCGCGTTCGCCGCGATCCGCGGCAGCGATCTCGCCACGCTCACCTTCGCGAAGGCGGTGACTGAACACGCTGCGCAGATCCGCGGCGTGGCGATCTCTCGTGGGCGCCTGCGCGTCACGCCGTGGGCCGGCGCCGTCGAGGAGGCCCTGCGTGCGCGCGATCCGAAACAGGCGATCGCTCGGCTCGCCGAGCGACCGGGTGAGTTGCTCCGACGCGTCGATCACGTGCTGCGGATGACCGCGACGGAAGCGCCAGCGGCGTTCGAGGACGTGCTGGGGGTGATCCGAGCTGCGATCCCGAAGGGCGCACCCAACACGCTGCTCGTCCTCGGCGCGCACGTGCGCGCGAGAACCGCACCGTGGCGCCGCCGCGTGGTGTTTCCCAAGGGCGACGTGCTCAAGGCGTGGGCCATGCCGGATGCGCGCGCGCTGCTGCGCGGCGACGGGATCGCGAGCGTCGTCGAGGCAATCCAACGCGAGCTCCTCGCGCGTGCCGAGACGTGCAAGCCGGTCTTCCCACGCGCGGTGATCGATCGCGGCCTCGTCGATCTCCTCGTCCCGATCGGCGAGCGCAGCGCCTCGAAGACCAAGGTGGCGTGGCCGCGCGGGAGCGAGCGCGCGCTGCCACCGGGCGACAAGATCCGGCTATTTCTACATTGGGAGCAGCCGCCCGAGCAGGACGTCGACCTCGATCTCTCGGTCGCCTTGTTCGATGCGAGCTGGCGCCACGTCGCGACCTGCGACTTCACGAACCTGGTCGTCAAGGATCGCGCCGCGGTGCACTCCGGCGATCTGACCGACGCGCCGCCGCCGCTCGGTGCATCGGAGTTCGTCGATCTCGATCTCGACGCGCTCGCCGCGCTCGGTGCCTCGCACGCGGTGATGGTGGTGTTCAGCTACAACAGCGTGACGTTCGATCGACTGCCGTACGGCTTCGCGGGCGTGATGCTCGCGCCGGAGTCCACCTTCGATCCGCGCGCGGTCGCGCAGCGCTTCGATCTGACGGGCTCGTCGGTGATCACCCTGCCGTTGACGATCGATCTCGCCACTCGCCGGCTGCGCTGGATCGATGTCCACCTGCCGAGCCAGCACGAGCTGCATCACGTCGGCGGTTATCGCGCGGCGCTGGCGCACGCCGGGCGCGACTTCGAGGACTTCGTCGGCGCACGCGCGCGTCCGACGCTGTGGGACGTCGCCGCGATCCACGCCGCCGCACGCGCGAACGTGATCTACGTCCGCGAGCTCGACGGGGCGATCACGACGATCCGCCGCCGGGACCACGAGACCTCGATGGAACGGCTGGCGCGGATCCACGGCGCGCCGGATCAGGACAGCCAGCTCGGGCGGATCCCACTGGCGGATGCACCGACGTTCGTCGCGTTGCTAACGGATGATCTCGTGCTCCCGAAGCACAGCGCCGGCTACATCCTCGATGCGCGCGGGTCGCTTGTAGGCATGACGCGCTTGACTGCCGCCGATCTGATCGCCGAGCTAGTGCCATGACGGAACGGGACCTCGAAGCACGGCAGATCACGCTGGAGGGCGTCACCCGCGAGGTCTACTGCGTCGGCCAAGGCCCCGCCGTCGTCGTCATGCACGAGATCCCCGGCCTGCATCCGGGCGTGGTCGCGTTCGGCCATCGCGTCGCCGCAGCGGGGATGCGCGCGTATCTACCCTCGTTGTTCGGCGAGCCGTTCCAGGAGGTCTCGTCCGTCTACACGGCGCGCTCGATGGCGCGCGCGTGTGTCGCCTCGGAGTTCTCGACCTGGGCCACCAAGCGCACGAGCCCGATCGTGACATGGCTACGCGCGCTCGCGAAGCTCGCCCACACCGAGTGCGGCGGACCCGGGGTCGGCGCCGTCGGCATGTGCCTGACCGGCGGCTTCGCGCTCGCGATGATGGTCGATGACGTCGTCGTCGCGCCGGTCCTCAGCCAGCCGTCGCTGCCGTTCGGTGTCACGCCAGCGCGGCGACGCGACCTCGGGATCTCCGACGCGGACCTCGCGCGCATCAAGGAGCGCTGCGCGAGTCTTCCCAAACCCGCGTTGCTCGGCCTCCGGTTTACCGGCGATCCCCTCGTCCCCCCGCAGCGCTTCGAACGGCTGCGCGCCGAGCTCGGCGATAACTTCCTCGGCGTCGAGATCGACTCGAGCCGGGGGAATCCGCACGGCATCCCTCGGACCGCTCACTCGGTGCTGAGCCATCACCTGGTCGACGAACCCGGTCATCCGACCCGCGTCGCCCTCGACCAAGTACTCGCTTTCTTTCGCGACCGCCTGGGGCTGCCGCCGGCCTGAGCGGGTCCGAGAACAATTTACCTCCGGCCTCGGGGCGGCGTGATATTCGAGGGCGATGTACCAGCAGCAGCCGGGTTATCCGAATCCTCAGCAGTACGGCCAGTACCAAGCGCCACGGTCGCCGATCCCGAAGGTCATCGGCATCCTGATGATCATCTTCGGCAGCATCGGCGTGCTCGGTGGGTTGATCGGCCTCGCCGGCGGGCTCGGCAACGATGCCATGCTGCGCGAGATCCCCGAGTACAAGACGCTGAAGTCGCTCAACACGGTCCTCGGCCTGCTGGGCCTCGTGCAGGGCGCCTTCCAGCTCTACGTCGGTGTCCGCTGCGTCGGCTACAAGCCGAATGCACCAACCCTGGCGAAGGCCTACGCGATCCTGGGCATGGTGATCGTCGTCATCAACATCGTGATCACGATGGCCATCATCACGCCGATGATGGAGAAGGCGTTCGCCGGCCTGGGCGGCGGTATGAAGGGCATGGGGGGCGCGATCGGTGGCCTGACGATGGTGTTCAGCCTGCTCGGCTTCGCGTGGCCGATCGTGATCCTCGCGCTGATGTCGAAGTCGACGGCGAAGGCCGCCTGCGTCGACCCACTGGCCGCGGCGGAGTTGCCGTCGGCCCGCGTGATCTGAGCTAGCTCGCCTGGCCGGAGGCGCCGGTCGCCTCGAGGAACTTCTCCTCGAGCGATGCGCCTTCCTTGACCGAGCGCGGGATCAACCCGCCCTTCGCCAGCTCGGCGACGATCGCACCGATCAACTGCTCGGTGGTCTGGCCCTGCGCAAGCACCAGCTCGAGCGTGTACTCGCCCTGGGTATCGACGTCGACGCCGCCGACGCCCGGCAGCGACCGGATCTTGCCGACCTCGAGCTCGTTGAGCTTGCGACCGAAGGTCAAGCGGACGTTGCCCTGGTGCTCGGTGAGCTCGGCGACCGACTTGTGCTCGACGAGCTTGCCGTTGTGCAGGATCGCGACTGCGCTGCACAGCTCCTGGATCTCGGCGAGGTTGTGCGACGATACGATCATCGTCGCCTTCGCTTTGACCTTGATGTCGTTGATCAGGCGGCGCACGGCGGCGGCATTGACCGGATCGAGACCGGCGGTGGGCTCGTCGAGGACGATCACCTCCGGGTTGCCCATGAACGCCTGGGCGATGCCGAGACGCTTGGTCATGCCGTGGGACAGCGCGCGCGCATTCTTCTTCTGCGCGTCGAGGAGCCCGACCATCGTCAGCACACGGGTGGTCTCCTCGGCGGCCTGGGCCTTGGTCATGCCGCCGAGCAGCGCGAAGAACTCGAGCTGCTCGCGCACCGGCACGTTGGACTGGTAGAGCGCATCCTGCGGCAGGATCGTCAGCCGACCGCGCAGCTCGCCGATCCGCTCGACATCGACGCCGAGCACCTCGATGCGGCCGCTCGCCGGTCGCAGGAAGTTGGCCATGATCGAGAACAGCGTGGTCTTGCCCGCGCCGTTGGGGCCGAGCAGTCCGAACACCGAGCCGCGCGGGATGTCGAACGAGACATCGTCGAGCGCGCGCTGCTTGCCGAAGATCTTGCTGACGTTCTTGATCGAGACAGCGGGCGAGTTGACGTCGCCCGGCGTTCGATAGGGTTCCGGAGCAGCCATTACAGATCCCGCCGGGTGAAGTTGCGGTGCCCGAGGAAGAGGAAGATCGCCGAGAACCCGAACATCGCGGCGAGCCCACCAAAGAACTTGCTGCCGAGCGGCTCGAGCAAGAAGTACTTCCAGCCCCACGGGGTGACGTACTGGGCGTACTTGACGACGTCTTCGAAGCTGCCCGCGACTCCGAGGAACAGCGGCAAGAAGAACGCGACGAGCAGCGAGATGGCGAGGGCGCCGAACGCAGACTCCATCGCCGACGAGATCCACGCACACAGCGCGACGTACGGCAGCGTGAAGATCATCATCCGCAGGTAGCCCTGCGCCATCCAAATCATCATGTCGCCGGTCGGATGAACCTTGATCTTCGCGGCGATGTAGATCGCGAGGATCAGGAACAACAACAAGTTCACCAGCGCCGTGAACCCGAGCGTTCCGAGGAATCTCCCCCAGAAGATGTTCGCGCGCTCGGTGCGGAACAGCAGGAACCGTAAGCCCTTGCTGCCGATGTCACCGGCGGTCTGGTTGAACCCGCCGAGGCACGCGAACAGCGGCGTGGCGAGGAACAGCAGCACGAGCATGACCGAGATCATCGCGGGCTTCTCTTCGGTCAGGTAGTCGAGCTGGTCGGTGGACGGATCCATCGCCATCTCCATGCCCTTGACCGCGATCTTGACGATCTGCTCGTTGGCCTTCTGCTTCGCGTAGTCGCGCTGATCCTGGTCGATCCCAGGTGTGCGGTCCGCGGCATGATCGACGCTCTTGTCGACGCGCTCGAGCGGCCCTACGGCGCACTGCGCGAGAAACAAGCCGACCAGCAACGTGAGTGCGATCGACACCAAACCCGCTCCGCCACGAAGACCGTGCCTGAGCGAATGTTTGGCGATGAGGCTGAGATGGTCTTTTCTGAGCATCGCCGTTCCCTTTTAGGGATCCGAACATGACACGACCGCCAGGCGCAAACCTGGCGGTCGGTCGAATGATTGGGGCAAAGCCCCAAACCGCTAATTTTGCCTGGTCGAGTGACCAGGCAGGTTGTTCAGTTGACGAGGTCGTCTTTGAACGTCGTGTTGATCATGATCAGGGTCAGCACCGGGTAGACGCTGAAGATGATCGTGAAGAAGCCGATGCCACCGCCGGTGACGACACCAACTGCGGTGCCACCGAGCGAGACGAGCGCGTACACGGTGCCCAGCGTGCGGCCCATGAACTTGCTCTGCTTCAGGTAACCCACGCCCGAGATGATCAGCAAGAACGCGCCGACCGCCGAGAGGAGGATGACGATGTACGCGGCCATCATGCCCTGGCCCTCGTACTTCACCGAGCCGCCCGATGCCTCGGCGGCCTCGACACCTTTCTTGATGAGGCTGACCGCGCCAAAGGCGAGGAGCGTTCCGATGGCTCCGAGGCCACCGAACACGAAGTTCAACACTGCCAGTGCGGTCAACCCGCCAGGACGCTTGCCGTCTGCCATCTCGATCTCCTTGTAATAGAAACTGCTCGCGACCACCCACGGTGCGGCGCGATTACTGTCATTCAGTGAGGTGTCAAAAACAAGCTGCCGCTGGAGATCTTTCGTGGTCTCGCCAGCTCCATGACCCCTACAGACGAGGGTGGATCTCGCTGGTCGCGCGCGAAACGCACGCGACTACGAAACGAGATCGTCTTTGAACGTCAGGTTCAGGAAGTAGAGCGTAAGTACCGGGTACACCAGGCCAATGATGGTGCCGATGCTGAAGCCGCCACCCAGCTCCGCCGGCGTGATCATGGCTCCGAGCACGCCAGCGATGATCGAAATGCCAGCGTAAAGGTTACCTGTCAGTCGTCCCCACCTCCGCATCTTGAGGTAGCCGACACCGGCGACGATCAGGAGCACCAAGGCGAGGCTGGTGCTGATCAGGATCAGCGCCCACAGGCCGACGTTCATGTTCTCGAACGCCTCGAACACGGCGCGATCCTCTGCCGTGGTCATCTTCTCCTTGAGCGACCCGGCCATCGCGAAGATGAACACGGCGCCGAGCACGTTGAGCGCGTGCAGACCTGCGAACACGAAGTTGAGGACCGCGAGTGCGGTCAAACCACCAGGGCGACGTCCTTGGGCCATGCGCCGGGTGTACCACCACTAGGGCTGGCGTGCGGCTTCCATCGCGCGCGCGAGCTCGAAGTCCATCGCGCTGATGCCACCCGCGTCGTGGGTGGTCAGCTCGACGATCACCTTGTTATAGACGTTGAACCACTCGGGGTGATGGCCCATCCGCTCGGCGAGCAACGCGACCTTCGCCATGAAGCCGAAAGCCTCGACGAAATCGGCGTGGAGGTATTCGCGATGAAGCTTGCCGGTGACCAGCGTCCAGCCCGGGAGCGTGGCGAGCTGGGCCGCGATCTCGGCATCGGTGAGCGCCGCGATCATGCGCGCTCCTTGATCGCGAGACGAAGGCCGTCGCGAGGAAGGGGACCGAGACCGCCACCACCCGGTGTGGTGTCCTGCGGCGGGAACACCAGGTCGTAGCGCCTGGTGAACCACGCGAGGAAGCCGGGGACGATCAACGACGTCAGGGCCTCTCCAGCGCAGCGGTGGCCGTCGGGGGTGCCGCCGCCCTGCGGGACGAAGGCATTGTGCGGGAGGCTAGCGACCGCATCATCGCCGAGCCGGTCGGCGCGAAACGTCGTCGGATCGCGGAACGTCGAGCCGTCCTGTAGCGTCGCCCAGATCGCGCCCGCGCCTTTCCAGCCGGCGCGGATGTGGAGGCCATCGAGCTCGAGATCCTTCTTCGCGACGCCGATGAAGGTGATCGGTGCGATCGGATAGCTGCGCAGGATCTCGCGCCAGACGGCGCGACCGAGCGTGAGCTTGCCGATCTGTTCGTGCGTCGGCGTGCCATCGCCGAGCACCTGATCTGCCTCGGCGCGCAGCTTGGCCGCGATCTCGGGGTGCTCGCCGAGCACGACCAGCGACCACGCGAACGCCGCGGTCAGCCCGCCGTGCGCCGCGAAGTAGAAGTGGACCATCTCGATCTCGAGCTCGAG
>JBBQJJ010000176.1:0-16593 GCA_038325805.1 Haliangiales bacterium
TGCGGGATGCCGCCGATCGACAACGGTACCGCGGCACCATCGACGACGAACAGCGAGCGAGCCTTGCTTGATACCTGATTGCGTCGATGTCGTCTGCGGCTCGCGTGGCGCCACGATCGTGACCTGCGGCTGCCGCCGATCGACGACGGTACCCCCGCACCATCGACGACGAACAGCGAGTCCTGTTCGACACAGGCTCAGCTGGTTGCGTCGATGTTCGCTGCGGCTCGCGTGGAGCCACGCTCGTGACCTGCGGGCTGTCACCGATCGACGACGGTACGACGACGAACAGCGAGCGAGTCATGCTCGACAAAGGCTCAGCTGGTTGCGTCGATGCCGGCTGCGGCTCGCGTGGAGCCACGATCGTGACCTGCGGGCCGCAGCCGATCGACGACAGCGCCACCGGACCATGACGCCAGCGAGCGTGTGTGCAGGCGCGCTCGGCGAAGCCTCAGCTGAGCTGTGCGGCGATCTTCTCCGCGGCCCGCGTGGCGAGCGCCATGATCGTGACCTGTGGGTTGACACCGATCGATGACGGCACCGCCGCGCCGTCCACGACGTACAGCGAGCGGGTGTCGTGGACCTGGTGATCGCTGCCGATCACGCTCGAGCGGGGATCGCTGCCCATCCGCGCGGTGCCGAGCGGGTGATACGCCGAGAGATCGAGATCCCACGGCCGGATCGTTGCCCGCCTCATCCGCTCGAGATCGGCCGCGGATTCGAGCACGTCGAAGCCATTGATCGGCGTGTGCACGCGCCGCGCCCCGGCGGCAAAGAACACCTGCGCGAGCACGTCCATCCCGCGCTTGATGTGCGCGACGTCGTGATCCGATAACCAGTACTTGATCACCGGCTGCCCCCCGATGGCGGTGACCGAGCCACGCGAGTGATCCTCGACCATGAACCCGAAGCTCGCGACGTGATCGAAGCTCTCGGCGAGACGCACCAGCTCGGGGCCGATCATCTGCGACACGCTCATCATCATCTCGAGCGGCACCATCGCACCCTCGAACAGGATGCCCTCCTCGTGCAGCTCCTCGATCGCGTACCCCTGCGGGATTCCGTTCCACGGCAAGATCTGCTCGTCGAACTCGGCGAGCGCGCCCGCTGCAGGATGGATCGACAGGTTCTTGCCGAGCTGCCCGGACGTGCTGCCGAGCCCCTGCGCTTGCAACAGCAGCGGCGTCAGGATCGCACCGCACGAGACCACCACCGCACGCGCGCGCACCGTCAACGTGTGATCGGTGCTCGTTCGCGCGACGACGCCCGTGGCCACGCCGCTGTCGACGATGATCCGCGTGACCTTCGCACCGGTAAACAGCTCGGCACCGGCCTTCAGTGCGAGTGGGATGTAGGAGACGTTGGTCGAGCGCTTCGCATCTGTGGGGCAGCCGAAGCAGCACACGCCTTGCCCGTCACACGCGGGCGCGTTGCGGCGCAGCGGGCCGTGGCGCGTGAACCCGAGCTCGCGACAGCCGCGCGCGATCACGCGACCGTTGCCGCCGAGTAGCTCCTTCTTCGCGGGCTCGACACCGAGCACGGCCTCGACGCGATCGAAGTAGCCGGTCATCTTGTCGGGCGCGAGCTCCGTCAGCCCGTGATCCTTCACCCACTCCGCGAGCACGCGATCGGGTGTGCGATAGCAGGTGCCACTGTTCACCGTCGTCGATCCGCCGACGGATTGCCCGAGCGGGATCGGAATCGGCACATTGCCGACGGAGAAGGTGGTGCCGCCTCGTCGATACAGTTTCTGCTGCATCGCCATCGCGCGACCGTTGAACTGGGTACGATCGAAGTACTGACCCTCCTCGACGAACACGACGGCGAGGCCCGCTTCGGCTAGCTCGCGCCCGACCACCGCGCCACCCGCACCAGTACCGATCACGACGACATCGCACTCGACCGCGAGATCGTGGCCGTTCGGAGCGTGCACTCGGTCGCGCATGTACGCCGGTTTGGCTTCCTGCTTCGGCTTCTCCGCTTCGTAGACGCAGCCGAGCCTCTGATACAGCCCCGGATCGTCGAAGTGAGCCATCTTGAGCGGGCTGACCAGCGCGCGCAGCATCAACCGCCTCACCGGATCACCGCGGCGCCAACTCTCGAGGATCGCGAGTCGCTTTGCAGGCGATGCATCCGCGAAGCTCTTGCGCGTGGCCAGCCACGACTGCACGTCGAGGCTGCGCAGTAACCCTTCGAGCCCGCGCTGGATCGTGGTGGGCAACGTGCTGACGAAGCGCTCGACCTTCTCCACTGTTTGCGCGCCCGCGGCTGGGAGAAACCGACCCGCAGGGAGCGCCGTCTCGGCGAGAGCGAGGAGCGTGCGATGTTGTGAAGGCGACAGGTTCACCACAAAGCGACCCTAGTACACGTGAGGTCGGACCACCAGACCAATCTTCGATCCTATCGATCTCGCTTCGAAAACGGCTAGGATCGAGTTCGTGCGCGCGTTTCTCGGACTCCCAGTGATCGCCGGCTGCTGGCAGCCCGCAACGGTGCCCGTCGAGACCACGTCTTCGAACGTCGTCACCATCGAAGCGCCCAACGCAACTCCATTCGTGACCGCGAATCGCAAGGCGAGCTCCCCCTACGCCGAGGTAGCGGGGACATGGAAAGGCATCGGCCTCCAGTACGACACCAAAGGAACGTGGGACATCGAGATGACGCTCCAGAAGCGCGGCGAGATCGGCGACGTGATCGGAACGATCGCGTACGAGGCAGGGGGCTGCACGGCGAACCTGATCCGCGAGCCCGAGGAAGGCGATCGCGGAGAGATCCTCGTGATGCACGAGAAGCTGGTGACCGGGCAGGGGAAGTGCGTCGACAACGGACGGATCCGGATCCCGCGTCGCCCGATCGCGAACGAGCTCGACTGGCGCTGGGACTTCGCACCCGGTCGAGAAGGTGCGTCGTCGACGGTCAAGCGCGAGTGAGCGGCTGTCCGCTTGTCGGACGTTCCAAGGTTGCGCGGTGCAGTGATGTTGCACAGTTGCCTCAACCCCGGTGAGGCACTGAGAACGCAGTTGCACGATGGCAGTTGCCACCCGTCGTCCGGCTGTCCGACTTTGCAAAGTCACATCGGAGTGATCGCGCGCAGTTACCTCGACCCCGCTCGGAACTGCGGGCGGCGTTGCACAATCGTCCCCTCGACCGCGGTCGAAACAGGAACGCGCTGCTAGAGGCTGCCGTTGGCGTAGCCAGAGTCGAGCAAGCCGTATGTCAGCGACAGCGACGCACCGAGGAAGAACTCGCCACCGTCGGCCGCGAACGTGCCCGCGACGCGGACCCCCGACGCTTGGTTCATGAAGTACGTGAACCCGAGCTGCGCCGACAGCCGTAGTCCGAGGTCGCGCTCGTCATTCGCATCGAACACGTTGTCGCCGTCGCTCGACACGCGCAGGTCACCCAACAGATCGATCGCGCCGAACTGGTCGCCGTGCTCGCCATACGTGAACTTGCGGAGCCGCGCGGTAGCACCTGCGAAGAATGGCGTCGGCTGGTCGTTGCCGCTGCCTTGACCAGGCGCAAATAGCCGATAGCGTGCATAGCCGGTCCCGGAGATCTCGACGGTGTCATCGGCGAGCTGGGTCCCGTACCCGGCGGACAACAACAGTTGCTCGACTCGCCCTTCCTCACCCGAGGCCGGCCGATCATCCATGTCGGTGTCGTCGGGACGCCTGAGAAAGCCCTCGCTGAACAGGATCTGCGCATCGAAGCCACTCGGTCGCTGGAACAGCTGCGTGTCGCGCAGCACGTTGAGGATCTCGAACGTCAACCCGGCGTCGGGCTCGACGAGCAGGATCCCCGCCTCGCGGAGGATCGCGACGGTGGACGTCAACGCGCGGTACTGCGAGCGCTCCCCGCGCAACGCCCACCACGTCAGCTGGAGCTTTTTGCTGACCTCCTCGCCGATCGGCTTGCCGAGCGCCTTCGCCGCATCGAGGGTGCGGGCGAGACGACGCACGCGAATCGCCGAGCCGACATCGACGACGCGACCGAAACCCGCACCGAGGGCGATCTGGAGATCCGCGCTGAAACGCGTGTCGTTGTTGTCCTGCGTCGCGTCCATGTCGTCTTTGAACGAGATGTACGTGATCTGTGTGCCGAGCGCGGCCTTCCCGATGCCGTACAGCTTGCCGTTGTAGAACCGCGCCTCGCCGTTGCCGGTGAGCTGGATCAGCGAGCCGCGTGACTGTGCTCGCCCATCGGGATTGATCAACCCGGCGATCATGTGTGCGCCGACATCGAACCCCCACGCCATCTTCTCGCGCTCGATCCGCTTCGCGAACAGGCCCGAGACGTCGACGTCGAACGATAGTCGCTCGCGTACGGTGTCGTAGTTGAACAGCGCGCTCCCGAGAGCGAACGTCAGCCGCTCCGATCCGGCGAGCAGGTCGTCGGGGAGATTCGGGAGCAGGGGCAAGCCGGCTGCGGGCCTGTCGAGCAGGTTTGCTCCCCTGTCACCGCCGAGCTTGCCGGCGCCGAGCGCACCGCTGGTGGGCTCCACCGTCGTGTTGACAGGGCCGGTACCGACATCACCGGTTCCAGAGGGCGGGGTGCCGGTCGGTGCTGTACCCGTCGGGGGCGTGCCGGTCGGCGGCGTGCCCGTCGGTGGGGTACCCGTCGGTGGCGTGCCCGTCGGTGGATTCTTCGGCGCGGTGGTCGACGCACCGAGCTTGCCAAGTGCCTTCTTCGCGAGCTCCCGCTGCGGCTTCTCCCGGGCGGCGTCGTTCGCGATCTTCTGGAGCACCGGCACCGCGGCTTGATCGCCGAGGTTGCCGAGGCCCTCGATCGCGATCTCGCCAATGATGTCGAACGTCTCGGTCTCCGCTAGCTTGATCAGCACCGGGACCGCACGCTTGTCCTTGCTCTGACCGAGCCGGCGGACGGCATCACGCCGCTTCTCTTTCCACGCCGACTTGTCCATGTCCGCGGGCTGGGTCTCCACGAACTTGATCTGCCCCGGCACATCGGCTGGCTGGGCGAGGGCGATCCGCGTCGCAGCAAGGGCGATTGCGATTCCTACGACGCGCTTCATTGCTGACCGAGCCCGAAGCAGAAGCCGCGGAAGTTGACGCGAAGCTCGTCGCAGGTCGATGCCGCCACGCACTCGATTACCAGGTGTCGCCGGTCGGCGGTCAGGTCGTCGATATCATCGACGCACCTGCCCCAATCAAACGCATTGGGGTTGTTCGGATCCTCGACCTCGAGCGAGATCGCGCCGCAATCCACCAACCGCCAGCACGCACCTTGCGACGTCTTCGGAGCATCCGGACAGTCGTTAATGGCGCCGCCGAACGCACACTTGTCGCGCGCGCCGTCAGACGTGTCATCGCCGGCGCTACACGCGGCGACGGCCAGCACGATACAAACGATCCACTTCATCGGCGCGATACTAACGCGCCCTCAGACCGGGGGCAGCTTTCGCCCGACTTCACAGCATGAGTTCCGCTGGTCCGCGGCGGCCCGTGCCGGGACGACCGCCAGGGCGCGGCGCGCACGACGACCGACGGGCCCTACGGAGTCGCGGGCGTCTTCTTCTGCGTACGAGCGATCGAGCGGCTCGTCGAATCGGCCGCCCCACGAGCTCGGCGATGTCGAGCTCGATCGTATCCTCGATGTTTCGCGTCGTCATGCCGTCGGTCAGCATGTGTTGCAGAACGGATAGGTCACCACCGCAGTGGTCGCGCCGTGACGCTCGCGGTGTTCTTCCTGCTTGCTTCATCTCGATGGTCGGCAGTCGCCTCGGTCACGGAGCGCGGTCCATCGAACTCGCGGTTCCACCGGCCCAGGTAACAACCACTGCGGGCGTCTTCTTCTTGCGCACGAGCGATCGAGCGGCACGTCGGGGAGCGACCGCGCTACGAGCCCGGCGATGTCGAGCTCGATCGTGTCCTCGACGTTTCGCGTCTTCATGCCGTCGGTCAGTATGACGTTGCAGAACTCGATCCCCTCGTCGGTGCGGTTCGCGTTGACGCGCTTCTTCGACGAACATCCGGCCACCGCCTGCGCCGCAGCAGAAGCTGCTTGTTGCGCTTCATCTCGACGACGTTCGGCACGCCCGTCGCCTCGATCACGGCGCGCGGTGCAGCGAAACTCGCGGTTCCAGCGGCCCAGGGAACAACCACTCCTACGGAGTCGCGGGCGTCTTCTTCTTGCGCACGAGCCAACCGAGCGGCACGTGGGATCGACCGAGCCACGAGCTCGGCGATGTCCAGCACTTCGATCTTATGCTCGACGTTTCGCGTCTTCATGCCGTCCGTCAGCATGATGTTGCAGAACTCGATGACCTCGTCGGTGCGGTTCCGTTGACGCGCTTCTTCCACGAACATCCGGCCACCGCCTCCGCCGCAGCAGAAGCTTGTTGCGCTTCACGTCGACGACGTTCGGCACGCTCGTCGCCTCGCCCATCGCCTCGATCACGGCGCGCGGTGCATCGAGCTCGCGGTTTCACCGGCCCGGGTAACAACCACTCCTACGGAGTCGCGGGCGTCTTCCTCGTGTGCACGAGCCGATCGATTCCCGACGTGCCGCGCACCGAGTCACGAGCTCGGCGATGTCCACGTTCGCGTCTCCATGCCGTCGGTCAGCATGATGTTGCAGAACTCGATCACCTCGTCGGTGCGGTTCGCGTTGACGCGCGTCTTCCACGAACATCCGGCCACCGCGTGCGCCGCAGCAGAAGCTTGTTGCGCTTCATCTCGACGACGTTCGGCACGCCGTCGCCCGTCTCCTCACCCGTCGCCTGTGCGTGGTGCGAAACTCGCGGTTCCAGCGGCCCGGGTAACAACCACTCCTACGGAGTCGCGGGCGTCTTCTTCTTGCGCACGAGCCGATCGAGCGGCACGTCGGGGATCGACCGAGCCACGAGCTCGGCGATGTCCAGCACTTCGATCTTATCCTCGACGTTTCGCGTCTTCATGCCGTCGGTCAGCATGATGTTGCAGAACGGGCAGGCGACCACCGCAGTGGTCGCGCCAGTCTCGATCACCTCGTCGGTGCGGTTCACGTTGACGCGCTCGCCGTGTTCTTCCATGAACATCCGGCCACCGCCTGCGCCGCAGCAGAAGCCGTGCTGCTTGTTGCGCTTCATCTCGACGACGTTCGGCACGCCCGTCGCCTCGATCACGGAGCGCGGTGCATCGAACTCGCGGTTCCACCGGCCCAGGTAACAACTATCGTGATACGTGACCTTGGTCGCCGGAGTGGTCTGGCTCTTGAGCTTGCCCTCCTTGAACAGGTGGTCGATCAGCTGCGTGTGGTGGACGACCTCGAACTCGCCGCCGAACTGCGGATAGTCGTGCTTGAGCGTGTGCAGGCAGTGCGGGCAGGAGGTCACGACCTTCTTGACCCCCGCCGCCTTCATCATCTCGACGTTCTGGGTGGCCTGCTCCTGGAACTGCATCTCGTTGCCGGCTCGACGCGAGGGGTCACCGGTACACGTTTCCATGTGGCCGAGCACCGCGTAATCGACGCCCGCCGCATCGAGCACCTTGGTCATCGCACGCGTCTGCTTGATGATCCGCGCGTCGAACGCACCGGCGCAACCAACCCACAGGATGTACTCGGGATCCGGGTTGTCCTCGAGTGTGGGCACCGGCAAGCCGTTCGCCCAGTCCATCCGCTGCCCCTTGTCGAGACCCCACGGATTGCCCTGGCGTTCGATGTTCTTGAAGGTGCGCTGGAGCTCGCTAGGCGTCTTCTCCTGCTCGAGCACCAGGTTCTGCCGCATCTGGATGATCTTGAGCGGGTGTTCGATAAACACCGGGCAGACCTCCTGGCAGGCACCGCACGTGGTGCACGCCCACAGCGTGTCTTCCTGGATGCGACCACCGGTCATCTTCGGCATCGCGTCGCGCTCGGCCGTGGTGGAGACGAGTTGCTCGCGCGCGAACAGAAGATCGGGATGGGGATGCGCGTCGTCGAAGCCGTGCGACTTCGAGTAGTCCTCGAGCTGCACGATGTCGCGTTCGAGCTTCTCGATCTGGTCGCCGTACTGCGTGCGATCGAGCATCTCGTAGCGGATGTCGTGCACCAGCTGCATCGGCGATAGGTTCTTCCCGGTGTTGTACGCGGGACAGTAGTTGGTGCAGCGCGCGCATTCGGTGCACGCGTACGTATCCATCAAGCTTTTCCACGAGAACTGCTCGAACTTCGAGACACCCCATTGGTTCTCGTCTTCGAGGTTCAGCTTCGGCAGATCCATTCGGCGCTCGGACTTGTTGCGCGCGAAGATGTTCGGCAATGCCCCGAGCAAGTGGATGTGCTTGGAGTACGGCAGGTAGTTGAGGAAGGTGAGGATGATCATGACATGCAGCCAGTAGCCGAACTCCGCGCCGCGTGTGATCGCGTCGGCGTTGAGAGGTCCGAACGACTTCGCGATGAAGCCCGAGATGGGCATGTACCAGGGCGATGCCTCGCCGGCGGCGATGTGACCGGCGACCTCGTACCCGTGATAGAGGAAGTGCGTCACCATCAGTGAACCGATGCCGCCGAGGATCAAGCCGGCGTCGAGGTTCCATGGGATCAAGTGCGGCTTCACGATGGTGCGGCGGATGACCGCCCAGACGATCATCAGGAGCACGACGAAGTTCATCAGATCGATCGCGAGATAGATCGGTTGATACAAGAGGTCCGGTAGCAAGCGCAGTGAAACGCCCGGCACCACCCCCGACACGATGATGTCGGCCGTCGCGATCGTGATGATCAGGAAGCCCCAAAAGATGAACAGGTGGTGCTTCGAGGTGCGGTGCTGCGGCCCTTCCTCCGCCACCTTCTTTTGACCGAAGAAGTAGATCCCGACATCCATCAAGCGACCCGGGAGGTCGTCGAGGCGAGGCCTTGGCTCGGCGACGCCAGCGAACACCGCGCGACCGAACAGCCAGGTGGTGCGCACGAAGAAGGCGAGTGAAGCCGCGAGTAGGAGAATGAAAATGACCTGAGTCACGACGGAATGGGGATACCACGATTCTCGAAGGACGGCGGGGCCTTGCCGCAGCGAGCCACGACGTTACCGGCAGACGTGGCTGGGGGCCGACAGTAGAAATGCCCTCCTCGAGTTGGTTCGGTAAGGGTGGTGCGTGTCCAGCGAGCTTGTTGACAGGCAGTCCTTTCTTCCTTCAGCGGTCCGTCAAGCAGCGATCGGGCCCCCGCTCGCTCCTCCCGCTCGCTCCTCAACCCCCCGCTCCTCAACCCCCCGCTCCTCAACCCCCCGCTCGCTCCTCACCCCCCGCTCGCTCCTCAACCCCCCGCTCCTCAACCCCGCTCGCTCCTCAACCCCGCTCGCTCCTCAACCCCACCCTCTCTGCCAACCCCGCTCGCTCCTCAACCCCGGTGCGGTCTTCGAATATGACTTTGCAAAGTCACGTGTCCGCTTTCCGGTCGGGTTCAGCCGCCGCACAGCGCCCACCGCCGCGCTGACGATGAATTGCAAAGTCACGCGATCGTTTCGGTCGAGATGTCGTCAAATCTCGGCGAGCCCACTCGTGCGTAGCTGTCACACCCGCAACTTGCGGCAAGAGTGAGGTGCCGCGTGACGGATCGCATTGTCGCGAACGTCCGGAGCCATCAAGGTTGAAGGACTGTCCGTGCCGCAGCCTCAAAACATCCTGGTCGTCAGCGACCTGCACTTCGGAGAGGAGTTGCTGCCCGGCGCCTCCGCGGAGCGCGCACGCGCTATCGAGCTCGGCGGTAACGCGTTTCGCGAGTTCCTCCGCCATCACACGGTGCGGCGGCACGATGGCCGGCCGTGGCGGCTGGTGATCGCGGGAGATCTGTTCGACTTCATGTCCGTCGTCATCCCTGGCAATAAAGAGCGGCCCGCGAAGACGCGCGACGAACGGATCTACGGGTTGCCTCGCAGCGTGAGGACTGGAGTGCTCCGCATGCGTGCGATCTGCGAGAACCATCGTCCACTCCTCGCCGACCTCGCGAGGTTCGCCGCCGCCGGCCACCGGATCGACATCGTCGTCGGGAATCACGATGTCGAGTTGCTGGCACCCGAGGTCGCCGCGGAGCTCCATGCTCACCTCGCGATGGCGCATCGAGCATCATCGCCGGCGCTCACTCTCGCGAAGGTCGAGACTGCGCTGTCGCGCATCCGCGTCGTCCCATGGTTCGTCTACGTCCCGGGCGTCGCGTGGATCGAGCACGGCCACGTCTACGACGAGGGTTGCTCGTTCGAATTCAACCTTGCGCCGATGGATCCAAAGGACGGCAATCTGATCTTCAACGCAGACTACGCGGCGGTTCGCTACCTCGGTCAGGCCTCGCCCGAGATCGATCCGCATGGCATCGAGTCGTGGGGCTTCTGGGGCTACATGCAGTACACGATCGGCCTCGGCTTTCGAGCCAGCACGCGGATCTGGGGGGCCTATGCACGGTTCGTCGGGTCGCTGTTCCGTGCCCGTCGTCTCCATCATTCGCAGAAGCGCCGCCATCGTCGACGTCGTGAACATCTCGCTCGGCTGGTCGACGTCGCCCGCGAGGGTGGCATCTCCACGCAGGCGGCAGGTGCGATCGATCGGCTTTCGCGCGCGCCACTCACCGCGAGTGTTCGCCGGGTCGGCCGACTCCTCATGCTCGATCGGTTAGGGCTGATCCTCGGGATCCTCGTCGCGCTCGTCCTGGTGTTTGTCACGTTGTCGTTGCCGTGGTCGCTCGTCGGAGCCGCCGCCGTCGCCGGCGGTGGCATCGGCATCTCGCGCTGGCTCGGCACTCACCTGGTCACCAGTCAGCTCCCGATGCGCGCGATCCCGCAGCGGATCCGTAAACACGTCGATGCACCCGTCGTCGTGTTCGGCCACACCCACGATCCTCGCTGGCAGCCGCTCCGCGCCGGCGGTCTCTACGTCAATGCGGGCACCTGGTTGCCTGCCACTCGTCCGGGACTCCGCCGTAGCTTCACGCACGTCATGATCCAACCACGCGACGGGCACGCTCCAATCGTGGAGCTTCGCCAGTGGCGCGAAGGCGGCAGCCAACCGTTCGACGCGCGCGCAGACCTCGGTGCCGGCGTCCACACACTTCCTGGGCTCGCGCTCGACGACGAGATGCTAAAGGCCGACTAGCGAGCGGCAGTTGTGCAACGCTACTCCGCGAGCCTCCCCGCGAGCCTCCCCAGGGTTGGGGTGTGCAACACGATGCGCGAACGCCAAGGAACAGCGAGCGTTCGTCGGAGGCGCGAGCTCCTCCGCGAGGATCGCTGTCGCAGTCGACCACGCCGCAACGACGCGAACCCGTAGGTCCGCGAAAACCCGACACCAGCAGCTAGCTCAAAAATTGCGAAGGCTCGACCCGAGCGCCTGCGTACCTTCGAATCCAATACGTTCCGAATGGAAACGGGATGGCGTGCCCGTCGAGAAGGGCAGCACGCGCCGTTCGATGAGCGACGACAAAGTCACGCTTCCGCTGAAGCGCTTCGGAAAGAGCCGATTTGCACGCCGCAGCGATCGTCCGTTGCCGCTTGCGCCGCGGCTCGCGGCTCGTCGGCGACGCGTCCCATGGCTGACGCAGAACAGCGTAGCGACCGAGAACTTTTTGACCGGTCCGTGCTCGTTCGGCCGCTTTGTCGCGCTCGTATTGCTCGACTCGGTATTGGAGCTCCTCGAGAATCGCGGCTCGATCGCCGACCTCGGGCGGGAGTCCCACTCGCAGCGTGAGCTCTGCCGGCATCTCCCCCTCTTCGTCGAAGAAGAACGTGGGTCTGGTCGCGTGCAACGGGGTGTCGTTCAGCAGCGCACGGTATCCGCTCGCACCAGGCCAATCGTCAACGCGGGCCACCAGGTTGTGCTTGAGCGGATTCGTCGCGACGTAGACCAGCCGATCGATCAGGTCCGCGGTTGTCGGTAGCATCACGACGCTGGGTTGCGAGTTGGAGAACACGTTCTCCCATCGACCGCGGAACGCGTTCACGCACTTCGCAAGGAGCCCGTGGAATCGTTCATAGAATGCGGGTGCATTGCCGTTGCGATCGTAGATGACCTCATGCAGGTGATTTGTGATCTGAATGAAGTCGATGACGTCGATCTCGCAACGCTGCGATGCGTACGCGAGGCAGTAGATGAACGCATTCACGATGTCCGGATCGGGTCGCAACAAGAACTGACGTTGCGTGCACCTGCGCTGGACCAAATAGACCGAGCCTGGATACACGGGACGTGGCAGCGACACGCCGCCTGCGAGTGCAGACTCTTTGCCACTGCGTCGAGTCTGTGATTCCACGACGTTGATGGCGTGAGTGTCCGCCAGCCGGACAGCATGTCCGCATACCGTCGGACGCCGGACAAGTCCTGCGTCACGCTAGAAACGCGCCGAACCTCGCCCTTGCGCAGCGAAGCGAGACTCGGAAGTTGTTGCCCCGACCGCAACCCTGCCCCGAGCCTCAACCCCGGTGTGGCGATTGGAGTCGTTGCGCTCTCCACCTCAACCCCGGTGCGGTGAGGTGGAGCGAGATTCGAATTTCGTTGCGCCGAACCTCGACCTATTTAGTGTGTTTGCGTTTCGCCGTGGCGGCCGGTTTCTTAACCGGCTTCTTGTTCGCGGCCGGCTTCTTCTTCGCGGCCGGCTTCTTCGTCGCGGTCGCCTTCGGAAGCTCGGCTTCCTCGTCGGTCTCGGACGCGAACGCGGAGAGCAGCGCCTGGTCCTTGGCCGCGACGAACTCCTCGTAGCTCCAGCTCGCGGTGCCCTTGTCCTTCGGATTGCACTCGCCGCCGGCGTCGTGGAACGACACCCGCTGCTTGGTGTCGTCGACGCGGACGATCGCGTGCTCGTTGTCGCCGATCTGGGTCGACAGGCCGAACCCGGTCTCCTCCATCACGGATTCCTGGACGAGCTCGCAGAAGATGATCCGTGCGAGGTACTGCGAGTCGCCCCACCGCCCCTGTCCCCGCTTCAGCGCGGCGCGCACGATCGCCGGCAAGAAGCTGCCGGACCAGTGCGTGTACATGTAGATGCCGGCGAGCTGTTTGCCGGCGGTTCCATCGACGAAGAACACGTTGCCTCGATCACCCATCCGCGGAGGCTACCCGAAACTTTGGCCGGCCCGTCAACCGCAGGGGTGCTAGAGGTGTCAGCAGGGAATGCGTGTGCTTGCCCTGCTCTTGGTCGCGGCATGCTCGTCGACGGACGCGGCGCCCGACAAACCGATGCGTTGGATCGCGGGTGACGTTCACATGCACGTCAATCCGCCAGACGACGATGTCGATCTCTCTGTGGAAGGCGTCGCGCGCGAAGCCAAGGCCGCGGGTCTGGAGTGGGTCGTCCTCACGCCACACCTGTGGGGCAGCGCGCGTGGTGAACGCTACGATCGCGAGTGGATCGACATGGCGAAGCGGGCACGCGCGACGAAGGATGTCGCGCTGATCCCCGGCATCGAGTGGACCACGCGCGACGGTCATTTCACCATCACCGGCATTGATGTCACCGCCCTCGGTCGCGATGTCCTGTCATCCGCCAAGTCAAAGGGTGCGTTCATCAGCGTCAACCACCCCTTCGCGGTCCCGACCAGGATTCCTGGCGTCTCGGCCTCGCACTACGATCTGTCGTATCGCGCGTGGTCCGAAGGCTCGGGCCCGGTCGCACCGATCGGCGGCGTCGAGGTGTGGAATGTACCGCTCGGCTTCGCGAACCTGATCTCGCGCCCCGGAGGGCTGACCGGCGAGACGCGGGCGTGGCTCGAAGCCGACAAGCTCGCACGCTCGAAACGCCAACGCGTCGCCGCGGTCGGAGGGACCGATAACCACAGGCGCGCGGTGATGCCGACGACCTGGGTCCTCGCGGCCGATGCAAGCGAAGCGGCGGTGCTCCACGCACTCAAGACCGGCGCGACCTGCGTCGGCGGCGTCGACGCTGGAACCCTCGAGGCCAGGACCACCGGGGCGTGGGTTTCGATCGGCGGGGTCGTGAACGGCCCTGCGGTGGCGCTGCGCTGGAAAGGTACCGCGCACCTGTTCGTCGACGGCAAAGATCTCGGGGGCAAGACCGCCGGCTACATCCACGCCGCCGGCAGTCTCCCTCATACGTATCGCATCGTGGTCGGTGGGAGCCGCTGTGGGTTCGTCTACGCGAACCTGTAAGAATCACTCTCGACGCTGTGAGTCAGCTGTCAGGTCGCGCGGTGCGTCACGACGCGTTGAGACAACCCCAACGAGACGCTCGATCTATTGGCTCCGACATTGATAGGCTGTTCCGTGGCCTATCGAGCGTGGTGGTTCGCTGTCCTCGCGGCGTGTAGCTCGTCGACACCGCCGTTGCAGACGGCGGAGTCCGGCGTGGTGTTCAGCTTCCCGGCCGATCAGCAACTCGACGTTCCGCTCGGTTCACGGATCGTCGTGACGTTCTCCGACCGCGTGAAGGAGAGTGCTCTCGGTACGTGCACGGAGACCAGCGGCGCGTTTTGTCTCGTCGGACCCGCGGGTGTGGTCGACGCGACAGCCGAGGTGACCGGCGACGGCTTCAGCGTGCAGTTCGCCTCGGCGGCGCTGGATCCCGGCACGACGTATCGGCTGTTCGTACGCACCGAGCTCTCGCCCGAATCGGCGAACCTCCCAGCGAGCGATCCACTCGTCACGTTCACCACGCGCTCGTCAAAACCACGTAGCGCCGCGCCGTCGCTGATCGCGATCAATGGATCACCTACCACGACACCCGAGAGCTTCCGGCCGATGCTCGAGAGCTCGACGATCCGCCTGGTGTTCAGCGAACCGCTCGATCCGCGCACGACCGAGCTCAAGGCAGGCGCGATCGAATTCGTCGATTCCTCTGGCGCCGCTGTTCCGGCGACCCTGTTCGCGAAGGGCATCCACGCCGCACTCGATCCGATCGAGGATCTGACGCCCGGCGAGGCGTACACCGTGAAGGTCGGCAACCAGCTGCGAGATCTCTCGGGTCAGCTGGTGACGCCATCGACCGTGACGATCACGCCGCTCGACAGCGGTGCGTCGTCGCCGATCCCGCAGGTGCTGAAGACGCGGCAGGCTGGCGATCCGGGCCCGTCGCGCAGTCGTGCCGGCGCCGACAGCAACGTGATCGCGATCGACAAGCCGCTGATCGGGCGTGAGCTGTCGAACGTGTTGCCGGCGGCCATCGCGGCGGAGCTCGGCGACCCGAGCAAGCTCGGCGGTCCGATCGCGTTCCGGATCCCGCGGGGCCAACGGCTGTCGGCGACGGGCCTCGACGTCAAGCTCGGCGGTCAGATCGCCACCGGCCTCTCGACCGGCGACATCCAGATCGAGTTCCTCACCGATGCGGGCGGACGGATCTATCGCAACCCATTTCAGCCCGACGAGCAGCGGCCCGAGAATCTCGCGTCGCCGCTCTACGTCGATCTCTCGATGGACGTCGCGATCTACACGGTGGACCCGACGGGCAACGCGGCGATCTCTCAGATCGCGCTGGGCGTGCAGGCGACTGGAACGGCGATCGCGATCGATGGTGTGCTCGCGATCGAGAGTGTGGCGTCGATGGAGATGGGGCTGCTCGGTGTGACGTCGGCGCCGACCAACCTCGTCCTCGAGCTGATCACAGATACCAAGGGCTCGGCGTCGGTGGACTCGAAGGCACCCGAGCTGGTCGCGACATCGCCCGGTGAGGGCACGCAGGAGATCGGCGTCGGTGCAGGGATCGAGCTGGTGTTCGACGAGCCGATCGATCTCGATCGTTTGCGGGCAGGGGGCATCGCGCTGAAGACCGGAGCCGGGGCAGTGATTCCGACGGTGATCGAGAGTCACGGCGCGGCTGTCGTGTTGCGGCCGAAGTCCAACCTCCCGTATTCGACGACGTTCTCCATCGAGCTCTCGGACGTGGCCGATGTCTCCGGTAACGCCCTCGCGGGCCGCCCACCAATCGCGTTCTCCACGCCGCAGTTCGCGAACACCGGCATCCCGATCACCGCGCTCGCGGTGCATCCGGGGGTGCCGTGTGCGCTGACTGGTGGCAACGCGACGACCGCCGGTCGCTGTGCGGGCGGCCAAGGCGACGACGAGACCTATCGACTGTTCGAGCTGCCGGCGAACGAGCCGATCGAGGTCGAGTTCACGCAGCCGCTCAACGGCAACACGCTCGCGCTCGGGACCGCGTGTGGCAGTGGCGACGTTCGCGTCGAGGAGCTCGATGCCGGTGGCGCCTGCGTACGGGTGGTGCCGGGCTCGTTGATCCGGCGCGAGCGCGGCTTCTTGTTTTCCCCCGACGCGCCATGGAGTACGGGCACGCGCTATCGCTATCAGCTGATCTCCGGTAGCGATCAGGATTGTGACGCTGGCGAGCTGTGTGGCGTCACGGGTGATGCGGCGAGCTTCGATCCGCTCAACGGCGTGGACGGTGGCGGTGGTGGCAACGCATTGTCGATCGACTTCGTCGGTGCTGCGGCGAGCAGAGCGACGTACCTATTCTCGGCGGCAGGGCCGTTCACGGATGTGAATGGTGATGGGCTGGTCAACGGCGGCGAGGTGCGGCGCGACGAGAATCGCGGTGCGATGCGCATCATCGGCACGACTGGCGATGTCACCGGTGCGCGGTTCAATGACACCGACTGCGTGCCCGGCACGCCGGAGCGCGAGGGCTGCATCTACTTGCTCGGCGGAATGCCGACGGAGCTCG
>JBBQJJ010000177.1:0-16556 GCA_038325805.1 Haliangiales bacterium
CACGTCTGGGGGCTCGCCGACATCGTCTGCCCACAACGATTTCCTTCGGGCGTGTTCAAGCATCGATCGATCGAGGATGCCCAGGTGTTGTGTCTGGAATGGGAGGACGCGAACTTTGCAGCGCACCAGGCGCGTTTGCGACGCTAACTACCTCCGGACCGCGGCTCGACGATCGCTAGCCCGGGCTGTCGCGCCTACAACAACCCGCGCCTGAAGGAGCTCGTCTCCGACGAGCCGGTGTTCACTTCGCGCCGAGCTGCTTCGCCTGCGAGCAACCCGCTTCCGCGCCGAACTTGCACGCCTTCGTGAACTGCTCGATGGCCTTGTCCCTCTCGCCGGCCTTCGCGAAGTCCTCGCCGATGCGGACGCACCATTCACCGTCGCCGAGCTGGCACGCGCGCTGGACCGCCTGCTTTCCGCGCGTGGTGTTGTTCGCGGTGAGCTCCTGCGCCAGCTGGCTGCACGCCTTCAACAACCCGAGCGTGCACGCCTTGTCGATCAGTGGATCGCGCTTCTCCGCCTTGTCAGTCTCCGTCGACAACCGCAGGCACGTCGCGGCGTGGCCGGTCTCGCACGCGCGCTTGCGGAGCTCGGCCGCGCGCATCACGTCTTTGTCGATGCCGAGGCCACCCGAATCGAGGATCTTGGACGCCGCGAAGCACAGCGTCCCGTCGCCGGCGGTACAGCCGGTGATCGCGAGGTCGAGGCCCTTCTTGAGCTCGGTCTTCGCGCGCGGCTCGTCGAAGCCCTTCACACGATCCGCGAGCTCGATGCACGCGAGCGCCTGATCGGCCGTGCAATCTCGCTCGTAGTACGTCGTCGCCTTCGCGGTCAGCTCGTCAGCCTTCGCGGTGTCGACGCGCGCGAGATAGACGCAGCCATCGGGATTCTCGAGCTCGCACGCGAGCCGAACCAGCTCCTCGCCCTTCTTGGGATCGGCCTTGATGCCATCCCCCTTGTAGAACTTGCTCGCGCCCACCGCGCACGCCTCGGCTTCCTTCTTGTCGCGGCAGCGGTACTCGCACGCGAGCACGAGGGCGACGTCCTCGCTCTTGCGCGTGCACTCTCCGTCGACGGGCTTGGTGATGGGCGGTGGCGGCTTGTCGTCGAGCGGGCGCTGCGTCTGCGCATCCGGCTTCGGCGGTTCGGACTTTGCCACCGCCGCATCCGGCGTGACGGGTGGAGGTGGAGCCTGCTTCGGCTCCTCCTTGTTCCCGCCGCACGCCACACCGAGGACCAACAACCACGAGAAACGCTGCACACCGCATCTTAGAGGTGTCGTGAACGTTGGGACACGCTGTCGGCCGTCTGACGCTTAGCGTTGAACGCACGGACGATCTGGCGCGCAACCTCGTGAAACTGGGTACGGCACGCAACTGGCTTGATGGTCGAACCATGCACGCTGTTGACGAGCCTATCCACCGCAAGAGCTGGCAACCCCTGCGCGATGCGCGCCTCGCGGCTCGCCTCGCCGCCGCTGCCCTCGACCGCGATCGCCCGATCGTCACGCACCTCGTGATCACGCGCCGCTGCAATCTCGCCTGCGGCTACTGCTTCGAGTACGACAAGGTGAGCCAGCCGGTCCCGACGGAGATCCTCAAGGCACGCATCGATCACCTCGCGAAGCTGCGCTCGGTCTTCGTCACGCTCACGGGTGGCGAATCCCTCCTCCACCCCGACGCGGTCGAGCTCGTTCGCTACATCCGCTCGAAGGGCATGGAACCGTTCCTCAACACCAACGGCTACCTCCTGACGCGCGAGATCATCGAAGGCCTCAACCAGGCCGGCCTCTACGCGCTCCAGCTCTCGATCGACAACGCGCGCCCGAACGACGTCTCGAAGAAGTCCCTCAAGCCGCTGCGCCCGAAGCTCCGCCTGCTCGCGCGCCACGCGAAGTTCCGCGTCCGCATCAACACCGTCCTCGGCTCGTCACCTCCCGAGGAGGCGCTCGAGGTCGCACGCACCGTGGTCGCCTACGGCTTCGACTCCAACTGCTCGCTCGTCCGCGAGGAGAGCGGCGAGCTCAAGCCCACCGACCCGGCGACGCGCGCGGCCTACGACGAGATCCGCAACCTCGGTCGCCGGCTGCCCGCGTTCGTCGACGACGACTTCACGAAGACGCTGCTCGACAAGGGCACCGTCGACTGGAAGTGCCGTGCCGGCGCGCGCACGTTCATGATCTGCCAGGACGGGCTCGTGCACCTGTGCACACCGCGGATGTCCTCCGCAAACAAGCCGCTGCTCGACTACACCGTCGAGGATATCCGGCGCGAGTTCAACGCGCCGAAGCCGTGTGCGTCGACGTGTCCGATCGCGTTCGCGCACATCGCGAGTCGGTTCGATGGCTGGCGCTCGCAAAAGGGCGCGCCGCTCGCATTACCCGCGCCGGCGCCGCTCGCGTTGCCCGCTGCCGCGTCGGCACGGCGGAGTCCACAGCTCGTCGTGGTCTGATCTCGGGCATAGCGACGGCAGCACGCGCGTCCCGTTTCCAGCGAGGTCCCCTCGTAGGTCCCCTATCCGCGTTCGTTACAACGAGCGTACTAACGGACTTCGTTATAACGATCGTTACAACGCTGCCGAGTTGAGGGACAGCGTGGAGCTTCCTCACCCTAGATCAGCGGGCAAAGGCGGCCAAGGCACCGATGCAACCACGTCAGAGGTCCGACAATCGTCCGGAACGACCTCACCGTCGAATCAACGAAAAAACGCGGCTACTACTCGACGACCACGATCGCATCGTACGGGTCGTTCACCGGCGCGTAGCCAAAGAAGTCGATCGCGAACTGCGACGTATCGATCTTGATCACGTAGGTCCCGGCCGGAAGCGCCGCCGTCGTGACGTCCTCGCCGAAGTCCACATCGAAGCCGTCAATCGGATCACCATTCGCGTCGTCAACCAACGTGGTCCCGTTCGCTAGGAAGATGGAGATCTGCGTATCGGTTTCACCCGTCGGACCGGCAAGCGTCACGACTCGGATCGTCTGATTCGCGGTCACAGTCACTTTGAAGAAGTCCGCATCGGTCTCACTCGCCAGCGTCGCGGCAAACTGAGTCACCGCAGTAGGAGCGACTTCTGCGTTCCCGACATTGTTGTTCGGCTCATCCTCATCGGTCGTGCTGGCGGGCAACGTGACGCCACGGGCCAGGACGGTGTACTCGTAGCCGTCAATGAGGCCGGTATCGAGGACCGACAAGTAGAACTTCTGCGCGTCAGCGTTGATAAAGGTGTCCGCCGCCGAGAACCCACCCGTCACGTCGGCCCACTTTCCGCTCGCTGGCAAGATCGTGTATCGGATAGAGGCGTTTTCGTCAGCGCTCGCAACGGAGAACGACGCCAGCTGATTCGCGGTGAGCTCGACCTCGTAGAGTGCCGAGCTGTCGAGGGTGGCAACAACCGGCGTGCCCAGGGTGAGCGGAGTTGCCGTACGCGCGGCGACTTCGAGATTGCCAGCTGGTGAGACATCGGTCCCCGAGGTGAGCGTTATCGCTCCAGTGGTCGCGTCGACATCTGCGGTCGCCTGGATGGTCACCGTGGTCGCGGTCGCATCCGCAACGAACGCATCCACGCCCGTGCCAGCCAGCACGACGCTAAGAGCCGTGAAGTTGCCGTCTGCGTCCGTCGTCGTATCGAACGGGTGAAGGAGGTCGAGGTTCGTGACTTCATAGAGGGTGATGCCACCCTGTGCGAGGGGAAGAAGCGGCACGACCTCGAACGGGTTCTGAAGCGTGAACGCACCGGCGAGGGTCGAAACGTCACCGCTATCGGTCACGGTGACGTCGATTGCTCCGGCGGGCGCCGTCGGAGCAACGGTGACATCGGCGAAGATCGCGGACGAGCTCGCTACCTCGATGCTACCGACGGTCACGCCGTCGCCGAAGTTGACGGTAGTGGTGGAATCCCAAGAGGTTCCGTCACCGACGATCGCAACGCGAGTTGTGCGACCGATGAATCCCTGCTCGGGAAACACGGCCGCAGCATCACCAGTACCGTTCTTGTCGTCGTCACCGCACGCAGCGGCGAACAGGGGAAGCATCACGAGAGCAGCACGAAGAAGACGCATAAAAGTTACCTCGATGAAGTCTGAAGGATGGCGACGCTACACCCACCACCGTCGAGGTTCGAAACGGTTTCGGCGTCGACTTGGGGCGACCGCAATCGCCGTCACACCCTCAGAAATCTAAGGTGTGGGGTCGACGTCGAGGATCTCGGTGCGACGGGCTGCGACGCGCAACGCGAACCACGCGGCACGTGACAGCTCACCGTCGAACGGCAGCAGCGAGCGCTGGAGCCACGCGGAGAGCGTGCTCGGATCACCCGTCACCACGGCGGGATCGCCGAGCGACGCGATCCGGATCGGACCGTCGGCGTGCACGAGTCCTAGATCGAGCATGCAGAGCGTGCGGTGGCTGGCGAGCCGACGATCTTCGAGAAGCGGGCCGAGGGAGCGTTCGGCATGGAGGCAGACCACGAGCGCGAGCGGCGCCGCGCGCGTGTCACCCATCATCATCGCGACCTCGGACCAGGCGTGCGAGGCGTCGAGGCCCGTTACACCGGCGACGAGAGCATCATAGGCGGGACGGATCGTCGACGACCACGTCGGGTTCGGCCGCCAGCCTGCGGCGAACGCGACGAGATCGATCACTCGGAGATCGCGGACGCGAGCTTGTCGAGGACCGACTTGTCCTTCGGGTCGATGTGCTTGCGAAGCGCTTCGAGCTCGGGCTTGTTCGCACCGAGGCCGATCATCGATTCGATCGCGGCGGCGCGCGCCATCCACGAGGTGGCCTTGTCGGAGATCACGGACGTCAGCACGCGCTTGACCGCAGCGGCATCGAACCACGGCGCGCGCTGTTTCCAGGCGGTGAGCTTGTCGGCGTCGGCGCCGTGGGAAAAGTAGCAGAACGTCGACATCACGCTCCACGGCGGCGAGGTCTCGCTGCGCGGCTGCTTCGCGAGCCGATCGAGGAACAGCTCGTAGGCCTGTCGGTTCGCGGTGTCGAGGAGCGGATGGTCGTGGAACATCCGGACCAGGCCCTCCATGCACGCGGCATAGAGGTCCGGGTTGGACGGATCGGCGGTGAGCTTGGTGTAGAGCGGGAGCAGATCGTCACTGCCGAGCTTGCCGGCGTATTCGCACGCCGTGGTACGGACCTTGAGATCCGCATCGAACTCGGCGAGGCGAGCGACCTTGGTGCTGCCACCTGCGAGACCGCGATTGGGCTGCGAGGTCAGCGCATAGACGGCCTGGAGGCGGACGTTCGCGTCGGCATGACCGGCGGCGTCGAGGAGAACCTTGCCGACGTTCGGGTTGGCGGCGCCGTGATCGGCGATCACACGGATGAACGCGCGGAGCACGCCGGGGTGGCGCTCGCGAGAGGCAGCGTCGGCGATCGCGTCCTGCGACTCGCGCGATGGACCCACACCATGCGCCACGGTCATCAACTCGGCGGCCTTGACCCGGACTGCCGGCGACGCATGGGAGAGCATCGAGCGACCGACCTCGGCACGGACGTCGACCGGGACGCCCGAGATGCCGGCGGCAAGCTCGTGCATGCCCGGGCAGGTGGGGACGATCTGGTAGCCCTCGAGAGGGCAATCGGCGACGTTGCGAACGATCCGTTGGTAGCGCTCGAGGTTCGGGTCGGCAGAGTTGACCTGGCCGGCCGGGCCCGCGGTGGCGGCAACACTGACGGCGCTCGTCGGCGGAGGCGCAGCCTCGCGGGCGTTGCTACAGGCGGCCACACCCACGAATACGAGCTTCCCCAATGCCTTCACGCGGCCTGTGTATCGAGGTTGCCGTGCGGAATGCAACGAAAATTACCCCACTGGCAACCGAGGTCCTGGACGGGGTCGTTAGAATATCGACCGTTGCCTCGCACCACCCGTTCTCTGCCACCGAACATGGCGATCCGACGCGTGCTCGACGCTCGCGACGTTCGCGTCGTCTATCAGCCCGTCGTCGACCTGCGCACCCAGAAGGTGTTCGCGTACGAGGCTCTCGTTCGCTCGAAGTCACCGGAGTTCGATTCGCCGATGGCGCTGTTCAAGGCGGCGATCGATCACTCGTGCGCGGGCGAGCTCGGGCGGTTGATTCGCGAGATGGCGGTGGCGGGGTGCCAGGACCATCACCTGTTCCTCAACGTTCATCCCGCAGAGCTCAACGAGCGCTATCTCGTCCAGCCCGACGATCCGATCTTCGATCACGCGAAGGACGTCTATCTCGAGATCACCGAGGGTGTGCCGCTCAGCCACTTCGAGCTCTGCAAGTCGGTGCTGTCGGAGGTCAAGCAACGCGGTGTGTACCTCGTCGTCGACGATCTCGGCGCCGGCTACTCGAACCTCAAGTACATCGCCGACCTCGAGCCGCGGATCGTCAAGCTCGATCGCGAGCTGGTCGCCGGGCTGACGCGCGACACGCGGTTGTTCAAGCTGGTATGCGGCATCGTCGTGCTGTGCCGCGAGCTCGATGCGATGGTGGTCGCCGAGGGGATCGAGACGACCACCGAGCTCGAGGCCGTGATCGAATCCGGTGCTCGCTACGGCCAGGGCTACCTGCTCGCACGGCCGAATTTCCCGCCGCCCGAGGTCAACTGGCCGAGCGACGAGGCGATCGCCAAAGCCCACGCTCAGCGCAAGAAATCCCCGACCAAACGCCCCCGCTAGTAACTGGAATCACTCTGAAAGGCCGTGAAAGCGGTTAGAGAGTGGGATCCCGACCTCCGTCACGTACAAAGGATCGTGCGTTTTGTTGTTCTGACCCTTCTCTGGGGTCTGTTGGCCGTTCCTGCGGCCGCGGACAGGTCCCCTCGTAAACCCTCCGCACCCGTGGAGGTTCGTCTCGATTCGAAGGCCGTCTCGGGTGGTTATCAAGTGCGCCTCGTCGCGATCCCCACGCGCGATGTCCCCACGATCGAGCTGACGCTCGCCGGCAAGCAACTCTCGTTCGGTGCCACGGCTGCGGGTCAGCGCCGCGAGCTGGTGACCACGGTGACCGTCCGCGCCGGCGAGGGGCTCGATGTCGTTGGCTCGGCGCGTGCGGGCGGCCGCAATCGCGCTGGAATCGTCCGGGTCGGTAGCGCCGGCCAGCAACGCGCTGCAAAGCCCGTCACCGTGTACACGCTGCGCGATGGTCGCCAGATCGGCGAGGTGCGGTGATGCGCTGCTTCGCGTTCGCGCTGATCGCACTCGTCGCCTGCAGCGGCGGCGGCGATGACGATGATGACGATCCGCCCGGCGAGCCCGGCCACTTCACGATCACCGGCACGGTGCGCTACGAGGATCGTCCGCAGACCAACACGGGGCCCTTGGGTGCGATCACGGTGAAACCGTCGCGCGGCGTCTCGGTCTCCTTGGTTGCCGACGCGAACTCGGTCGTGATCGCGGAGACGGTCACCGACGACGACGGTGCGTACAGTCTCGACTTCGACGCGGTCTCCAACGCGAGAGTCCACGTGCTTGCCGCGACGACCAGCAGCGAGGCCGCGCGACCGATCGAGGTGCGCAACGGGTCGACCGAGCTGATCCACGGCTTCGGCGCACCGACCTTTCTGTTACAGAGCAGCGAACAGGACGTGTTGGTCACCGAGGAGACCGGCATCGCCGAGGCCTTCAACATCTTCGACGTGCTCGTCGACGTGATGGACGCGATCCCGGTGATGTTCCCTAACCGCACGGCATCGCCGCTGACCGCGATCTGGCACAAGGGCAACCGGGACGGCACGTTCTACTTCAACAACACGCTGTTCCTGCTCGGCGAAGCCTCCGACAGCGACGGCTACGACGACACCGTGATCCTCCACGAGTCCGGCCACTGGATCGAAGAAGTGATCGGTCGGAGCGATAGCCCCGGCGGCGACCACAACGGTAACCCGGTGAACCCGACGCTCGCGTGGTCCGAGGGCTTCTCGACCTACTTCTCGATGGCGATCACCGACCAGCCGATCTACTCGGACTCGAATGCGGGCGGCGGCTTCGCGTTCAACGCGGACACCTCGAACACCAAGGCGAATCTCAACGGTGGGCTCGCGCAGAACGTCAGCGAGGACATGGTCGCGCAGATCCTGTGGGACCTCTCCGATGCGCCCGCCACCGACGACGATCTGGTGGGCGGCTCGCACACGCAGGTGCTGGGCGTGGAGGCCTTTCTGATGTTCGCGTCACTGCGACCAAACAGCGGCAAGCCGGGCGTCGATCTCGTCGACTACCTCGATGGTTGGTTCATCAACCAGGGGCTGTCGTCGTGTCCGGGGCTGCGCGACCTGCTCGACGTCAAGCACACGTTCCCGTACGACTACGGCGGATCCGCCGGTACCTGCCCGCCGTAGCTCACTTCGGCTTGGTGATCACGACGTGCTTGTTGTTCAGCTTGTCGAGATAACCGAACCGAAACGGCATCGGCCCTGCGGGCTTCGCGAACAGCGCCTTCATGTCGAGGTCCTCGCGCGTGCCGTCGACCACGTTGATCTCGTCGACCGGCCCGGTGTACTTGCCGTACGCCTCTTGCACCATCCCCGCCGGCTTCGCGTGTGTCGGCGCAGGGCCCGTCGAGTCCGACAGCATCCACTTGAGGTTGCCGAGGATGTAGTTGCGGATCGTCTTGAAGCTCGAGAACCACAGCAGGTAGCTCCCGCCCTTCACCATCATCGTCACCTTGCCCTTGGCCTCGAGGTGCTTGAGCACTTCGCCATGAGCCGCGAGGTACTTGTCCTCGACGTTCCACGCGATATGACGATGCGTGCGAATCGTAGACTCGCCGATCTTCTTGTACTGGATCTCGACGTGGCGAAACGACTCCGAGAACGTCGGCTTGTTCCAGGTCACGCGGAGCTGCGACGTCGCCTTGGTATCCGCGTCGATCTCTTCCTTGGTGAAGTAGTGGAGCTTGCCGTCGGCTTCGATCTTGAAGAACTTCATCCCCACCGGCTCGTACCCGCCGATCGCGAGGGCGAGCAGGAACGAGCTGACCTCGCCGGGCAGAAACCGGCGCTGCTGCTTCGACAGGTTCTTGCTCGAGTTCGAGCCGACCTGGATCAGCATGCCTTGCTCGACGCGATACGCCGCGAGATCGCGATCGAGCTCGGCGGGCGTCAGCTTCGCGTAGGGCCGCGGATCGCCAGCGAGCTCGAGAGACATCGTGGTGATCTCGGTGGCGTTCGGAAACGCGACGAGCGCGGACAGCAGATCCGCACCCGAGAACAAGTAGACGAGCTGCGTGGCGTCCGCCGGCACCTTGTCTGCGAACCACTTCCGCGCGCTTCCGAAGTAGTCGGTGCGGTACTTGTCGACGGCCTTCTTGATCGACGTGCAGTGCTTGTCGACGACAACTCGATGCTTCTCATCGTAGCCCGGCGGCAACGCACCATCGCTACACCCGACGATCCGATAGATCGCCTTCGCGTCGTCGAGGAAGTCCTGACCCTTGACCGGCTGCGCAGTCGCCTGCGTGCTGACCAGCATCATCACCATCGCGAGCTTCATTCGCCTACTGCCGCGTATCGCCACATTTCCTCCGATTCGTCGCCGTCATCCGGGTCAGGCTGGTACTCCGTCGGATCATCCTGACGGCTGACCTCGACGTGCTTGCCCAACGTCTTGGCGAGCTTGTTTCCTTCAGTGCCGAGCAAACACCGCGAGAAATCGATCGCGGTCAGGTGCTTGAACGCATCCTTGTGCTCGGCATACACGCGCATACCCTCGTCGGTGAGGTGACTCATCGATAGGTTGATAGACGACACCTGCTTCAAAATCTTCGATCTCACGAGCAACGGTGCGATCTCGTTGCCCCACTGCGAATTCGCGAGGCCGAGGTGCCGGAGCTTCGGGAACTTCTTGCCGAGCTCGGCGATGAACGTTGCGAGGTGCTTGGGACGAATGTCACAGCCGTAGTTGTCCTCCCCCATCCAGAGGTTCAGCACCTCGAGCTTGGGCAGCTTGCCCTTGATCAACTGATCGAGGTTCGAGACGTCGAACCCACCGCTCTCGATCCACAGCTCGCGCAGCTCGGGCGCGTCGATCGTGCCGAAGTCCATGTTGCCGGCGTGGATCTTCAAGTACTCGAGCTTGGGGAGGTGCTTCCACACGTCCTTCATCGACCCGAGGTGTGACCACGACAGCTCGCTGTCCTCGGAGTGGAAGTCACCGAGGACGAGCCGCCGGAGGTTCGGCATGTTCGGCAGCGCCTTCGTCAGCGCATGCATCGTGGCGAAGAACGTGAACTCGTCGTTGACGCGCGGGCAGCCGATCACGAGCTCGCGCACCAGCCGCGAGGACACAACCTTTGGCAACAGCGCCACCAGATCCCCGCAATCGCCGACCGGCAGGAGCTCGTCGCGCGTCGCGGTCAATCGCAGCGTGTCCATCCAGCCGTGCCTCCACGTCGCGACGACCGGGGTGAAGCGATGAGGCGTCTCGGCGGCGTACATCCCGAGCGGACCGTAGAAGAAGCTCTTGTGCTTCCACGCGATCGCGGCCGCCTTGTTCTGCGACTTCTTGTCGGCGCCCGCGATCGACGCCATCGCGCCGCGCGGATCGCCCTGCTCCATCAACCAGTCGCCGTAGACCATGTAGCTGTCGTCGTCGCCCTTGACGATCGCGGCTTCGAGCTGGGGATTCAACGCCGACGGAACCGGCTTGAACCGCGGCCCGGCGACGACCTGCAGATATCCCTTCAGCTTCTTCTGACGGATCTGCTGGTTGACGTCGCTGCGCGCGTCCCAGTCCGTCTTGTACTTCTTCTTCGAGGCGGTACCCGACGTACCGATCTTGCCGAACGTCACGGTGACGGTCTTGTCCTTGCGGTGGACCAGCCAGAACTTGGACGATTTCCCGTCGACGACTTCGAGGCGAACCGTATTTTCGGGCACGACGACGATGTCTGTGACCTCGACCTCGGCCGGCTTGCCTTTGGCGGGTTTGGTCTTCCCGCCTGCCTCGACATATCCCTTGCCGGTCTTCTCGCCGACGAGCTTGTCGTGCAGCTTCTTCGCGTCCGCGTCGGAGCCGAGCTTCTTGACGGTGAGCTGGCCGGTCGCGCCGATCTTCCCGTAGCGGGTGAACACGGACACGCCTTCGCGCCAGACCTCCCAGAACTTGTTCGACCTGTCATCCGAGAATTCGAAGTACCGCTTGGCCATGGGGCTGCCGCGAACGATAACGATATCCTGGAGCGGTGACCACGATCGAGGACCTCGAAGCGCAGCTCCGCGAGGGGCTCGATCGCGGCGTCGATCGCGACATCGTCACGGTCTACGGAGACCAACTGCAAGCCGTCGACGATCCGCGTGGCGAGCTGATCGCGATCGATCTCGAGATCGAACAGTCGGGCTCCACTCCCCTGCTCGTGCGTCGCCGCGACGAGCTGATCGACACCTGGCTCGGCACGCAGCGCCCGAACGGCGTGATCCGCTATGGCTTCCTCGAGCTCGACGCCACCAGCGCGGATCCCGTCGAGCAAGTGCGGCTCGCCTTCGGCAGCAACGCCGCGCGGTTCACGCGCAGCGTCACCGCCGTCGGTCCACCGAAGATGCTGCGCGATACCGTGGCTGCGATCGCCGAGGCACCTCGCCCGTTCCTGTCGCGCGTCACGCTGCGGATGTGGTCCGAGAAGGACACGCCGGCGATCCCGTCGACCTCGAACTTCACGCTCGCGACACCGGCGTTGAAGTGCCTCGAGCTCGACGCGCGCAAGCTGTTCGATCGCTTCGAGCATCCGGCGCTCCGGCGCCTGCGGATCTCCGGCTTCGATGCGATCGCGTCGCTGCATGACCTGCCCGAGCTGACCGAGCTCGATCTCGCACTGCATTGCCATCTCGCCACCACGCGGGCCGCTCCGCCCGACAACCTGTTCGCTCGGATCGGTGACGGCATGCCGAAGCTGACCGCGCTGGAGCTGTCGCGCAACGAGCCGGGTTATCTCGATCCCCACACGCTCGGTGGCGACACGCCGCTGTTCGCCTGGCTGCATCGCCTCGGGTGTCGCGATCGGCTCGAACGGCTGACGCTCCCCACCCCACGCGACCCGGCGCACATCACGTTTCTACGCACTGCCTTGCGCTCGATGCCAGTCCTTCGCGAGCTCACGTTCGCGCGCGTGGTGGAAGCAGACCGACCGACGCTGTCGACGTTTTCGCGCGAGGGACTGACGATCAAGACCTGAGCGGGGTGACCCACGCCTTGATCGCCCGCTGGACATCACCGGGCAGATTCAATCGTCTTCGGACTCGTCGGACAGCGAGCTGTCGTGGCCGATCACCGTGTCGCGCGGCGCGATCCCGTTGCCCGATCCGCGCCCCGGCGGCGTGGCCTCGATGAACGATCCCGACGTGTGGCTCTCGCGGACGAGCGCCTCGTACGCCGGATCGCTGCCGAGCTGATGCGGCAACAGCGTCGGATGCGGCTCGGTGGTGAGCCCGAAGTGACTATCCGAGGGCTGCGCTGGCCGCGGGACCTGGTTCATCTGCGTCGGGCTGTCGTCGACGATCTCCTCGTCGTAGCAATCCACCTCGAGCGGTGCTGAGACGCGGGTCGTCGCCGTGATGCTCGGCTGCGAGGCCTTGTTGATCAGCTCGCGCAGGGACATGTGCTCCATCGTTGTCGAATCCTCGCCGGGCAGCGAAGGCGAAGGGACCAGCGTCTCGCGCCATGCACTGACCTCGCGCGGGCCGTCGCGGTGGATCCTGCGAATCGTATCGAGCGCGTTCTTCATCACGCCGGCGCTCGGCCAGCGCTCGTCGCGCTTCTTGCTGAGCGCGTGCATCACGATCTCGTCGAGCTCCGGCGAGACCTCGTCGTTGATCTGCGACGGCTTCGTGGTGGCGCCCTTCCGGATCATCGTGATCACGTCGTACTCGTTCGTGGCGTTGAACAACCGCCGTCCCGTCAGCAGCTCCCACGCGACGACACCGACGGAGAAGATGTCCGAGCGGCGATCCACCGCCTTGCCAGCAAGCGCCTCGAGCGCCATGTACCCGAGCTTGCCCTTGACCAACCCGGAGCTCGTGACGAACTGGCCCCGCATACTCTTCGCGACGCCGAAGTCGATGATCTTGAGGTGGCCCTCGGTATCGATGATCAAGTTCGAGGGCGAGAGATCGCGGTGCACGATCTCCATCGCCTCGCCCTCGGCATCGGTCGCGTTGCTCGCGTAGTCGAGCGCGTCGCACAACTCGGAGAGCAGCGCCACCACGATCCCGACCGGCGCCATCCCGCCGCGCGCCGCCATCAGCTTGAGGAGCTGCAGCAGCGAATGCCCGCGCACCAGCTCCATCGCGATGAAGTACGTGGTGCCGTTCCGGCCGAGCTCGAGGATACGGACGATGTTCGGGTGGTTGAGGTGCGCGGCGAGCTTGGCCTCGCGGATGAAATCGTCGAGGGTCTTCTTGTCGTCGACCAGCTGCGGCAGCATCCGCTTGAGCGCGACCTCGCGAACCACACCGACGCCGATCTCGATGGTGGCACGGTGAACCGTCGCCATCCCCCCAGCTCCGAGGCACTCGAACACCGTGTACCGCCCGAACTGGTCCACGAATGGATGTTCCGCGTTGGTTGCTACGCCGGTCAATGGCACACTGCGCGAAGTGTTTCTCCGCCTGTTTCTCGTCGCGGTCGTCCTCCTGATCGGTACACGCGACGCTGACGCGCAACAGCGAGTCCCTCGAGCCCGTGCGAGCTTTCGTGCATGTGACCTACCCGCGAACTGCCCGGAGGGCAGCGCCGCCCAGAAGCTGTACGCCGACGAACCTACGATCGAGCTGGTCACGATGGGGATCGGCTCCCTGGCCTGGGAACGCCACGGCCATATCGCCTTGTGTATTCGCTACCTCGATCCCCGCAACGACGTCTGCTTCAACTACGGCATCGGCAGCTTCAACAAGCCGCTCGCGATGGCGTGGGGCTTCTTTCGCGGCACCAATAGCTTCTGGGCCGGCGAGCAGCCGATCGACGCGCTGATCCAGATCTACGCCGGTCGCAATCGTACCGTGTGGGCACAACCGATCCCGCTCGACGGCGCGCAGAAGAAGAAGGTGATCGACGCGCTCTACCGCGACACCGCGCCACTCCCGGAGCGCGAGGTGCTGCGGCCACCGGGCTCGAACCTCTACTACGCGTACGACCACTTCTGGGATAACTGCACCACCCGCGTTCGCGACATCCTCGACTGCGCCACCGACGACAAATGCCCAATTGGAGCAAGTGGAGACGAACCGCCGGCGAGCAATGGACTGCTCAGCACGCTGAAAGGGGTCGACACCGACGGCAAGACCTTCCGCGAGCTCGCCCGCGATGGCTTCTGGGGCATGCGCGGCTTCCTGTTGATCACCGACGTCGCGATGGGCCGCGTCACCGATCGTGTCCCCGATTACTGGGAACGCATGTTTCTCCCGCAGTTCCTTCGCGAGGGCGTCGAGAAGAAGTGGGGCATCAAGCCGATCATCCTCTACCAACGCGCACCCGAGCTCGAGCGCCCCGAGCTCGCCGGGATGGCCACCAAGGCCGATTCGAACGGCAACGGGCTCGCCGACGTCGAGGAGGACACCGAGCACGCCTCCGGGCGCGCCCTCCTGTTCTTCCTCCTCCTGCTCCTCACGGCACCAGCGGTCGCCGGCCGCTACTTCGGTCGCTTCCAGCGCTCCACGCTCGCTCTCGCGGTGCTCCCGCAGTTCCTGCTCGGCACGATCCTGTGGTTCCTCGCGATCATCTCGCCGCTGCCGTACGTGCGGTGGAACGAGAGCTTGCTCGTGCTGTTGCCGCTCGATCTGCTGCTGCTCGCCTTCCTCGGGCCCGACAAGCGGAAGCTCTACGCGAAGGGCCGCGTCGCGATGCTCGGCCTCTACGTCGTGCTGAATCTGATCGGCGTGATGAAGCAGCCGATCCTGGCGCTCGTGATCTGGCCGCTCGTGCCCGCCGCCCTCGTCGGCTTCTGGAAGCCCGAATGGTCGCGTACGAAGCCTGCCGAGAAGCCGGCCGCCAAGCAGTCCGACGACAAAGCAGCGAAGCAGTCCGCTTAGCTCGCGCGCGCGCGCGCGACCATCATGTGCGGCGCCAGTGCGGCGAGGATCGCCCCGCCGATGATCCGCTCGTTCGGCACCAGCGAGTGTGAGAGCCCGGACAGGATGATCATCACGCGGCCGATCAGCGTGAAGTGGTGCGGGACCTCGAGCTCGCCGGGCGCGACCTGCTTGATCAGCTCGGCAGCCTGCGAGTAGTCGCCGAGCATGGCTTTCACCAGCGTGATCAACGCGGGTGCCTTGTCATCGCTGATCACGAAGCCGATCGCGCGCGCGGCCTCGACAGCTCGCTGCGTGTCCCCGGTCATGCCTGCGGTGATCATGGTCGCTGCATGACGCGAGAACCCCGTCGGTAGCTCCTTCGCGAGCCCGAAATCGAGCAGTCCGATCCGGCCATCGTCGAGGACGAGGATGTTCCCGGGGTGCGGATCGCCGTGGAAGAAGCCGTGCGAGAAGATCATCGTCGCGTAGAGGTTCGCCACCCGGGTCGCGACCGAGCGCAGATCGACCCCACGCTCGCGCAGCACGTCGAGCCGCGACAGCGCCGTGCCCTTCAAGAAACCGAGCACCAGCAACTTGTCGGTCGACAGCTCCTCGAACACCTCCGGCACCACGATGGTCGGGTCGCTTGCGAGGTTCGCGCGCCCCCGCACCGTCGATTGCAGCTCGCGGGTGAACTGCAACTCGAGCAGCACGAAGTGCGCGAGCTCGTCGACGATCGGCCGGAAGTCGAGCGACTTGTTCAACCACCGGGCCACTCGCACCGCGCGGCGAAACGACCCGAAGTCGATCGGGAACAGCCGGCGGACCTCCGGGTACTGGATCTTGATCGCGACCTCGCGCCCATCCTTCAGCCGGCCGCGATGGACCTGCGCCAGCGACGCCGCCGCGATCGCGGTGGGCTCGAGCTCGCTGAACACCTCACGCCAGGGCCGGCGATTCCGGAAATCCGCGTAGCGCGGCTCGGACGACCTCGCGGCAATCGCGAGCTGCTGCTCCAGGTGCTTCTCGAGCTTCGAGAGTGGCCGCGACGGCACCCGGTCGTGCAACCCCCGCAGCGGCGCGACCAGTGCCTCTGGGAGCACGTCACCGCGCGAGCCGAGGACCTGCCCGAGCTTGACGAGGGCACCGCCCAGCGTGGTGGCGAGCTTGTAGATCGCCGCGCCGGTCTTCGCGTGCGCCCTATCCCACTCCGCCTGGGTGGCGCTCTTCCTGCGCTGGAGCCGAAAATAGCGAACGGCGACCGTCGCGATGACGATCGCCGTGCGAACGATCCGGTAGAGCCTGAAGCGACGGATTACTTCTTCTCTTCAGCCTTCGGCGCAGCCGTCTGCTCGATCAGCTTGAACTCGACGCGGCGATTCTTGGTGCGCGCGGCGTTGAGCTTCGCGCCGGTCAGACCGGTCGGGGGCTCGACCGGAGCCGAGTCGCCGTAGCCCTTCGCGACCACGCGGTCGTCGGCGATGCCCTTGCTGACGAAGTACGCCTTCACCGACTCCGCGCGCGCCTGCGAGAGCGCGACGTTGTCGGGGAACTTGCCGCCCGCCTTG
>JBBQJJ010000178.1:0-16495 GCA_038325805.1 Haliangiales bacterium
CTCGAAGCGGCGCGGTCGCTACCCGCCTTCTCGACCTGGCGGTACGAGGTGATCGGCAAGCTGTGGGAAGGCTGGCTGACGGGAGTGCTCGGGCTCGTCGGTGATCCGTCGGCGAACGTGGGCATCGCACTGAAGTGATCAAAACACCGGTGTGTTTATCTGAACGGCGCGAGTGACAGCTCGACGAGCTCGGGGACCAGTGCGGCGAGCTCCTGCGGCTGCTTCCTCGCGATCGCGCGGACAGCGAGCCCTTCGATGCCCTTCGCGATCGCGAACACCGTCGGTTCGGTCGGCTGCTTGCCGAGGTGCCCGGCGGCATGTACCGCGATCAGCATCTCGAGCAGGAGCTCCGCATAGCGCCCGCTGTCGCGCTGGTAGCGAGTCTCGAAGTCGCGACCCCCTTGCCGGTATTCCTGGAACATCACGCGCGCGACCTCGGGATAGGCGGTGACCGCCGTGACGTACGCGGCGAGCCCCGCGCGCAGCGCGTCGAGCGGCTCGGCGTGCGCACGTGCACTCGACTGCACCATCGTCAGGCTGATCGCAGCGGCGCGATCGTAGATCTGCGAGAGCACGTCGCGGATGTCGGAGAAGTGCTCGTAGTACGTGCGCCGGCTCATCCCGGCGCGCTCGACGATCGCCTCGACGGTGGTCTCGCCGAAGCCCTTCGCGGCGATCACCGACGTCGCGGCGTCGAGGAGCTTGGTCCGTTGATCCGCCTGGCGCGCGGCCGCGGTCAGCGAGCGATCGTACTTGCCGCGACCGCTCGATTTCGGCTTCTTGGCCTTCGCCACGCGGCGAGCTTACTGGCAGTAGCTGCGGCGCGGACCCGACTTCGTCTTGATCTCATCGATCAAGGCGTCGTTCGCCGGCTCGATCACCGCGTCGTAGGGGCGCGCCGGAACCATCTCCGGCATCCGTTGCTCGATCACGGCGCCCTGTCGCGCGACATCGCCGACGCTCCTGATGAAGCCGGGGTTGGTGTCCCACGACGACGTCAAGCCGACCTTGCTGACCTCGAAGTCGGAGTCGCCGGTCGGGCTGTTCGGATCCGGGCACTGCAGGCAAAACTCGCCCGGCCGCGCCTCGTAGACGTTCGCCTCGGAGAGGAACTTCGCCTCGTTCTGCGCGGCCGCTCCGAACTCGTACCACTGGTAGTGATAGTTGTTGAAGAAGTCGGCGACGCCCCAGTGGAACTGCGGGCCGCGACGCGACGTCCGGTCGAAGAAGTTGTGGTGATACGTCGTGCGGTTGCCGTACGACGGACCGCTGTCGGTGTCGTTGGTGTGGAGCATCGACTTGCTGTGCGAGTGCATGTGGCACCACGACACCGTCACGTACGTCGCACCGCGATTGTCGAGCTGACCGTCGCCACCGCGCGCGAGCTCGAGGTGGTGGAACCACATGTCCCGCGAGTCGTACTGCTCCGGGTCGACGTTGCCGTGACCGCGGATGCCGATCAGGTCGCCGTCGGACGTCGCGAAGCCCGCCGGGTACTGGAACTTGACGTCGGTGAACAAGATGTTCTTGGTCCCGGGATCCATCTTGATCTCGCCGTCGATGGTGATGTCACGACCGCGACCGTCGAGCGTCTTGTGGGACTTGACGTGGATGTCGTCGTCGCCGAGGTCGATCAGGCCGTTGACGTCGAACACGATCCAGAACTTCTGCGTGCTCTCGAGCGCGACGCGGAGCGAACCGGGGCCGGCGTTCGCGAGCGTGGTGACATGATAGGGCAGGTCGTGATCACCACCTGTGACGTTGCGGCCGAAGCCGACGCGCTCCGCGTAGAGCGTCTCGGCCTTGAACGGGTATGACGAGCAATCCTCCTCGACGACGTTGCTCGGCGCATCCGCCGTGGCGTCCGACGGCGTCGACGAGTCCGGCGCCAAATCGTCATCATCATCGCCAGGCTGACTCTTCGGATCCGCGCCCGGCGAGCCGCACGCGGATAGCAACACGAACACTCCGATCGAACGGAACGACATGGTGGTTCCCTCCCCGCACTCTCTATACGCAGCGCGCTTCGCGCTCGTCATCATAAAAACGCGAATGTTTTAAAGAATGAGAGCGCACGACGATGCGCGATTCGTGCACGACCTGGATCGAATCGCGAATCGCGTACGTTCGAGTGGGCTTCCGCGTTCCTCGAATCGTCGAGCGGGTGCTGGCCGCAACTCGCTGGAATCCAGGTTGATCTTGATCGTCCGCGAGGGGGCCAGACCTCTCGCTCATGCGTTCAAGGGATTCATGTCGAGTCGATCCCTCGTGGCCGGGGACGCAGCTTCGAGGCCGGACAAGAAGTCCGAGATCGCCGCGGCGCTCCAGAAGCGCGGCATCGCACTCTCGACCGCGCCGTCGACGCGCTTCGTCCTCTACTGGGAGACCGACGCGAACGACGTCGACTTCCACATCCAGGACGCGCGCGGAGGTCACGCCTTCTACTCGAGCAAGAAGCTGCCGTCGGGCGGCGAGCTCTACGAGGACATCACCACCGGCTACGAGTGCTTCGCGATCCCGGGCAACGCGAAGGCGGGTCCGTATCGGCTGTCGATCGACTACTACTCGCAGGGTCCGATGGGGTACGGCATGGGCCTGCTGCAGATCGTGCGTCACGACGGCAAGGGCAAGCTCGCGTTCGAAGATCGGCCGTACATCATCATGGCCGACCACGCGTACGTGGATCTCGGGTCGTTCAAGTAGTCAGGACCAGCCGACCCAGAAGTAGATCAGCGCGTGCGAGCCGCGATCGCGATGAGCGATCTCGATGTGCGGCGCGACCTTGTCGCGATCCTGCCCACCGCCCGCGACGCCCGGCCACGGATCGATCATCACGAGCTCCTCGTCGGTGTTGGCGTCGAGCCGATCGATCGTGATGCCGACGGCGTGGTTGATCTCGTCGGCGGAGACATCCCTACCGGCGGCGCCGGGCGTGGGATGCAAGCGACGAAACGAGGTGGGCAGCATCGCGCCGCGATACCCCTTGCCGGCGCGTACCCACTCGAGTAGCGATGCGGTCGGAGTGGCGACGCGGCGGCTCTGCAACCGATAGCCGAGCTGGTGAAGCATCGAGACGCGTCCACCGAACCAGCGCTGGACCTTCTCGATCGAGCCCCCTTCGCGCGACGTGTTGAGCTCGTGAAAGCTGTGCTCCTGGATGCCGGGTGCGTAGGCGCCAGCGCGATACGCGATCCGGCGCAGCACGTACGCGGTCACCGCACCGGGGCACGCACTGGTGGTGTGGAACACCGGGACCAGGAAGCGAACGTCTTCCGGTCGCTGCAAGACAACGTCATCGCGGGACACGACGGCCACCAGGTGGGTCAGCGTACACGCATCTCCTCCTACGCGGGCGCGCTGGGCTGGCTTCCCCGTCGTCAGGAACACACGTATACGTTGACACTATGTCAGCCTTCTAGTACTGACATAGTGTCAGCGAATGCCTCGTCGTCCCGACCTCGTCCGCCGCACCGAGCTCGCGCATGCCGCGTTCGAGGTGCTGCGCGCGCGAGGCATGCAGACGTCGATGCGCGAGCTCGCCGAGGCGCTCGGGGTGAAGCGCCCGACGCTGTACTTCTACTTCCCCGACCTCGGCGCGGTGTTCGAGACCGTGCTCGAGCACACGTACAAGACGTTCGCCGAGGAGATGCTCACGCGCGTCAAGCACGTCGAGCACCCGCTCGATCGCCTGCGCACGTTCGCCACCGCAACGGTCGAGTTTCATCGCGAGCGCCCGAACCTGATCGGTGGGCTGTTCCAGCTGTGGGCGGTGGGTGGCCGAGACTTCAACTCGTCGTTCGTCTCGCACCGCGAGCGCGTGTTGCTCGGGCGCGAGGCGCTGATCGCGGACCTCCGCGGTGGCATCGCGCGTCGCGAGGTCAAGCCGTGCGATCCGGAGCGGGTGGTGGAGCTGGTGCTCGCGGTTGTCGACGGTGTGCTCGTGCATCACGTGCTCGGTATCGCCTCCGCGGATCGCGTGATCGAAGAGCTGGTGGACCGCGTGATCGAACCGCTGCGCAAGCCCGCGCAGCGCAGAGCAAGGAAGAAACGATGACCGAGCGGAACCTGTATCTCACGCGCCTCGCCGGAACGCAGGAGCAGATGGGGGCGCAGCACGGTGGCTTCGCCTCCGAGGACGCGCGGCGGTTGTTCGCGTTTTATCGAACGATGCCGGAGCGCGCGCTCGCCGGGAACACGTCCGCGGTCGAGCGGTTCATCGTGCGCCAGCTCGCCACGGCGTGGCAGGCCTCGCTCGCGCGGACGCGACCTGAAGACGTTGTCGCGAGGACGAAGGCGTTCGTGAAGGCCGCTGCTCCCGATGCGTCGGCTCGTGAGAAGCAGCTCGCCGCGCTGACGATGGCGACGATGGATTCGATGCAGAACTGCGTGTCGCTCGCGGCGCGCGGGAAGCTCGGTCCGTTCTCGAACGCGCTCACCGCGCATGCCACCACGGCGGCGGTACCCGCGTGCTCGACGGTCGTGGCGTGGGGCAGCGCGACCGAGGACGGCGAGCTGATGTTCGCCCGCAACTTCGATTTTCCCGGCGTCGGGGTGTGGGACGCGCTGCCGGCGTTCACCGTCTGTTCACCCACCGGTGGTCAGTCCTATGCGTTCTTCGGCGCGCGTGGGGCGGATGCACCGGTGGTCACGGTGATCAACGAAGCTGGCCTCGTGATCGCCCCGCACACGCGGTGGCACCGCGATGTGACGTGGAGCGGCGCGATGATCGTCGACATCATCCACGACATCGCGCGTCGCGCCGAGACGCTCGACGATGCGATCCGGATCGCGAAGGAACGCCCGGCCTCGTCGAGCTGGGGCATCTGCGTCGGCAGCGCGCGCGAGAAGTCCGCGCTCGTCCTCGAGCTCGCCGGCCCGCACGTCGAGATCGTGCGTCCGCGCGACGAGTATCTGGTCTGCACCAATCGCTATCGCAGTGGAGCGATGCAGAAGGGGCAGCTCGCGGCGTCGCACGCGTGGTCGCATCACTCCGACCATCGCGAGAGCCGGCTGCGCGCGCTCGTCGAGGCGCGGACGCAGAAGCTCGGACTCGCCGATCTCCTGCGCTTCCTCGGGAACCGCGATCACGCGGGTGCGCGTCGCCGGTTTGGCTCCGTGGTCGCGCAACCGACCAACGTCCACTGCGTGGCGCTCGCGCCGTCGAAGCGCCAGGCGATCGTCGGCATCGACCGCGCACCGACCTGCGAGGGCAGGGTGGCCGAGCTTGTATGGGAGTGGGCCGGTCCCGTCGGGAGCTGGCAGCTCGCGTCGCATGCCGGGTCGGGATTCACGGCGAGCCTCGCCGATCACGTCGCCCCGCACGATCCGGCGACGCTTCATGTTCGCGACGCCGTGCGCGTGTTCGAGCACTCGCACGATCTGCCCAAGGCTCGCGCTGCGCTCGACGGCGCGCTCGCCGCCGCGCCCGACGATCCGTCGCTCCGCCTCGCGGCCGCGTGGTTGGCGCTCGAAGCACGCGCCGATCGCGAAGCCGTCGCGCACGTTCGCGCCGGGCTCGCGATGGAGACCGAGCCATACCGTCGAGGACAGCTGCTCGTCTGTGGTGCACGCGCGGCAGATCCCGCACAGAAGGCGCAGTGGCTCGACGACCTCGACCGTCATCAATGCGACGGCGTCGACGAGCTGCGTCGTCGCGCTCGCCGCCGCGCCCCGCTGAAAACCAATCTGTTGATGGCAGACGCGTTCTGATTCGCCTACGCTCGTAGGTGCCATGAGAATCATCGCGATCGTTTACGCGCTACTGTTGATCCTTGGAGGCGCCGTCGCCTGCTCTGGTTTGATCGTCGCGAAGAAGCCCGATGCCGAGCGGATCCTGGCGAAGCTCGCGCCGTTCCAGGCGTTGATCGGGCTCGCGCTGATGGGCCTCGGCATCATCTTCTTCATCATGCAGGGGCCGATCACTGCCTTCAAATCGATCAGCGCCGAGCCGATGCTCGCGGTCGCGAACCTGGGCGGCGTGCTGGTCGGCATCGTGCTCGGCTTCCTGCTCGCGTTGCCGCAGATCGTCCGCGCCCTCCCCAATGCGGAGCAGCGCGCGAATGACCTCGCACAGAAGATCATCCCGTTCCAGCTGCTGCTCGGGATCGCGGCCGCGGGCTGCGGCGTCCTCGGGTTGCTCTACAGCTTCGGGCTGATGGGCATCGCGAAGAAGCTCGACCTGGCGCCTTGATCCACGCTCGGCGCTAGCGGCTGCCGTAGTTATGCGAGCTGGTCTCTTCGTTGCGATCGGTGGCGGGCGGCGGCTCGGGTGACAAGGCACTGATCTTCGCGCGCGTCTCGACGTCGAGCGCGAGATCCTTTGCCGCCAGCGCAGGTGCGAGTTGCTCGAGGTTGCGGCCGCCGATCAGCACGCTGGTCACCGCGGGATGCGACGCCACCCACGCGACCGAGAGGGTGGTCGGGTGGTGGCCGAGGTCTCGTGCGAGCGCCGTGAAGTTCTCGGCGATCTCGTAGAAGCCCGGGTTCGCGTAGCGCACCGTGTACATCTTGGTATCGAGCAGCCGGCCCTTCTCGGGCTTGCGGCCGACGCCGTACTTGCCCGTGAGCAGGCCGCCGCCCGTCGGACTGTACGGGATCACGCCGATGCCGAGGGACTGCGCCATCGGCAGCATCTCGATCTCGGCGGTGCGCTTGACCAGGTTGTACATCGGCTGCGAGGCGACGAGCCGCGCCCAGCCTTCAGCGACCTGACGTCCGAGCGCATACGCGATCTGCCACGCCGCGAAGTTCGACACCGCGGGGTAGAGGATCTTGCCGGCCCGAACCAGATCGTCGAGGGCGCGCAGCGACTCGTCGAGGTCGGTCGCATCATCGAACCGGTGTAGGTAGTAGAGGTCGATCCGATCCGTGTTCAAGCGGCGCAGGCTTGCCTCGACCGCACGGACCAGATGAAACCGCGACGAGCCGCGGTCATTCGGATGGGGACCGTGTCCCGACCCCTTACTGGTCGGGAAGTACGCCTTGCTCGCGAGCACGATGTCGTCGCGCTCGCCGCGCAGGAACCTGCCGAGGAACTCTTCGGAGCGGCCTTCGTTGTAGACGTCGGCCGTGTCGAACAGGTTGATGCCCGCATCACGCGCAGCGCGATACAGTTGCCACGCGGTGGCCTCGTCGGCGTCACCGCCGAACGACATCGTCCCGAGGCCGACCCGCGAGACCTTGACCCCGGTCTTGCCGAGGAACTTCATCGGTGATCGCCTCGCACGCTCGGGCTTAGCGGTCGAACGCGGTCTCGATGCGACCGAGGATCTTCTCCTCCGTGCCCGACACCTTGCCGAAGCCGAGGATGCCTCCGGCCGACGCAGCCACCATCTTCGCGAACCCGACGATCTGGTTCTTGAGGAGGCGGTTCTGCTCGTCGTTGAGCTGCGATGCGAGCGCCTTGATGTAGGCCTCCCACGCGGTGAACAACTCTTCGGACGGCTGCTTCGCGAGCCAGGTCTGCAACAGCTCGTAGCCGTCGGTGCCTTGCTCGAGACCCTTGCCGGCCGCGCCTTGCAGGATCGCCGTGCGCTCGTTGTCTTGGACCGCGCCATCGGCCCACGCGACCGCGATCAGCGGAACGAGTGACAGCGCCGCGATCGTGTTCGCGCGTAGCCCGAGCCCGACGAGCTTGTCGAGGACAGCGTCGTCGGACATGCCGGACGCCTTCCGGAGCTCTTCGCGCGTGGTCTGCGAGTCGAGCTTCTCCTTCATGGCGGCGAGCTTCTGCTTGTTCTCCTTGTCGAAGAACTGGTTCTCGAGCGCCCTACCACGCTCTTCGAGTGAATCAGCCACGTGCGATCTCCTTGCTCAAACTTCCAGTGGACCTGGGCGAACCTACCGAAAGGTGACGGTTCTGTGGAGGTTTCGACGCAGAGAATCTGCTTGCCGGGTTCGATGGTCCTTTGGTACGACGCCGTCCCGTGCGGCTCCCCATGATCGTGTGCATGGTCAGCGGCTGTGCAGTTGCCGATCGCCCCGCGCAGGCGACGGATAGCGGCGTCCAGCCGAAGCCGCCGGATGGCCAGGAGGCGCCCACGGACGGCCCGCAGACGGTGGATCCGGATGGTCCGACCCTGCCGCCCGACACGACAACGCCGATCACGGGCAGCCTGCTGATCTCCGAAGTGGCGCTCAACCCGGCCGGGGGCGAGTTCATCGAGATCATCAACCCGACCTCGAGCGCGGTCAGCCTGACCGACTACTACCTCTCCGATTCGGGCAACTACTTCCGGTTGCCCGCGGGCACCACGGTCCCGCAGAGCGACTTCATCATCAAGTTCAACGCGGGCGCCTCGATCGCCGCCGGCGCGGTGATCACCGTCGCGCTCGATACCGCCGCGAGCTTCCAGACCATCTACGGCGTCGCGCCCACGTTCGCGCTCGGCTCCGGCACGATGACGTCGGTCGTCGCTAACAGCGCGCCCACGCTGACCAACGACGGCGAGCTCGTCGTGCTGTTCCAATGGAGCGGGCAGTCGGATCTGGTCGCCGATGTCGATCTGATCCTCGCCGGTCGACCGACCGCGCTCAACGGCCTCACCGACAAGAGCGGCGTGGCGCTCGACGGGCCGGATGCCGACAGCGCCACCACCGCCTATGGCACCGACGCCCGCACCATCGCGATCCAGGGAAGCATCCCGGGGAACAACCTATCCACGAAGCGGATCGCGCTCGAGACCGGTTTCGAGGCCACCGGCACGAACGGCCTCGACGGTGACGACGAGACCTCGGAGAACACGGCGATGACGTGGGACACCACGTTCACCGCGCCGACGCCGGGCACCGTGCCGGCTGGCCTGCTGTAACTGAGGTAAGGTGCGGGTCGTGAACCCGCGCCGTCGTCGCACGCGAAGGGCCAGCAAGCGAGGCTTGCGGTTGTGGCTCGTGCCGATGGTGTTCCTCGCGGCGATCGCCGCGATCGTGTTCGCGTCGTTCTACTTCGTCGACTTCAACTGGACCGGCGGCGAGCCGGTGTCGCGCGACACCTCGAACGCCGGCAAGTACTACGTCCACTTCGATCCGGGGAGCATCAGCGACGCGCTGACCGGCCTCGCGGGACTCACCGCCGCGATCCTCGGCATCGTGATCACGGTGGTCTCGCTCCTCGTGCAGCTGACGTCGGAGCGCTACACCGGCGTCGCGCAGATGTTCTTGCGCGATCGCACGAACCGCGCGGTGATGGTCTATTACGTCGTCACCTGCGTCGTCGGGGTCGCCACCTCGCTGTCGCTCAAGGGCAACTTCGCTCCACGGGCCACGATCGTCGTCGTGATGGTCGCCACCGCCCTCGGCATCGTGATGATGCTGCCGTACTTCGCGTACGTGTTCCGCTTCCTCGCGCCGACCAACCTCGTGTCGCGGATCGAGGAGCAGGCCGCGAACGACGTGGTGGCGGCGGCCACCGAGCGCGATCCCGAGGCGATCGTCGACGGTCAAGCCCCCGCGATCGCCGCGCTCGAAGAGCTCACCGATATCACCTCGAACTCGATCGGCGGCAAGGACAAGATCATCGCGTCGCGCGCCGTCGATGCGATCAAGGACTTCGTCGTCCGCTACCTCGAGGTCAAGAACCGCGCGCAGCCGGAGTGGTTCAAGATCGGTGAGGGCATCCGCGACAACCCGGACTTCGTCGCGATGGATCCCGAGTCGCTGCGCGAGCTCGAGGCCGATCACACGTGGCTCGAGTGGAAGGCGCTGCGGCAGTACCTCGGCATCTACGCCGAGGCGCAGCAGGAGATGCCCGACATCAACTACCTGATCGCGATCGACACGCGCTATGTCGCCGAGGCCGCGCTCGTGAAGAAGGATCGGCCGACCGTCGAGCTCGCGTTCCGGTTCATGAACAGCTACCTGCGGGCGGCGCTCAACGCGCGTGCCGTGCGCACCGCATACAACGTGCTCAACCAGTACCGGCTGCTCGTCGAGACCATGATCAAGAGCGGCGCAGATGACCTCGCGATCGAGGGCGTTCGCCACATGATCTATTACGGCCGCACCAGCTATGACATGCAGCTCGGGTTCGTCACCGAGACCGTCGCGTACGATGTCTCGGCGCTCTGCGAGTTCGCGCATTCGACGATGCCTGCATCGGTGTCCCGCGCGGATCTCGACGACAAGATGCTCGCGATGTTCCTCGAGCTCGACCAGCCGCTGCGCCTCAAGCGCCAGGAGAGCGGCCTGCAGGGCATTCGCAAGGCGCAGATCAAGCTCGCCTGCTACTACCTGATGGCCGGTGCCGACGATCGCGCGAGGAAGGTCGCGCTCGACATGGCCGGCGAGGATCGCTCGCGCCTCGATTCGATCAAGGAGCAGCTCTCCAAGGTCGAGTCGAAGGAGTTCTGGGAGGTCATCGACCGCGGTCGAAACTTCGAGTACATGCCGCCGAAGCAGAAGGACCAGATGGAGAAGTTCTTCGCGATGCTGGGCTGAGTCGGTATCCTGATCAGGTGCGTTGGCTGATCGCGCTCGCTCTGTTGCCGGCATGCAAGTCGCTCCTCGGGTTCGACGAGCTCGCGCCGGCGACGACCGATGCACCCACGGATGATGGGACTAGCTCCGATGGAGCGGATGCGCCGATGGAGGTGTGCTTCGGGACGCTCGAGAGGGTTTGCCTCGCCGTCCAACCGTCGACGGATGTCGAGATCGCGCTCGACGAGACGATGGTCATCACCACGACGGGAGGATGTATCGAGCCGACGAGCACCACCGTCCCGGATGCGTGCGTGATCGCGCTGGGTTCGTTCACCACGGCCGGCACGTTGCGCGTCACCGGCGCCAAGCCACTGGTGCTGATCGTCTCGGGGATCTTCGAGCTGCAGGCAGGCGGGCGGGTCGACGCCGCGAGTCGCAGCGGTGGCACGGGGCCGGGCGCGCGCGACTGTTCGCCGGCCACGCCTCCGACGGGTGGAGGTGGTGGCGCAGGCGCGAGTCTGTTCGCGAAGGGTGGCAATGGTGGTCAAGGGAACAACGGTCTGGGCGGGCAAGCAGCGACGGGCGCGACGATCGACGGGCTCGTCGGCGGTTGCACCGGCTCGTCGGGCGCGGGTGCCGCACCCGGCGTGGGAGGCGCGGGTGGCGGTGGCGTGCTGATCATCGCCAACACGATGTTCGTCGACGGCACCATCGATGCCTCCGGCCAGGGCGGGGGCGGAGGGGGCGGCTCGGCGTCGGGTGGTGGCGGTGGCGGATCGGGTGGCATGATCGTGCTCGACGCCGCGGGCATCGCACTCAACTCGAGAGGAACAATCACGGCGAAGGGCGGTGGCGGAGGAGGCGGCGCTGGAGTCGACTCGGCGGACGGGCAGGGCGGTGCCGATGGCGATCCCACCAATCCCGACGGTGCGGCGCAAGGCGGGCAGGGTGGCGAGCCAGGTGCGGGGCAGGGTGGCTCCGGCGGCACCCTCAACACCGGCAACACCGGCGGTGGTTCCGGCGGGCGAGGCGGTGGTGGCGGTGGCGGTGCGACGGGCGTGATCCGGTTGGTCACGCCGATGTTGTTCAACGACGGGACGGTCGTTCCGGCGGCGACGTAGGCACAGCGCGGTTGCGCCCAGCGGGCGGCTCCGCACGGCGAGGCGTCGACTCGATCGGGGCGGTCTCGTCCCCGGGTCCATCCGGTCGAACCTTGCCCTTGGATTGCTCTTCTTTGACGACGTTGTCGTCGTGGATCTCGGGAAGCTTCGGCGCATTGGGCATGCCCGCAAGGCAATGCAGGGCGCGTGCGCGTTACTTCAGCAGCGCCTGGTGTGCGTCGCGCAACTTCCCCAGATCCTCGAGACCGCGCTTGCGCGCATCGGCGATCGGTTCCTTCTCACCGACCGGGATCCGGACCTCGTAATAGCTCTTGAGCTTCGGCTCGGTACCCGACGGACGCATGATCACGCGGCGCCCATCGGCGAGCTTGAACACCAGGACGTCGGACGGCGGGAGGCCACCTTCACCCTTGGACAGATCGACGACCGTTTCGATCGCGTGACCGCCGAGCGTGGTCGGAGGCGCGCTGCGAAACTTCGTCATCGCGGCCTTGATCTCCACCATGCCCTCCGCCCCGGGCTTGGTGAGCGAGACCTGCTCGGTGACGAACAAGCCGACCTTGCGATAGATGTCGTCGAGGTGATCGCGAACCGTCTTGCCACGCGCACGGTTCCACGCGGTGAGCTCGGCGAACAGCAGCGCGGCGGAGACGCCGTCCTTGTCGCGGACGAGCGGACCGACCGAGTAGCCGAGCGCTTCTTCGTAGCCGACCACGAACCGGCCGTGATGCTGGCGCTCGTACTCGATCGCCGCGTTGCCGATCCACTTGAAGCCGGTCAGCGTCTCGCGATAGTCGGCGCCGGCCTGCTGTGCAAGGAAGCCGAGGAGTTGCGAGGAGACAATCGTGGTGGCGACCATCCGCTTGTCTTGCGGGCCGACGGTGAGCAGGTAGTCGGCGAGCAGCACGCCGAGTTGATCGCCGGTGATCGCCGCGTAGGTGCCATCGCCGGTCGGCAGTGCGACGCATAGCCGATCCGCATCTGGGTCGTTCGCCAGCACGAGGTCGGCCTTGATCTCGGTCGCGAGCGCGAGGACGCGATCCATCGCACCTTTCTCCTCGGGGTTCGGAAACGCGACGGTGGGGAACTCGGAGTCGGGCTCGCGCTGCGACTTCTCGGTGACGAAGTTCGGGAAGCCGCCCTTGGTCAGCGCGCCCTCGACGGACAGCGCCCCGACGCCATGCAGCGGCGTGTACGCGATCTTGAGATCCTTCCCATCGAGATCGGGCTGCTCGCGGAGCGCGATCACCTTCTCGAGGTAGTGATCGTGGAGCGACTCGTCGAGATCGATCACCAGGCCCTCGCGGCGCAGCTCGTCGAGCTCGGGCATCAGATCGGGCGCCAGGTGATCGATCTTGTCGATCGCCACGGCGATGCCGACGTCGTGCGGCGGCACGATCTGCGCGCCGTTGCCCCAGTAGACCTTGTAGCCGTTGTACGCGGGAGGGTTGTGCGAGGCGGTGACCATCACGCCGGCGCAGGCCTTCTTGTCGACGACGGCCCACGCGGTGGTGGGCGTGGGCCACGGGCGGTGCGCGAGGAACACCTTGATGCCGAGCCCGCCGAACACGCGCGCCGAATCCTCCGCGAATGCGCGCGAGTTGCGGCGTGCGTCGTGGCCGATCAACACGCCGAGGCGCTTGGCTTCCTTGACGTTGGCGAGCAAGTACGCGCCGAGCCCGGTGGCGACGCGCCTGACCAGCACCCGGTTCATCCGCTGTGGCCCGGCGCCGAGGATCCCCCGCAGGCCGGCGGTGCCGAACTCGAGCATCCCATCGAAGCGCTCGGTGAGATCCTTGATCGCAGCCTCGTCGTTGGCGTCGACGAGCGCGAGCAAGTCGCGCAGCTCCTTCGCGGTGACCGGATCTTGATCCTCGGCGAGCCAGGCGGCCGCGCGTTCGCGAAGTTGTAGCGACATGCGCTCGACTATATGTCGAGCTGCTTCGCGATCGCGTCGAGGTCGCCGATGTAGTGCATGGGCTTCTTCGACGCGACCTTCTTGTAGAACTTCTTGAGCACGGGAGCGACGCGCGGGTCCGCGGTGCGGGTCTTGAGGTAATCGAGCACCGGCGGGATCGCGTAGCTCTTCTCCGGTGTCTTCGCCTTCTCCAGCAGGACGAGCGCCGGCGCTACACCCGCGTCTGAATGCAGATAGTCGAGCGCGAGCAGCACCGGCTGCACGCCGTAGTCGAGCGAGTGCTTGGGATAGCTCTTGAGCGCGATCTCGAGCGCGGCCACCAGCGCGGGGATCGCAGGCTCGCCGAACGACGCGAGCGTACCGGCGAAGAAGTGGGTCTCGCTCTGATAGCCGTCGCTCGCGAGGACGATCGACTTCGCGAGCTCGTCGCGCAGCGCTTCGATCCATCGTGGGTCGCGGCCTTCCGGCGGCTTCGGCTTCTTCTCGACGTGCGCCTGCAGATAGGCGCTGCCGGCATCGCGATCGCCTGACAGCTTCTGGAGGATCTTGCGGGCGTCGCCGTCGATCTTCTTCGAGGCGACCTTGGGGCGCGCGGTGTCGAAGTCGACCGTCGACGCCTTCGCCTTCGAGTCGGGCTTCTGGACCTCGATCTTGAGGGCCGCGAGGTTCGCCGCGATCTGTTGTGGCTTCTTCGCCGGGATCGCGGTGCCGTCGACCTCGATCGCGAAGATCGGGCTGTCGGCGGTGGTGGTGTCGATCAGCAGGATCGCTTCGAGTTGACCTTCGCCACCGTGTTGCTGCCCGAGCAGCGCGACCGGCAACATCACGGGGCTCGTCCACTCGAGGTGGTCGGGCTTGCGCGCGAGCAGCCCGGTGAAGTGCTTGCCCGGATCGGAGTCGCCGAACACGTCCTCGAGCCAGGTCCCGCGATCCGGGAACTTCGCCCAGTCGATCACCTCGATCATGTGGCCGGTCGATCGCCGCCACGAGCACGTCAGTGGCTTGCCGAGCAGCGCCTTCCACTCGACGGGGAGCTCGCCCTTCGTCGATGGTTTTGGCTCGGGTTTCTTCGCGGGCTTGGCAACGCCAGGGATCGCGAGCTCGGACGGACGCGCCTTCGCGACAGCTTTAGGCGCGACAGCCGCGGACTTCGCGACGACGGCGAGGTTCGGCTCGGACGGGCGCAGCTTCGGAGCCGTGGGGTTCGGCTTCACCACCACGGCGAGGTTCGGCTCCGATGGACGCGTCTTCGGCCTCTCGGGTTTTGGGACCACCGCGAGGTTCGGCTCCGATGGGCGGAGTTTCGGCTCGGCAGGCTTCGGCTTCGAGGGATCGGGCGCGGGCTTCGCGGGCGCGTCTTTCCCCTTGGTCGGCACTGGGCGCATCCTACGCGACCCGCGGCCGGTGAAGCGCGGTGAAGGGACGGTGAAGGGACGGTGAAGGGATCCGGTGAAGGGATCCGGTGAAGCGATCCGCTACGACTTCGTCGGAGGGGTCGCAGCCGCGGGAGCGCTACCGCCGTTCTGGATCGCGGTGAGCTTCGTCTTCATCTTCGCGATCAGTGCCGGGTAGCCACTGTCCTTCATGATCTTGTCGAACATCTGGCGATAGGTGTCGACGGTGCTCGAGCCGTCGAGCACGAGATCGAACGCCTGATAGCCGGCGCCGTTCTTGACCAGCTCGTAGTCGATCTTGATCGTGAACGGGCGGCCCTTGCGCGTGGTCTTGATCTCGGTGCCGACGACGAGGTTGCCCTTCGCGTTCGTGGTCTCCGAGACGTAGTTCGTCGTGTACGCGACGTTGCCGGTCTGGATGCTGACGTAGTTCGCTTCGATCAACTGGTTGAGCAGCTTCAAGAACTCGGTCTGCTCGGCGGGCTTGAGCTTGGACCACTGATTGACCATCGCGGCCTTGCCGAGGGCGTCGATGTTGAAGAACGCCTGGACGGCCTTGGTGACCTCGGCGGCCGGCGCCTTCTTCTTGATCAGCGCGAAGATCGTGTCATTCGCCGTCTTGACCGCCGTGGTGCCTGGGCCTGCCTTCGCGGGTTGCGCGGCGGCAGGACTGGCAAGAGTCGGCAGGACCGCCGGCGTCAGAGAAATCGCGAGGGTGAACAATACGCGTCGCATCATCTTCACGGACGATAGCCGCTGACCCGGTATTCACCAGTGGCACGACCCAGTCTTACGACGGCAACATTCCACTGGAACGCGGCTTGCGCCTTCTTGGCGCGCATGCCGAACCACGCCAGATACGCGTCGGCGAGATCCTTGGGCTCCGCGGTGCCGAGCGCGTCGAGCTGGACGATCGAGGACACCCAGGCACGCCCCGCCTTCTCTCCAGCATCCGTCGCCTCGAGCTTGGTCTGTGCAGCCGTCGCCTCGGCGAGCGCGGTCTCGGCGTCGTAGCTCGCACCTGCTATCGCGAGCGTGTTGACGGCTTTGGCCTTCTTCGCCTCGGCACGTGCGCGATTGACCTTCGCCTTGACGGTCCACGGCTCGAGCGTCCACTGGAGCGCGAGTACGGCGCTGACGCCCTGGCGGTTGTACGGATCGTTCGCGAACGCCGATGGCGGATCGTCGACGCCTTGTGCGCGCGCGAGCTGTGCGCCGGCGGCGAGCACCAGATCGGGGAAGTAGAACGCACCCTGGAACTTGGTCAGCTCGTCGTACGCGATCACGCCGAGCTTCGCGGCCCGAGCTTGCGGACGATTCTGTCCGTTGACCACGGCCGGCAGCTTGAACTCGACGGCCGCGAGCTCGCTGTCCTCGACATCGGCATCCGGGATCCCGGTGAGGGCGCGCAGCCCCGCGAGGGCCTGGCGTTCGCCGGCGAGCGCATCGGCGCGTTGCGTCTTGGCCTCGGCGAGCAGCACCGCGACGCGCTGCCTGTCCTGCGTCGACGGCGCATCGGTCCCGGTCCGCGCATTCATCCGCACGACCGCCTTGTCGATCTCCTCGATGCCGTCGTCGAGCATGTAGCCGAGCTCGCGCGCGAGCTTGACGCTCCAGAACGCGCGCGCCGCTTCGACCACCGCATC
>JBBQJJ010000179.1:0-16485 GCA_038325805.1 Haliangiales bacterium
GGTGACGCGGAGCTGGAACTTCTTCGACGTGGCGGCGCGCCGGCCACCGAGCTTGTTCCAGTTCGGCGTGGTCAGCAGATAACTAGCGACCAGCTTCTCGTTCGCAGCGACGGACTCGTTCCACGCCGCGTAGGCCTTGCCGGTCCACTTGCTCGCCTTGCTCGCGGTCAACGTCTCGAGCAGCTTGCCCTTGTCGTCGAGGAGCTCGACCTTCTTGATCTTGATCACCGTGGTGGGGAGCTTGGGATGCGTCGTCACCGAGAGTTGCATCGAGGTCTGCGCGCACCCGTCGTCGCTCGAGGCCAGCGCGTCGGCGTCGGACCTGGGGGCGCGCTTCCGGTCCTGCGCGTCCTCCGCGGTGGCGGCCGGTGCCGGCAGCTTGCCCCCGCAGTCTTCACCGAGCGTCACCGACGCCAGGTTCACCATCACATCGTCGGCAGGACCTGTCGTGCTCGACCCGCAGGCAGCGAGCATGACCACCATGAAGCGCAACATCGATCGAGCGTAACTCACCGGAGCTCGATGTGCCGCTCTTCTAACAGCCGGCCGGTCACTCGGTGCAGCGTGGTGGAGGCCCGGGTGTGCGAGAGCAGGGCGTCGAGCTCGGCCTGGCGGGCGGCGAGCAGTGCGTCCTGGCGCTGGGCGACGTTGATGTTCGTCGACGATCCGGTGAGGAACCGGCGCTGCTCGATCTCGAGGGACTTCTCGGCGAGATCGCGAAACCGCGCGGCCGCGAGCAGGCGGCGCTCCGCTCCTTGCTGGTTGCGCACGGCGTCGCGCACCTCGGTCCACACGGCCTGGAGCAGCTGTTGGTTGCGGAGCTTGGTCTGGTCCTGCTGGATCTTCGCGATGTCGGCGGCGGCGGTGGTCGCTCGACGAAGCGGCGCCCAGGTGAAGTTCGCGAAGACCGCCCAGCCGCGCGCATCGGTCGAGCCGACCTGCGAGAGCGCGCCGTTGTAGCGATCGGCCTGGCCGAACAACGTGCCGGAGAGGCCGAGGTCGAGCTGCGGCAGGCGATCATTCTCCGCCTTGCGAAGGCTGAGCTCGGAGGACTGCAGATCCAGCTTGGCCTGGGCGAGCTCGGGACGATACTTGATCGCCACCTCGATCGCCGCATCGGCGTTGGTCGTGGACGCGAGGAATGTAGGGACGTCGGTCGGCAGGATCGATCGCTTCCAGTCGTCGCGGGGGAGCTGCATCGTGTTGCGCAGGCCGTCGAATGCGGCCTGGATGTCTTGCTCGGCCTGGACCACTTCGAGGCGGCGCTGCGCGACGGTCGATTCGGCACCGATCAGATCGGACGAAGGCAGCGTGCCGGCTTCGATCTGCCGGCGCGTCAGCGACAGCTGATCGTCGGCGGCCTTCTGCGAGCGCTGCGCGAGGTCGTGGCGATACAGTGACTGGAGGACGGTCCAGTACGCGTTCTCGGTACGATCGACGAGCGTCGAGATCGCGACGGCGAGCTGCTGGCGTTCGCGCTTGTTCGCGATCTCGGCGCGCAGGATCTCGAGCTTGGGAACGGCGAGGTCCGTGGAGAACCCACGCAGCAGGGGTTGACTGACCCCGAGCGTGATGACGGCGCGGTAGTTGACTGGCTGCACTGCGGTGCCGAGCGACGACTCGGCACGGCCGTTGTCGAAGTCGAGCGTGGCCAGCGTGCCGGTGGAGAAGCGTTGCTGGAGCGAGATCCGCCAGGCGTCGTCGATCGCGTTGAAGATCTGATCGGCGCCGCCTTCTTGCGCGGAGGAGGGTGGCGTCAGCGAGTTCGAGTGGCGATAGAACGCCGAGATCGTCGGTTCGAACTGGCCTGCCGCCACGGTCGATCCGTGCCCCGTGGCATCGACCGCGAGGCGTTCGAGCTGGACCTCGAGGTTCTGGCGCACCGCGATGCGCACCGCTTCTGTCAATGACAGTCGCCACGTCGTGGGCCCGTCCATCGAGGGAGGTAGCGGCGGCGTAGCCGACAGAAAATCGGGAGGCACGTACGTTTCGTCCGCGTGCGCCGTGGACGAGGTGATCGTGAGTGCTAGTGCTGCGATTGCACGACGCATGACGCGGGGATCGTACGCTGATCTTGATACTGTCGCGGCATTCGTCGTGGTGACCGATGAGCGAACCTGAGCCGCGCAGCTCTCTCGGATACCTCAAGCCGTATCGCGGTCAGATGGCGCGCGGGGTCGTGATGCTGTTGCTCACGAACGTGTTCTATCTCGGCATCCCGATCACGCTGGGCCGGGCCGTCGACGCCTACAAGGGCGAGGGCGAGGTGGTGGTGCAGGCGCTCGACCGCGCAACCGACGGCAAGATCACGAGCGGGCTCTACGAGTACATCGTCGTGCTGATCCTGGCCCTTGTCGGGTTCGCGATCGCGACAGCTGCGACACGCATCGTGTCGCGGGTGACCATCTTCAATGCGGCGCGTGCGGCCGAGTACGATCTGCGCAGCGATCTGTTCGGGCACGCGATGACGCTGTCGCCCAGCTACTATCGCGAGCACCCCACCGGCGACATCATGTCGCGCCTCACCAACGACGTGCAGACCGTGCGTGCGATGTGGGGCGTTGGCGTGCTCAGCCTGATCAACGCGATCTTCGCGTTCATCACGGTGCTCGGCGTCATGCTGTTCACCGATCCGATCGTCACGCTGTGGGCGATCCTGCCCTTCCCGATGATCTACGTCGTCGGGCAGGCCGTCAGTCGCCGGATCTACTCGACGATGCGCGGCGTCCAGGCCCAGCTCGGCTCGCTGAGCGCGCGGATCCAGGAGGACCTCGGCGCGATCCAGGTGATCAAGACGTACGGGCTCGAGGAGGTCCGCCGCAAGGGCTTCGTCGAGCAATCCCAGAAGCTGCTGTCGCAGAACATGGAGGCGGCGAAGGTCCGCATCCAGATGGGCCCGATGCTCAACTCGCTGGCCGCGCTCGGCGCTGCCATCCTGATCCTGTTCGGTGGGCGCGCGCTGATCCACGGCGAGATGAGTCAGGGCGAGCTCGTCGCGTTCTCCGGGTACCTCGCGCGGCTGGTGTGGCCGACGCTGACGCTCGGCTTCATGCTCGCGCTCGTCCAGCGAGGACGCGCGTCGTGGATGCGGCTGGTGGCGCTGCAGGACGAGCAGCCGGAGATTCCAGGCGGGAGCGGCGAGCCGCTGGCGGCGAGCCGCAGGCCCGCGCGCGTCGAGATCAAGGATCTGACGGTCACCGTCGGCGAGCGCAAGCTCCTCGAGCACGTCGACCTCACGCTCGAGCCGGGCACGATCACGGCGGTGGTCGGCCGCACGGGGAGTGGCAAGTCGACGCTCGTCGACGCGCTGTGCCGGTTGATCAAGGTGCCGGAGGGCACCGTGTGGATCGACGGCCGCGACGTCACCACGCTGCCGCTCGAGTCGGTACGCGCGCAGATCGGTTACGCACCGCAGGAAGCGTTCCTGTTCTCGACGACGATCGCCGACAACATCGCGATGGGCTACGGCGGTGGCTCGGCGATCCCGGCGGCCCGCGCCCGCGAGCTCGAGACGATCCGAACAGAGAGCGGCTCCGCCGGTGCGGCCTCGGAGAAGACCGACCTGCGCGACGATTCGAAGGTCATCGCGGCGTCGGCGGCGGCGGGCCTCGATCGCGATCTGGCGATGATGCCGGAGCAGCTGGCCACGATCGTCGGCGAGCGCGGCATCACGCTCTCGGGTGGTCAGCGGCAACGCGTGGCGCTGGCCCGTGCCCTCGCCGCGCAGCCTCGCTTGCTCGTGCTCGATGACTCGCTGTCGTCGGTCGATGCCGAGACCGAGCGCAAGATCCTCGAGAACCTACGCGCGGTCATGCACGGACGAACGGCCGTGCTGATCTCGCACCGCGTCGCCGCGATCAAGAACGCCGATCAGATCGTCGTGCTCGACGGAGGCAAGGTCGTCGCGAAGGGCACGCACGCGCAGCTGCTCGCGCAGGGAGGTGTCTATTCGGATCTCTACCGCACGCAGCTCGACACGGAAGTGATCGCGCAGCGCAAGGGCGCGGTCTGATGGCCACCACGTCGGCTCCAGGAGACGAGCAGGTCCTCGGCAAGGCGTACGACCTCCAGCTGGTGCAACGGCTATGGCCCTATGTGCGACCGCACTGGAAGCTGCTGCTCGCGTGGGCGCTGTTCATGCCGATCACGATCGGGCTCGAGCTCGCGCAGCCTGCGGTGTTCCGCTACGCGCTGGTCGAGCACATGCTCGGCAACAACATCGACGCGCTACCGCTCGATGCGGTGATCTACCTCTCCCTCGTCGTCATCCAGGGCGGCTCGTCGTTCTGCGAGACCTGGTTTCTCCAGCTCGCGGGACAGCGCACCATGCACGCGCTGCGGATCGCGATCTTCGATCACGTCCTGGCGCAGCGCGCCGCGTTCTTCGATCGCATCCCGGTCGGCCGGTTGATGACGCGGATGACCAACGACATCGAGAGCATCAACGAGATGTTCGCGCAGGGTGCGATCACGCTGATCGCAGACGTCCTCAAGATGCTCGCGATCGTCGTGGTCATGCTGCTGATCGACTGGCAGCTCACGCTGCTGACCTTCATCACGCTGCCGTTCCTGTTCGTGCTCGTCGAGTACGCGCGCAGGTTGATGCGTGCCTCGTTCCGCCAGATCCGCGTGAGGCTCGCCGCGATGAACGCGTTCGCGCAGGAGCACCTGACCGGCATCCGCGTCGTCCAGCTGCTCGGCCGCGGCCCGACGGCGCGCAAGGAGTATGACGAGATCAACGCGGGCCATCGCGACGCCTACCTCGGTCAGATCCGCGCCGACGCGTCGATGTACGCGCTGGTCGAGGCCATCGCGTCGGTCGCGATCGCGTTCGTGATCTGGTACGCCGCCGGGCACCGCACCGGCAACATCGAGATGATCGGGATCGTCGTCGTCTTCATCGAGTACACGAACCGGTTCTTCACGCCGGTCAAGGACCTGTCGGCGAAGTACGCGGTCATGCAGGGTGCGATGGCGGCGAGCGAGCGGATCTTCCAGCTGCTCGACACCCAGGAGCTCGATGGTGCGGCAACGTCCGACGCGCCGCCGACGAAACACCGTTCCGCCGATGCACCGGCGATCGAGCTGTCGGGGGTCGAGTTCAGCTACGGCGCCGAGCCGATTCTACGAGGCGTCAACGTCAAGGTGCCACGCGGCGCGACGGTCGCGGTGGTCGGAGCCACCGGCTCCGGCAAGTCGACGGTGATCAAGCTGCTGACGCGGCTCTACGAGCATCAGCAGGGTGACATCAAGCTGGACGGGATCGATATCCGGGCCATCCCCCTCTCCGAGCTGCGCGAGCGCATCACGGTGGTCTCGCAGGACGTCATGCTGTTCGCGGGCACGCTGCGCGAGAACATCACGCTCGGGAAGAGCTACGACCAGGCGCGCCTGGATCAAGCGATCCAGCGCGTCGGCCTCGATCGCGCCCTCGCGCGGCGTGGAGATGGGATCGATGCGAAGGTCTCGGAGCGAGGCTCGAACTTCTCGGCCGGTGAGCGGCAGCTCGCGGCGTTCGCGCGCGCGTTGCTGCGCGACCCCGATGTGCTCGTTCTCGACGAGGCCACCGCGCACGTCGATCCCGAAGCCGAGGAGCTGATCGAGAAGGGCGTGGCGGAGCTGATGAAGGGCCGCACCACGCTGGTGATCGCGCACCGGCTGTCGACGATCCGCAACGCGGATCTGATCGTCGTCATGGATAAGGGCGTGGTGACGGAGCAGGGTACGCACGCGGAGCTGGTCGCGAAGGGCGGGTACTACGCGGCGCTCGAGCGGACGTTCCGTCGCCAGGACGACCACGCGGCCGAGTAGGTCACTGCTTGTTCGGCTTGTTCGGCTTGTTCGGCTTCTTCCGCTTCGGCTTGTTCCGCTTGTTCGCCTTGTTCGCCGCGTCGATCAGCTGCAGTGACTTCGCGGCCGTGGTGCCGGCATAGCCATCGCGGAGCAGTCTTCGCAACGGCGTGGTGGCGCGAGTCCCGAAGTAGCGCAGCGCATACGCCGTGCGATCGCGGACCCAGTGACTGGAGTCCGACACAGCGCGCTTCAGGGCCGCGAAGGCGTCGTCGTCGTCGCGCCCGAGCAGGCCGAGGGCATAGATCGCCTCCTGGCGGATGAAGTCGTCGATCTTCGCGTTACCGACAGTCGCGATCAACACCGGCGTCGCGCGGCGCAAGGCGAGGAACAGCGGCATCGCCGGGAGGTCGATCGGCAGCGTGAACAGCTCGTGGTGCATCGCGACCGCCTTGAGGGCACGGATCGCGAGCGGGCGCTTGGTCGGCTGGGTGGCGCGCGCGATGATCTGCGTGGCCGCGATCTCCGTCTCGAGCCGGGCGATCACCCCGAGTGCGTGACTCTCCACCTCGTGGTGTCCATGCGAGAGCTGCGCGAGCACGTCGTCGAGCGCGGGCAGCGCGGCCTCGCCATACGTGGCGAGATCCGCGAGCGCCTTGGTGCGGCGCGTGGCATCTGCGTCGAAGTTCTTGCCGGGCTTCGCGCGCAGCGCGGCCTGGAGCTGCTTGACGGTTCGCATGTCAGCAGCCGTCGTCGAGCTGTTCACGAAACTTCTGGGCGTGCGACTTGTCCATCACCGTGACCGTCCATCGACCGTTCCACGTCACGAAGTTGCGCGGGCCGTAGCCACCCCCGGGAATCGGATCGACCGGCGCGCCCATCGCCTTCGCGCGCGCGAGGATCTGCGCCACGGTGCAGCGTGGGGCACCCGCACCACGCTTGCATGCAGCGTCGCGCGGGTTCGCCGAGACGGTCTCGCGCCCGGGGAACACGATCACGATGCACGGCTTGGTGCCCGGCGCGTGAAACGCGTAGGTCGGGTTCTCGGAGAAGCCGAGCTCGACATGCCCATCGGGATACACCCATGGCACCTCCATCTCGGCGAGCGTCGCGCCCGGTGCCAGCTCGCGCGCGTGTTGCTGTGCGCGAGCCAGGTAGGCACTCGCATCGAAGCGCGCTGGCGAGTAATCCGCCCAATGGTTCTTGGCTCCGGTCCAGCTCGGCTTCGGCGGTTCTCCTCGGGCGCTCGACGCGTCGGGTGTCACGATCGCAACCGTCGCGTCGGCGGGCGCGACGTCACGCGCGGTCGGAACGCGCGAGCCCGCATCCGTGGGGACGACCGCGACGAGCGAGTCTGCCGGCGCCGCGCGTGCGTCGGCAGGCGCGAACGACGAGTCCGCCGGCGGCACGAGCGACGAGTCCACTGCCTGAACCGCGAGCGACGCGTCGGTGGGCGGCGCGTCTACGGGTGCCTGAACCACGACGGACGAATCGCCGCCGTTCGGAGCCGCATCGGCGAGCGCGACCTCGCGCGCATCGTCGCGCGGCCTCACGACGATCGCGATCACGGCCGCGACCGCGAGCAGGCCGAGGATCGCGAGGATGAGGGCTCGCCGACGCGGGGAGGGCAACAGCCGCACCGACTCGCGCGCCGGCTGGTTCGCGCCGAGTGGATTCTCGGAGGCGCGCGGGCGCATCGAATCACGAGCAGACGGCGCTTGCGGTAGATCGGGGACAGCCGGAGCCATCGTTTGCGTGCGGCGATCGAGGCGACCCGCTGCGACCGGATCGGGCAACGGAGCGACGCGATCGCCTGACTCGCGGTGAGTCACGGCAGTCTGGTTCACGCGCTGTGTGGGGGTTGCCGTGTTGATCGAGGGCAACGCCTGCAGCGACACCGAGGCCGACGCGTCGACCACCCCGAGCGGCCGCCACTCGGACTCGGGAAGCCCGCCCGCGGCCTGGCGCAAGGCGGTGGCCATCGCACGCGCACTCTGGAACCGGTCGTCCGGCGATTTGTTGAGCGCCTGCGCGATCACCGCATCGAGGGCCTCGGGAATCGTGCTCCTGAGCTGTCGTGCGCTCGGCGCCGGCTGGCGAACCTGCGCCTCCATCAGCTGGAAGTCGCTCGCGCCATCGAAGGGCCGCTGTCCGGTGGCGAGCTCGAACAGCATGATGCCGGCGGCGTAGACATCGCACCGCGCGTCGACCGGGCTGCCCAGCACTTGTTCGGGCGCCATGTACTGCGGCGTGCCGAACGCCGAGCCCGTTCGTGTTCGCACGCCCGGATCGCCGGCCGACTTCGCGATCCCGAAATCCAGCACCTTCACGCGACCCACCGGCGTCAGCATCACGTTGTCGGGCTTGAGATCGCGGTGGATGACGCCGGCGCGATGGGCCGCCTCGAGCGCCAGCAGGATCTCGATCATCGTGTGGACGACCCCGCCGAGTGGTGCCTCGCCGGCGTCGACGACCTCGCGCAGCGACGAGCCGGCGATGTACTCCATCACGATGTAGGGCCGCCCGTTCGGCAGCCGATCGAGATCGAGGATGTTCACGATCTGCTCGTGCCGGATCACGTTCACCGCGCGGGCCTCGCGAAACAGGCGCTCCGCGAGCTCCGGCGAATCCGCGACGTCGTCCGACAGCACCTTGATCGCGACGCGGCTCCCGATCTCCGGCTGCTCCGCCAGATACACCCGTCCCATGCCGCCCTTGCCGAGCAGGCGCAGGATCCGATAGCGACCCACGTACGTTCCGACGAGTGCGTCCTCGTGCACTGCCGGCGAGTGTAGTGCGACGGCGTTGCGAGCGCCCGGATCGTGATGTTGCAGACGCGTGATAGCTGCGTTGGACCGAGCTACTGCGCGTTGAGCGCCTGGATCGGATCCAGTCGAGCCGCACGCACCGCCGGGTAGAGACCACTGGCGACCCCGACGAACACCGAGACACCGAGCGACAGCGCGACGCTCCACGTCGTCACCACCGTCGGCCAATCCGCGTAGGCCGCGACGATCCGTGCGATCGCGAGCCCCATCGCCACACCCAACAACCCACCGAGCATCGCCAGCGTGAACGCCGTGACCAAGAACTGGAACCGGATGTCCGAGCGCCGCGCACCGACCGCACGTCGCACGCCGATCTCGCGAGTCTGCTCGAGCACCGTCGCGAGCATGATGTTCATGATGCCGATGCCGCCGACGAGGAGCGAGATGCCGGCGATCAGGCCCATCACCAGGTTGAACAGCCGCTGGGTCTCGCGCGAATGGCGGAGCAGGGCCTCGGGGACGACGATCTCGAAGTCGCGGGTGTTGCTGTGCAGGCGATCGAGCAGCGTGCCGATCACGGCGCCGGTCTCACCCGCGGGCGCCTCGGGCTCGAGGCGCACCACGATCTCGGAGAGCGGCGACTTCAGCGGATCGCGATCGAACTTGCGGAGTGCCGTGGTGAACGGGATGTAGATCTCGCCGTCGCTCGAGGACACGGCGACACCCTGGATCGACGACGTGTTCGACGAGTCCTTCGCGAGCACGCCGACGACCTCGCACCAGACATCGTTGATCTTGACGTCCTTGCCGAGCGCCGGGTCACCACCGAACAGATCGCGGCGAACGCCGGCGCCGATCACGCAGACCTGCGCGTGGTGGCGCTCGTCGTCGGGATCGAGGCCGCGACCCTCGGCGAGCGTCAACGCGACGAGCTCCGCGTGGCGATGGCTGACGCCGAACACCTTCCCCTCGGTCTTGGAGTTGCCGGCGAGGACCTTGTAGGGCTCGATTTCGGAGCGGGGCGCGACGTACGAGACGCCGGGGACGGCCTCCTGAAGTGCTTCGACATCGCGCATCGACAGCCCCAGCGACTTCTTGCGGATCTCGCTCAGCTCCTCGGGCTTGTAGACCTTCGCGCGGATGACGACGTTGCGCGTCCCGAGGCGCTCGATCAGCGCGAGGGCTTCGCGTTCGGCACCGGCGCCGATCGAGAGCATGGCGACGACCGCACCGACGCCGAACATCATGCCGAGCATGGTCAGCGTGGTGCGCAGCTTGTGCTCGGCGAGGCTGCCGAGTGCGCCGACAAAGGCATCGAGGATGCGCCTCATTCGATGATGATCATCCCATTGCCGCCGCCGCCGCCGCCGCCGCCGGAGGACGTTCCCTTGTCACCGGCGCCGGTCGTCAGCGCTTGATCGATCGAGTGTGTGGGATCGCGCAGCGCGATCTGGTCGCCCTCGGAGAGCCCCTTCGTGATCGCCACGCGGCCGGAGGTGGCCGAGCCGAGCTCGACCGCAACTTGCTCGAACTCGCCGGTCGAGCCGCGCTTGTAGACGAAGTTCTTGCCCTCCTTGTTGATGATCGCCTGGCGCGGCACGATCAGTGCGTCGGCCGACTTCGCGTCGTCGAGCAGCAGCTTCGCGCGCACGCGCTGGCCGGGCTTCATCACCGTCGGATCTGTCTTGTCCATCGCGACGACGACGGCGAAGTACTGGATCGGCACGCCGGGCACGCGCGGCTTCGCCAGCTTGTCGACCAGCCGGACCTTGCCCTGGTAGACCACGTCGGGCCGCGCTTCGATCACGATCTCGGCGGTCTGCCCGCCTTCCTGCGCGAGTCCCGCGCCGTCGATCTCGAGCACGAAGACCTCGACCTCCATGGCCTCGAGAAGCGGGATCTCGCCGACCGGCTGGCCGGGCCACAGCTGCTCGCCGAGCTTGGGGACCTCGCCGCGCCAGTTGCGCTGCAGCACGAAGATGCCGTCGTGCGGCGCGCGAACCTCCATGCTCTCGAGTGCCTTCTTCGCATGGCTGATCGCCAGCTGGGCTTTCTGCTGCTCGACGACGATCAGCCCCGCCTTGCTGCGCGACAGGTTGCGCTCGATCGACTTGGTGGTCTCGGCGTGCGTTTGCTTCGCACCAGCGAGCGTCTGATCGATCTCGGATTCGATGATCTGGTGCTTGCTATAGATGTCCCGGTCCTTCGCCTGGAACTTCTTCGCCTGGTCGAGCTCCTTGCCGGCGAGCGACGCCGCGTTATCGCGCGCCTCGACCGCTGCCTTGCCGCGGATCTGCTCGACGTCGAGTCGCGCCTGGGCCGAGTCGAGATCCGCCTGACCATCGACCAGCTTCTTCTCGGGATCGGTGCGGTCGAACTTGACGACGATCTCGTCCTTCTTGACCTGCGTCCCGTCGGCGGCGAGCCACGCGACCTTCATCGGCCCGTCGGTGCTGGTCTTCGGGACCGTCAACGGCGTGGCCTTGACCGCTCGGAGGTTGCCCTCGGCGACGACGGTGCGGACCAGCTTGCCGCGCACCACCGTGAACGTCGGCACTTGCGCCGGTGCGTCGGCGTTGGCGGTCAGGTAGTGAAACGCGACGAAGCCGGCGCCACCGAGCGCGGCGAGGACGACGAGGGTCTTGACGAACTTCATGGGACTCGCAGCCTCATCATTTGCCCCTCGCCGTGGGATCGACGCGCGACACGCGGTCACCGGCCGAGAGCCCGGACTTGACCTCGATCATCGTCGATGATCGCTTGCCGAGCGTCAGCGCGACCTGCTCGACCTTACCGCCTGTCTCGCGATACGCGACCGGCCCGGTGGGCGTCACGAACACCGCGTCGCTGGGGATCTGGACGACATCTTTGATCCGCTCGATCTCGACCTCTCCCCGGAACCGCATGCCGGGGCGCAGCGACACCTTGGTCGGTTCGAGCGCGATCTTGATCTCGACGACCTTGCTCGGATCGGCCTGCGACTTCGAGCGTACGGCGCGTGCGATCGAGTCGACCTTGCCGATCAGCTGGACGTCCGGCAACGCATCGAGTCGAAGCGTCACCGGCTGCACCTTCGCGACGCGCGCCATCTCGATCTCGTCGACCTCGCCACGCCCGATCATCTTGTCGAGCCCGACGACCTGCAACACGACCTCCATCCGCCACGTGCTGTCGCCGACCTTCTTCTTCTCGCCGCGCCAGTTCGTCGGATAGACGATGGTGCCGGCGCGCGCCGCCTTGACGCTCATCTTCTCGATGCTCTTCTGCAGCTGATCGGCACGCAGCGTCGCGTAGGTGAGCTTCTCGCGCAGGCTGAGCATCTCGGCCTCGTCGGAGCGCTTGGTCTGCGTGGCCTTGTTCTTGGTCAGCTCGAGCCCGAGCTCGGCGGCCTTCTTGTCGAGCTGCAGCACCTTGAGCTCGACGGTCGCGACCAGCTCGCCGGGTTGTTCCGCCTTGAGCGTGGCCTTGCGCAGGCTGGCCTCGGCGTTCGCGAGTGCGAGCTCCTCCTCACGGCGTGCGAGCGCCATGTCATCGCGCTTCTTCTCGAGCTTCTTCTTCGCCGCCTCGACCTCGTTCAGGTAGTTCTCGAGCTCGCGCGACAGCTCCGACGGATCGAAGCCGACGAGGGGCATACCCTCCTTGACGTTGATGCCGTCGGGCGCCATCGCCGAGATCTTGAAGTTCCAGAGATCGGGAACCGGCGGCGGCTTGATGTCCGTCGAATCGACAGCCTCGAGCGCACCGCCCACGTTGACACCGATCACGAGGTCCGCCTTCTTGATGTCGACGAACTGCAGCTCGCCGGCCTGCCGAGAGCAAGCCGTGAACACCAGCACGGCGAGCGCGGTCCTCATCGGACTTCCTCGCCGGCGGTCGCCCCGGTCGCGATCACGCAGCGCAGCGCATCACACCCCGCGAGCGTGACCGGCCGCAGCTCGCCGGTCGAGAGCCGCAGCGCTGCCTGCTTGTTCTCGACGACGATCGCCTTGCGCGGCGCGACCAGCCCGCTGCGCTTCTCGCCCGGCAGCTCGACCTTGACCGACATCCCCGGACGCATCCGATCCGGGTCTTTGTTCGGGATCGCGAGCCCGACCGCGAACATCCGGCGGAGTGACTGGCGCTGCTTGTTGCGCGCGACCGGCGCGACTTCCTTGATCTCGCACGGCAGCGGCTCGGTCGGATACGCGTCGAGTGTGCAGGTGCCCTTCTGACCGACCTTGATCCGGCCGTCGTCGACGTCGGACAGCTCCGCCTTGACCTCCATCGGCTGACTGAAGTCGGGCAGGGTGATGATGGTGAAGCCGGGCTGGACGCTGTCGCCGATCTGGAAGCGGCGGCCCTCCCACGGGTGCGTCCCGACGGAGATCGCACCATCGCGCGGCGCCTTGACGATCAAGTCTCCGATCGCCTTCTCGGCCGTCTCGACGGCGCGGGTGGCCTTGTCGACCTCGATCTGCTTGACCTTACCTTCGAGCGCGATCGCCTGCCGCTCGGTCGCGAAGTCCTTCTCCGCCTTCGCGAGCGCGAGCTCGGTTCGCGTCTTGTCGAGCTGGCGATCCTGGACGGTGCGCTGCGGCAACAGATCCGCCGGCACGGCCGCGAGCAACTTCGCCTTCTCCGCGGCAACCCGCGCTTGCTCGAGCTCGTGCTGCTTGACCGACAGCGACACCGTGCTGACGTCGCGATACGCGCGCAGCGCGCTGTTCGCCTCGGTGACGGCGATCTTCTTCTGCACCAAGCCGTTGGTGAAGGCCGAGTTGTCGAACTCGAGCACCTTGTCGCCACCTTTGATCGCGGTGCCATCTTCGGCCATCCAGCGGATCGTGAGCTCCCAGGTCTCGGTCATCGGTACCGTCAGATCGATGGCGACACCTGCGCGCAGCTCGCCGGTGAGCAGGACGCGGTCGACCACCTCGCCTTGGGCGATCACCGCGCGCGGTTGGTCCGCCGTCGCCGCGACCGTCGAGTGCTCCCCACCACAAGCCGCGAGGAAGAGGAGGAACCGTTTCATGCCGCTCCTACCGCGAGCGCGCCGGGGCCGTCGGAGACGATCTTGCCGTCCGCGATCCGGATCGCGCGTGGGCACTTCGCCGCGATCTTCGGCTCGTGGGTCACGATCAGGATGGTGTTGCCCTCGGCGTGCAGCGCGTGGAACAGGCCCATGATGTCCTCGCTGGTCGCCGAGTCGAGGTTGCCGGTGGGCTCGTCGCAGAGCAGCAGCGATGGTTCGGTGACCAGGGCGCGCGCGATCGCGGTGCGCTGCCGCTGACCACCCGAGAGCTGGAACGGCTTGTGGCCCATGCGTGCGCCGAGGCCGACGCGCTCGAGTGCCTTCGCCGACCGCGCGTTGCGCTCGCGCGCCGGCGTCCCGCTGTAGACCAGCGGCAGCGCGACGTTCTTCTGCGCGCTCGCGCGATGCAGCAACTGGAAGTTCTGAAACACGAAGCCGATCTTGCGATTGCGTGCACGCGCGAGATCGTCGTCGGACAGATCCTGCACGTCGGTGCCGTCGAGCCGGTACGCACCACTCGACGGGGTGTCGAGACAGCCGAGGATATTGAGTAGTGTCGACTTGCCGGAGCCCGACGAGCCGACGATCGCGACCATCTCACCGGTGGTGACCGCGAAGCTGACGCCATCGAGCGCCGCGATCCGCTCGTCACCCATCTGGTAATAGCGCGCGATGTCGACCAGCTCGATCACGGGCGCCGCCATCCCGGCAGAGCGTACAACGCTCGTCGTCGACGATGTGGATACGCGGGGCGGTGTCGCAGTGTCGCGGGGCACGACCCTAGACACGGCGGTGTGAAGACGAGTTGCTCATCGCTCTCAGACCCGCCTCCAACCGGCAGAATTCCCTACGCGGCTGCCATGACCTCCTGGATCATCGCTTCGAGCGCGGTGGCCTCGAACGGCTTCTCGAGCAGCCATCTCGCCGGTGACAAAAAGTCTTTGGTGCGCTGGGTGAATGCACCGCCGGTCATGAACACCACCCGAGCGGCTTGTTCGGGGATAGAGGCCTCGAGGCGCTCGAAGAACTCGGCGCCATCCATGTCGGGCATCATCATGTCGCACAGGATCACGTCGAACCGCTCGCCGGAGACCAGCAGGGCATAGCCCGCGACGGCGCTCTCGACGACGACCAGCTCGTGCTGCTTCTTGACGTAGCGACCGATCGCGCGTCGAAGCGCGTAGTCGTCATCGATCACGAGGACGCGACCGCGCTGGTTTCCAGTCGACGTGGGCAAGCTCGGCAACGATTCGAACACGATCTCGCCACCCGCGACACCGATGATGTGACCGACCCAGACCAGCCCGGACGGCGCAACTAACCTCGGTTGACCCCTGTCGTCCAGGCTGAGCTGTGGAAGTAGGAGTTCGCGCTATCGCGCTCGCTCTGGGGGTAGCTGCACCGTCCCCGGTTTCGCCAAGCCCGTCTCACAGGGTGCGTATCGGACGCTCGGTGAACGTCAGTTCTTGTGAGTGCGGGCGGTGAAGCGATTCGTGTATCTGGCGGAGATGCCCGATATCCAGGTGAGCTGCGGCCGGGGACCGCAGGATCTCGCGAACGCGATCGCCGCGACCTTGCACGGCCTGGTGCCGATCACGGCCGACGATGACGCGGCGGCGATGGGCCGGCTGGTGCGCGTGGCGCAGGAGCGCGCGGAGGATGCTCGCAGCTCGCGCCACGACCTGCCGACGGTGAACTTCGAGAGGGTCGATCCGGAGATCGACTTCTCGGACGTCTGACCCGAGCTCCGGGGGCTACCGCAAAGACCGCTTGCGATGATCCTCGCTGCGCAAGGATTCGCAGCCTTTGCGTTCAGCGGGTTCACGCTTTCGCGTTCACCTGATCATTTCGGGTCCCCGGCTTTGCCACCTCGCTGCTTTAGCGAAGCGCCGACTCGGGGACGTCGCCGCAGAACTCGCGTTGGGTCTGCTGGATCAGGTTGTGGTCCGGCGAAAACTGGTAGCGCCGGAGCGTCTTGCGCTTGACGTTGCCGGGGCAGCTCTCGTTCCCGGTCAGGTCCGACAGCACGTCAAACCAGATGGACGCGGCCGCAAGCCGCTGTGGATCGTTCGTGCTCTGACCGCCGAGCATCGTGAACATCCGGCCGGTGCGCGCGAGCTCGAACTTCGCGGCGCGGAGGTGTTTCGCGTACGGCGCCTGCTGGTGATCTCGCTCGCCTTTCGCTTTCGCCAGCGGCGCGTCGCAGTGCGTGGTGCGCAGCGCCTCGATCGTGCCGCGCCACTCGATCATCCCCGCGCGGGTCGACAGCTTCGTCTGCGGCACCTGCTCGGTCGCCTGGATACCCGCGGCGATCAGGCCGTCGTAGAGCGCGATGCATTGCTCGTAGGTCGCGACGCCGCCGATCCGGTCGGCCGCCAGCTGGGCCGCACGTTCGAACCGCTTGATCTTCGCCTGCCGCTCGATCGATTCGCAGGCGCGCGCGACCGAGCGTAGCGAGTGACGACCACGGAGCAGATCGCGAGAGTCCTCACGGATCTCGATCAGCGCGGAGGCCGGTGCACTCGCGTCGCGCAGCCTCGCGACGGTCTTCGTACACGGGGCAGGGGCGACGCCATCGCCGGCACCGTCGGCGAGCAGCCAGGCCTTGGTGTCGCGGTCCTGGTACCAGGCCTGTTGGATCTGATCGCCGAGGACCATCAGATCCTGGGCTTGATCGGCATGGGCCAACGAGGCGAGTAGCGCGACGACGATGAGTGACTTCATGGCGGCGTCCTTCGCCCTCGGAACGCCGCGGATGCGCGAAAAGTTTCTGGCCGGAGCTATTAGTTAACCCTGCGAGATAACTGGCGGTGTGCGTTGTGAGTCTCGAGCGTGCCACGTAGCCTCGGGGTCGACAGCCATGGCCGACCTGTCTTCACTTCTCGCTGTACTCGAGCACGACCCCGACGACGCGCA
>JBBQJJ010000180.1:0-16485 GCA_038325805.1 Haliangiales bacterium
AAGACGACAAGAAGCCGACCGCCGAGCCGATCGTCGACGAGAAGCCCACCAAGGCCGAGGTCAAGGCGGAGCCGATCGTCGAGCCCGAACCCGTCGCGAAGCCCGAGCCGGTCGTCGCAAAGCCAGTGGTCGTCAAGAAGCCCGTGGTCGCGAAGCCCGCGCCGGTGGTCGTCAAGAAGCCCACCCCCACTATCAAGAAGGACCCGCCCAAGAAGGCCGGCCCCGCCGTCGTCGATCCCTTCGAGGAGGCGCCCAAGAAGCCTGCAGCGCCCAAGAAGCCAGCTGGCCCCGCGGTCGTCGACCCCTTCTGATCGCCTCGATTCCGGTATCTACGCCCACCAAACGGTGGGCGGTTTCGGTTTCGGTCAGCAGAACTCGGGTTCAAGGGGGCTCGATCAGGGCACGACGCTGCGCATCAGTTTTCCGACGAGGATCACAGTCGAGATCATCGTTGCATCCCTTGCTGCGCTGCGATAAGTACCGACGGCTGCGCGGGAGTTCTCTCGCGCCGCCACGGAGGACCACGTGAAGCGTTTCATCACTACTCTCGTTCTCGCGCTCGCCACGACGGCTACGACGGCTGTCGTCTCGACAACGCCCGCGCATGCGCAGGCACCGAGTGCCGCCGATATGGCGAAAGCCAAGAAAGCCTTCGACGAGGGCAAGGCGGCGCACGCCGCTGGCAAGTTCGAAGAAGCCGTCGAGAAGTACAAGGAGGCGTACAAGCTCTCCAAGAAGTCGGTCCTCCTCTACAACGTCGCCGTCGCGATGGCCGATGCCGGGATGGACGACCTCGCGGTGATGAACCTCCGCAAGTACCTCAAAGAGGCGGGGCCAGACGACAAGCAGCGGCCCGAGGCAGAGACCAAGCTCAAGGAGCTCGAGGCGAAGCTCAACGGTGGCACCACGCCGGTGAAGCCGCCGGGCACCGATCCCAAGCCACCAGGCACCGACCCAAAGCCACCGGGGACCGACCCGAAACCGCCCGTCGCGATCAAGCCGGCCGGCACGTACACCGAAGTCGACTTCCAGCACATGGTCGTCGACACCGCACCTCCAGGTAAGCCGCTCGACGTCACCGCGTCGGTGCCCGAAGACTCGGGCTTCACGGTCACGCTGTTCTATCGCACCGCCGGCGAGGGCAAGTTCTCCAGTAAGCAGATGAAGTGGCGCTACAAGGAGCTCGTCGCCCGCATCCCTGCCAACAAGATGATCGGGACGGCCGTCCAGTACTACATCGAGGCGAAGGACGCGGCTGGTCAGCCGGTCGGCAAGTCGGCGAAGTCGACGAGCCCGAACCAGGTGCTCCTCGAGACCGGCGCCCCGGCGCGGTTCTATCCCGACATGAGCGACGAGGGCGACGCGAAGGTCACCCCGAAGGATGTCGTCAAGTCGGATGACGATGATGACCCGCTCCACAAGGGCAAGAAGAAGGACACCAGCGGCGTCGTCGTCGAGCCGAGCGGTCCAGTCGTCCCGGGCACCGGGCTGACGGATGTCGGCTCGTCGAAGTTCTCGAAGGTGAAGTGGGGCACCACGATCGGTGGCTCTGCCCTCCTCGCCTTCGCAGCGGTGTCGTTCGTCCAGGCAAAGAAGTTCAGCTCGGCGCTCGAAGATGACTCCAACGAGTGCGGCGCGCCGCCATGCCGCGCGTTCACCACGCCCGACGATTCGTACGCGAAGGACGTCGAGGCGAGCGGCAAGAGCTGGAACACGTACTTCAAGGTCGGCCTCGGCGTCGGCGTCGGCGTGTCCGCGGTCGCTGCGTATTTCTGGATCAAGGAAATGAAGGCCAAGAAGCGCGGCGAGGTGAAGGTCTCGACGGGTGGCAAGGCTCCCGAGACCACGTGGATCGTGGTTCCTGCGGTCGGCGAGCACACCGCCGGTGCCGCGGCTGCGGTGCGGTTCTAGGAGACGATGATCATGAAGGCCTATCTAGTTTCGGTGTTTTCAGTTCTCGCGCTCGCCGCGTGCAGCCCGTTCGATCCAAATCTCGGGGCGGCACCGTATCTGTGCTCCGCCGTGTCGCAGGAATGCCCCGAGGGCTACACCTGCCAGACCACGGGTCAGGCGGCACCGAAGGACATGGCGTGCCTTCCCGTGGGCGGCATGCTCCCCGACGGTGGAACGAGCGGCTTCCAGTGTCTCGACGACACCTTCGGTCAGAACGACACCACGGCGGGTGCGTTCCCGACCCCGGTCGCGACGTCGAACCAGATGTTCGCGGCGCTGACGTCGCTGTGCCCCGCGGCGGACAAAGATACGTACTCGATCACGGTGGCATCGCCGACCACGCTGAAGGTCACGACCACGTGGGAGAGCGGCTCGCCGATCCAGGTCCAGGTCCTCAACGCAGGCGGCACCTCGATCGGCAACGGCTCCCCACACGGCGCCACCGAGAACTGCGTCTGCCTGAAGGACCTCCCAATAGCGACCTACTTCGCGCAGGTCTCGACCGCGCCGAGCGCCCAGAACAACTACCGCGTCGAGATCAAGGTGATCACGACGGCGGAATGCACCGCCCCGCCAGCCTGCAACTAACCCCAGAATTCGCCTGTGTCGACCCTTCGATCAGGCGAATGATGGGCAACGGGTGGTTCGTCCTCGAGCCGGGGTTAACCGAACCGAGCGGCCCAGCGGCGCGCTTCGGCGACGAGCTCGTTGTCGTTGCCCGCCACCTGAGCGAGGCGTAGCGCACGCTCGCGCCCACCCGTCGGGTCGGCGCCTTCCCAGCACGCACGTAGCTCCAGCCGCAACAGAGCGATCTCCTTGGCCTCGGCGTAGCTCATCGGAACCTCCCGGGTTATCGGTCCAGCGTCAAACGTCGGCGCGGTGCTCATGGGCGGCAAGTTTTCTGACGGGGGCAGCCCCCGACATATTCGGTAGGGGTAAGAGGATGACTAGTCTGTCGCCCAGTTTGACGTCTGCCTAGTGACGGCGGTACCCTCGCCGAACCCGTCGTTTTTCTTGGGGAGACGGGGTTTGGGCCGAGCTTGCGAGGCTAACGATCTGCGCTGGAGTACCACCAACCAATGAGCCGCATCGGAGAGCTGCTGGTCCGCGAGAAAGTGCTCTCGCTACAGCAGCTGCAACAGGCACAGGATGAAGCGAAGCGCACGGGCAAACGCCTTGGCGCCACGCTCTCGCGCCTGGGTTACGTCGACGATCAAAAGCTGACGCAGTTCGTCGCGAAGCAGTACAGCTTGCCCTCGATCAACCTCGGGGAGATCGAGATCGACGCGGCGGTGCTCAAGCTGGTGCCTCGCGATATCTGCGAGAAGCATCAGGTCATCCCGGTTCGCCGCAACGGCCCGACGCTGGTCGTCGCGATGGCGGACCCGTCGAACATCTACGCGATCGACGAGCTCAAGTTCCTCACGCAGTACAACATCGAGCCCGTCGTCTCGAGCGAAGGCGCGCTCGAGGCTGCGCTGTCTCGCTACTACGACAAGGGCCCCGATCTCGACCAGATGATGGGCGAGCTCGGCGACATCGACAACGTCGACTTCTCAGCCGGCGGTGACGATGCGGTGAACATCGTCGACCTCGAGAACCAGGCGGGCGAAGCGCCGGTCGTCAAGCTGTGCAACGCGATCATGCTCTCCGCGATCAAGAAGAAGGCGTCCGACATCCACGTCGAGCCGTACGAGAAGAGCTTCCGCGTGCGGTTCCGGATCGACGGCATTCTCCAGGAGGAGATGCGCCCACCGATCAAGCTGCGCAACGCGATCACGTCGCGCCTCAAGATCATGGCGTCGCTCGACATCGCCGAGCGCCGGCTCCCGCAGGACGGTCGCATCAAGCTCAAGATCGGCACCAACAAGGAGATGGACTTCCGCGTCTCCGTGCTGCCGACGCTGTACGGCGAGAAGATCGTCATGCGTCTCCTCGACAAGTCGACGCTGCAGCTCGACATGACGAAGCTGGGCTTCGATCAGGGGCCCCTCGACGCCTTCAAGATCGCGATCAAGAAGCCCTACGGCATGGTGCTGGTCACCGGGCCCACCGGTTCCGGCAAGACCACCACGCTGTACTCGGCGCTCTCCGAGCTCAACACCATCGATCGAAACATCTCAACGGCCGAGGATCCGGTCGAGTTCAACCTGCACGGCATCAATCAGGTGCAGATGCACGAGGACATCGGTCTCAACTTCGCCACCGCCCTGCGTGCGTTCCTCCGGCAGGACCCGAACATCATCATGGTCGGCGAGATTCGTGACTTCGAAACCGCCGAGATCGGGGTCAAGGCCGCGCTGACGGGCCACTTGGTGCTGTCCACGCTGCACACCAACGACGCCCCGTCGACGGTGTCTCGTCTGCTCAACATGGGCATCGAGCCGTTCCTCGTGACCGCCTCGGTCAACCTCGTGCTGGCGCAGCGGCTGTCCCGCCGGATCTGCGTCGACTGCAAGATCCAGGACGAGAAGCACCCGGAGGCCCTCGCGAAGATGGGCTTCACCGAGGACCAGATCCGCAAGGCCACGATCATGAAGGGCCGCGGCTGCAACACCTGCAACAACACCGGCTACAAGGGTCGCGTCGCGCTCTACGAGGTGATGCCGTTTACTGACCCACTTAAAGAGCTCGTCCTCCAGGGCGCCTCGGCGGCCGAGATCAAGACCGAGATGATCCGAGGCGGCGTTCAGAGTTTGCGCATGGCCGGAATCCAAAAGATCATGGAGGGCATGACGACTCCGGAGGAAGTCCTTCGCACCACGGTGGACGATTAAGTGGCACAGAACCTCTCTCTCCCGACGCTACTCAAGGCGATGACCGACAAGGGCGCGTCGGACCTCCACGTCACCGTGGGTTCGCCTCCCCGGCTTCGCATCGACGGCGATCTGGTCAAGCTTCAGACCGAGCCGCTGACCGCGACCGAGACCAAGACGCTCTGCTACTCGGTGATGAACGACGCGCAGAAGCTCCGGTTCGAGGAAGACCTCGAGCTCGACTTCTCGTTCGGCATCCGCGGCATGGCGCGGTTCCGCGCGAACGTCTACATGCAGCAGGCCTGCGTCGCCGGCGCATTCCGCGTGGTGCCGTACAACGTGATCCCGTTGGCGGATCTCGGGATGCCACCGGTGGTCACCGAGCTGACGGAGCGGCCTCGCGGTCTCGTGCTGGTCACCGGCCCGACGGGCTCCGGCAAGTCGACCACGCTGGCGTCGATGATCGATCGCATCAACACCAACCTCAAGGGACACATCGTCACCGTCGAGGATCCGATCGAGTTCCAGCACGCGCACAAGAGTTGCCTCGTCAACCAGCGCGAGATCGGTCGCGACTCGACGAGCTTCACGCGCGCGCTCAAGTACATCCTGCGCCAGGATCCGGACGTCGTGCTGATCGGTGAGATGCGCGATCTCGAGACGGTCGAAGCCGCACTGACCATCGCCGAAACCGGTCACCTCGCGTTCGCGACGCTCCACACCAACACGGCGATCCAGTCGATCAACCGCATCATCGACGTGTTTCCGTCGCATCAGCAGTCTCAGGTGCGCGCGGTGCTGTCGTTCGTGCTTGAGGGCGTGGTCACGCAGACACTGATCCCGAAGGCCACGGGTTCGGGCCGCGTGCTCGCCTGCGAGGTCATGATCCCGAACGCCGCGATTCGAAACCTGATCCGCGAGGACAAGCTCCACCAGATCTACTCGCAGATGCAGATCGGTCAGAGCAAGTTCGGCATGCAGACGATGAATCAGTCGTTGTGCGACCTGTACTTGAGAAAGATCATCACGCTCGAGGATTGCCTCGCGCGTACGAGCGAGCTCGACGAGCTCAAGCAAATGATTCTCGCTGGAGGCGGATCGCTGGGTAGCCATGCGGCTCCCCCGAACCTCCGTGCACCGCGCCAGTAGCTAGTAAGTAGACCGACGACACACGCCGCAACGAGGGGGACCGCCATGGCCAAATTCCAATGGGAAGCAACGACTCGCATGGGCGAGAAGAAGCGCGGCACCATCGAGGCCGAGACGGCCGAGGCCGTCGAGCGACGGCTGTCTGGCGATGGCCTCGTGATCACCCGCATCAAGAAGGAACCCAAGCAGCTCCAGATCGTGATCGGCTCGGGCGTGACGCCGAAAGATCTCCAGATCTTCACGCGCCAGCTCGCCACGATGATCGATGCCGGTCTGCCGATCGTGCAGTGCCTCGACATCCTCGCCAGTCAGACGCCCAACAAGATCTTCCAGGGCATCCTCTACCAGGTGAAGTCGGCGGTCGAATCCGGCGCGACGTTCTCCGAGGCGCTCAAGCGCCACCCGAAGGTGTTCGACGAGCTCTACGTCAACCTGGTCGCAGCGGGTGAGGCCGGCGGCATCCTCGACACGATCTTGAACCGCCTCGCGATCTACATCGAGAAGTCGGTGAAGCTGAAGGCGCAGATCAAGAGCGCGATGTTCTATCCGATCGCGATCTTCGTCGTCGCGATCGGCGTCATCTGCATCATGATGATCAAGGTCATCCCGACCTTCAAGGACATGTACAAGCAGATGGGCCCCAAGGCCAAGCTGCCTGCGATGACCGATTTCGTGATGGAGATGTCCAACGCGTTCGTTCGCAACTGGTACTTCATCATCGGCGGCATGATCGGCTTCGTCGTGCTGCTGGTGATGTTGCGGCGCACGGTGAAGGGCCGCGAGATGTTCGATCGCATGTTGCTGCGGCTCCCGGTGATCGGGCCCACGCTGCGCAAGATCGTCGTGGCTCGCTTCACACGGACGTTAGGCACGCTGCTGTCGTCCGGCGTACCCATCCTCGACGCCCTCGACATCTGCGCGAAGACCGCCGGTAACGTCGTCGTCCAGGCCGGCATCCTGCGAGCGCGCGACAAGATCAGCGAAGGTCACGACATGGCCGGGCCGTTGGCGGAGAGCAAGGTGTTCCCCTCGATGGTCGTCCAGATGATCGGCGTCGGCGAGCAGACCGGCGCGATGGATCAGATGCTCCAGAAGATCGCCGACTTCTACGAGGAAGAAGTCGATGCCGCCGTGTCTGCGATGACCTCGCTGATCGAGCCGATCATGATGGCGTTCCTCGGCGTCGTCGTCGGTGGCTTGATCGTCGCCATGTACCTGCCGATCTTCAAGCTGGCGGGTGCCGTCGGCTAAACCCGGGCTCCTGGCGCGGCGCGCACCGCCGACCTCGATCCCGGTTCCGACCGTCAAGATCGATCCGAATACGCCCACGCCGGGCGAATCACTGATCGACCAGCCCGTCGTTCCCCCGAGCGAATCGGGGCGCCGGATCGCGCGCATGTTGCTGCTGCGCACGGTCGTCGTCTCGATCGTGCTCGGGTTATCGATGTGGTTGATCGGCGGAGCCTCCGGAGAAGGCTCGTCGCGCGGCGTGATGTGGCTGCAGTCCGGCATCATCGCCCTGACGTACCTGTCGTCGATCGCGTTCGGCGTGCTGCTACGGGTCGGCACGCCACCACGGAAGGTCGCGCGGCCGATGCACGCCGTCGATCTCGTCGTCACGTCGCTGTTCGTCTACGTCACCGGCGGGGCCGAGAGCCCCTACACGTTCCTCTACGCGCTCTCGATCGTGTCGGCGGGTGCGCTGTCGTACCGCCGCGGCGCGGTGACGATCACGGTCGCGACGATCGTCGCGGTGACGACGGTGGCGCTGCTCGCGTGGATCCGCGCGTTCGAGTGGCTGCCGATGGCAGGCCGGATCCAGCCATGGACCCAGTCCGCCGGCGACCTCGTGCGCACCCTCGGCATCCAGCTCGCCGCGCTGACCGGGGTTGGCGCGCTCGCCTTCATCTTCGGCGATCAGCTGCAGCGCGGTGTCGAGACGCTGGCCACCACGCGCAAGGCCGCGGCCGAAGTCCTGACGCTGCACCAGCACATCATTCGCTCGCTCGCGTCCGGGCTGATCACCACCGCACCAGACGGCACCGTGCTGACGGCGAACGAAGCCGCGTGCGACATCCTCCGCAAGAAGACCTCCGACGTGGTCAACAAGTCGCTCGAGGTCACGATGCCCGGTCTCCTCGCGCAGATCGCGTCCGCGAAGGAGCTGCGCCGCGCCGATCTTGCCGTCGGTGACCTCGTGCTCGGCGTCACCGTGTCGCCGCTACGCGATCTCGACGATCGAGTGATCGGTCGCGTCGTCAACTTCCAGGATCTCAGCGAGCTGCGCCGACTCGAGCTGCAATCGCGGCGGTCGGAACGGCTCGCCACCGTCGGCGAACTGGCGGCGGGTGTGGCCCACGAGATCCGTAATCCGCTCGCCTCGATCTCCGGTTCGATCGAGCTCCTCCGCACCGCACCTCAGGTCTCCGAAGACGATCGGACCCTGATGAACATCGTGTCGCGCGAGATCCAGCGCCTCAACGTGCTGATCGGCGACCTGCTCGACTACGCAAACCCGCGACCCTTGCAGCACGTCGAGCTCGATCTCGGCGTGATGGTCCGCGAGACGGTGCAGGTCGCCCGCGCGGATCAGGCGTTCGCCGCCGTCCAGCTGACGTGCGAAGCAGACGAGCTGAAGATCACCGCAGACCCGGCGAAGATTCGCCAGGTGTTGTGGAACCTGCTGCGCAACGCGAGCGACGCCGCGGCGACCGGCGGTAAGCACGTGCGTGTCGAGGCGCGCGCGACGGACGAAGGTGCCGTGATCACCGTCGAGGACGACGGGCCGGGAATCCCGAAGGACAAGCTCGCGCGGATCTTCGATCCCTTCTTCACGACGAAGCAGAAGGGAACCGGGCTCGGGTTGGCGATGTGCCACACGATCGTCACCGATCACGGTGGCCGGATCGACGTCGAGAGCGAGCCTGGCAAAGGCACCAGGATGGTGGTGCTGTTGCCGGAAACAAAGGTAGGTTCGACGCCGTGAACTGTCCGATCTGCACCCAGGCCCTCGAAGGGGGGGAGCTGGTGATGGTCTGCAACCATTGCCACAAGGCGCTCGGCGGGGGCTTGTCGGTCAATGCAACCGGCGAGTTCCGGATCCCCACCACGGCGGAGATCGAGGCTCACACCGACGTCGATTCGCCGCATCTCGGCGAGCGCGTCAGCGCGATGAACGCGTGCGCGTGGTGCGGCAAGCTCGAGCACCAGGTCAAGAAGCTGCTCGGTCGCAACAGCACCGCGCTGTGCGACGAATGTGTCTCGCTGTGCTGCGACATCCTCGATGCCGAGCTCGGAACGTCTTGGCGCTGATCGATCGAGTCTCCGCGGACCAACTCTCGAGCTACGTGGAGCGCGAGCTGCCGTGCGTGATCGAGCAGGGTGCGAAGGAGTGGGCCGCAGCGGCGTGGACCATCGAGACCTTGAACGCGCGGATCGGCGATCTGGCGACGCGGTGCAAGGTCTCGCGCTCGCACGTCCACCCGGACTTCCGCGCGCCGACGATGAAGGAGATGTTCGCGACCGAGGAGCTGACGTTCCGCGAGCTGTTCGCGACGTTCGTTGGCGAGGCAGCGGCACGGCGGCTGTTCACCGGCGACGAGCAGTTCCTGCTGCGCGTACGCGACGGCGCGACCGCAGTGCACGAACCGTTTCGCACGCTGCTCGACGACGTGGTGATCCCCGAGATCGCGCGCGCGCAGCTCTACACGATCTGGGCGTGGTTCTCCGGCCGCGGGGTGCACACCGGCCTGCACTACGACAACAACGGCTGCCACAACCTCAACGCGCAGCTCGCCGGTCGCAAGCAATGCCTGCTGTTCGCGCCGAGCGCGCTCGATCGGATGGGCCTGTTCCCGATCGGGGGTGCGAACCCCGCGCTCAACTGCAGCGCCCTCGACGAGGATTCGCTGCCGAACGGTGGCCTGGAGGCCACGCTCGAGCACGGCGATCTGCTGTTCATCCCCGCCTGGTGGTTCCACGCGTTCTGGCACCTCGGTGAGTTCAACGCGAACGTCAACTTCTGGTGGAAGGCGCCGCCGAGCAACGAGCCGCCAAACCCGGTCGCGATGCGGCAGGCCGAGATCGATGGACGAGGACGTTCGTAGTCCGATCGATCTTCGCGATCCGGCCACGGCGCGCGAGTGGGCGGAGAAAGCGGAGCGCACGCGACCCTGGCGCCAGCGGATCCGTGAAGCGATCGCGGCAGAGGTGGCCGGCGCGACCCGCGTCCTCGAGCTCGGCTCCGGCCCGGGGCTGCTCGCGGAGTGCATCTTGACTCGTGACGTCGCGTACACGTGCCTCGACTTCTCGCCGCCGATGCACGACCTCGCACGCGAGCGCTGCGGAGCTCGAGCGGCCTACGTGCTCGCCGACTTCAAGCAGCCGGGATGGTCGAAGGGCCTCGGGATGTTCGATGCGATCGTGACGATGCAGGCCGTTCACGAGCTGCGGCACAAGCGGCACGCGGTGGAGCTGTATCGCGAGGCCTGCTCGATCGCACCCCTGCTGGTCGTCTGCGATCACGAGCCGATGCTGACGGCAACCACGCGGTTCACGCACGATCAGCTTCGCGCGCTCAACGCGACCGCCGACGAGCAGCACGCGGCGATGCGCGAGGCAGGCTACGAGCCGCGCACCGTGCTCGAGCTCGAGCACATGTACGTGATCACTGGTACCCGCGCGCGCGCTTGATCGCCCAGGGCAGTGCGCGCAGCGCTCGCGGGGCGCTTGCTCGACGGACTTCCCCCGTCGATGCTTCGCGATGACCGACCCGGAAGATCGAGGTCAACCGAGGTGAGCTCTGGGGTAGGTCACGGGACCGGCGAATAGACCTGGTCGCGCGCACCTGGGCTCGGCGTGTGATCCGGATCGCTTCCGGCGCCGTTGTGGCATCCCACGCAGATCGTCATCGCGTTGCCGGCGTCGCCCGTGCCATCAGCGACCACACCGTCCGGCGCGGGCAACCGCTCGTACCAATACCAGTTGGCGCCGCTGTTGCTGGCGGCGTCTTGCTTCAGATACACGGCATAACCGATGGGCGCGCCACCGGCTGCGCTGGCGTGGAGCTCTTTCACCGCGGCGGCACCTGCCGGCCACGGCGCCGAGCCAGCGATGTTCTCGGCGATCGCGTTGTTCGAGCAGATCCGATTGAACCCGTGCGGCGTCGGCGCGCGGCCGGCGTGCACGCTCGCCTCGCAGTGCCAGCTGTTGTAGTAGCCCTTCGCGAGCCAGGCCTCGACGGCAGCCGCGCCGGTGGCTGGGGTCTGCGGTGCGATCGGCGAGTACACCAGGTCGCGGCCGCCGGGGGTCGGCGTGTGCGCGGGGTCGGAGCCGGCACCTGCGTGACATCCGACGCAGACCGTCTTCGGGACGCCCGCATCACCGGTGCCATCCGCCGCGACCGTGTTGCCCATCTTCTCGTACCAGTACCAACCCGCACCCTCCGCGGTCGCCGCTTGCTTCAGGTAGACCGCGTAGCCGACCGGCGTCCCACCCGCAGCGCTCGCGTGAAGCTCCTTGACCGCCGCGGCGCCGATCGGCCAGTCGGCGGTGCCAGGGAGGGCGTTCGACAACGCGTCGTTCGTGCAGATGCGGTTGAAGCCGTGGGGTCCGGGTGATCGGGCCTCATGGGCATTGGCCTCACAGTTCCACGTCTTGTAGTGGCCCTCCGCCAACCACGCATCGATCGCTACCGCGCCGGTCGGTGGGGTCTGCGGCGTACCCAGGTTGGTCGGACTATCAGCGGTGCCGGAGTCAGGCGCCGACCCGTTGTCATCACCGCCGCACGCGAGCAGAAGGGAGAGCGATAGAGGGAGGGAACCGAGGAGACCGAGCCTTTGCATGCGCCCTCATACGCTGGTGTGCGCGCATTCTTATGATCTTTGATCGCAACGATCCGTGGCGTTTTCTCGAACGAAGCGGATCGAGCACTCGCTTCGTGGTCTCGAAGTGGTCCGGCGGCCCTTCGACCTGCCGTGCTACCCGCGCAACACGCCAACTCCCGCCAACCTTCGCCAAACTGATCAGGGCACGCTGGGCGGGACAGGCTTACTCCTGCGCATGTCGCAACTCCCGACGGGACATGCGATGGATCGATTCTTTGGCGACGCCTTGCGCGTTGGCGCACTCGTTCACCGCGCCACGATACGCCCGGCGCGATCGTCTCGCGGGGCGCTTGCTCGACCGACATCCCCCGTCGATGCTTCGCGGATGACCGACTCCGATCGCGGCCGCTTCGTCTGGTACGAGCTCCTCAGCACCGACCCGAAAGCTGCCATCGACTTCTACACGAAGGTCACGGGCTGGACGACGCAGAGGTTCGAGCAGGGCGACTACACGATGTTCGTGGGCTCGCAGGGACCGATCGGTGGCGTCTCCTTGCTGCCGGAGGCCGCACGGAAGATGGGAGCCGGTCAGTTCTGGCAAGCCAACGTCGAGGTCCCGAATGTCGAGGAGACCATCCTGGAGGTGAAGAAGCTCGGCGGTCAGATCTACGTGGCCGAGGACGTCCCCACGATCGGCCGCCTGGCGGTGATCGCCGATCCGCAAGGTGCGGTGATCTCGGTGTTCACGCCGGCGCGGGAGATGGCGAGCCACGACACGGTCAAGCACGGCGAGTTCTCGTGGGCCGAGCTGTTCACCAGCGACCACGCGGCGGCGTTCGAGTTCTATCGAGCGATCGTCGGCTGGGACAAGGTCGACGAGATGGACATGGGTCCGATGGGGACGTACGTGATGTTCGGCCGCGACAAGACGGCGCTCGGCGGCATGATGACCAAGCCGCCCGGCATGACGACGCCCGACGGTCGCGAGGTCCCGAACGCGTGGCTGTTCTACATCACGGTGACCGACTTCGACGCCGCCCTCGAGCGTGCGAAGGCCGCCGGCGCGATGGTGCTCAACGGACCGATGCCGGTGCCGGGTGGTCAGCAGATCGTCCAGCTGATGGATCCGCAGGGCGGCGCGTTCGCGCTCGTCACCCCGCCGGTGACGTAGTGCGTTCGTGGAGCTCGATCACGTTGTGATCGGGATCGCGAATGAACAGCCCGCGGGCACCGGGGAAGAACTGGATCGGACCGCCGCTGAGCGGGATCCCTGCCTCGGCGAGAGCGCGTTGCGCGGCATCCAGATCCGGTGTCAGCAGCGCGATGTGCGTCATCCCGGCGTGCTTCTCGGACACGTCCATCAGGATGTTCGGCGCGTCGGCGGACGGTGCATTGAGGATCAGGTTGATCTCGACGCCGCACGGATGGTCGAGGATCGCGACGGGCTCTGGACCGACCGGGCCGGCGGTCTTCGTGAAGCCGAGCAGCTCGTAGAACTTCACCGAGCGCTCGAGCTCGTGCACGCGGATCCCGAGGTGCGCCCAACCAGTGATCGAGACGGTCATTCCGGCAGCATACGGGAACTCGTCGGCGCCGGAGGCGACAGGTCTGCGGGTGGGTTCGACGTCAGTAGGGGCGCTGGCCGACGAAGTTCCCGCCTGGGCCGTACTCGCACGACACGATGAACATCCCGCCGCAGTCTTTGACGGCGCAGCCGAGATCGGTCGACGTGGCCCACACGATCTGGGTGTAGTGACCGCAGACGCCGGAGCACGAGTTGCTGGCGTAGTCGTAGTCGGAGATCTCCGACGCCCACGCATCCGTGATCTGTTGCCCGCTCGGCGAGCCACCCCCGCCGGATGCGAACAGGTTCTCGCCGATGTAGTCGAAGCCGGCGACGTTGCTGCGCTGAGCGCCGCTCGAGTGCTCGAACGCGCAGTCGGCGATGAAGCCGGTGGCGAGGTTCGCGAGGTCGGTGTTCCAGGTCATGCCGGCGACGCCGACCTCCGCGCGGACGGCGTTGTGCGCGGCGGTGATCCCCGACAGCGCGGCGGGCTCGCCGGCGCCGGCGTCATCGTCGTCATCGCCGCCACCCGGACCGGATGGATCGGTTCCGCACGCGGTCAGGAGGACGGTCAGACAGAAAAATCGTCCCATTGAATTAGCCTACAGGTTTTACTCCGGCATTGCGGATCTTGATCATGGGCAACTCGGGCTCGGGCAAGTCGACGCTCGCCAAGCGGCTGAGCACGGAGCACAGTCTCGCACATCTCGATCTCGACACGCTCGCCTGGCTCGCGACCACGCCACCGCAGCGTGCGCCCGACGGCCTCGCGAAGCTCGACGCGTTCATGACCACCGAGCGCTGGGTGATCGAGGGTTGCTACGCGGATCTGCTCGCGCATGCGGCGAAGCGCTGCACCGAGCTGGTGTTCCTCAATCCCGGCGTCGACGTCTGCATCGCGCATTGCCGCGCGCGACCGTGGGAGCCGCACAAGTACGCGAGCAAGCAAGCCCAGGACGCGAACCTGCCGATGCTGGTCGAGTGGGTGCGCGCCTACGAGACGCGGACCGATGAATTCTCGCTGCCTGCGCATCGCAGGTTGTTCGAGAGCTTCGCTGGTGTGAAGCGAGAGCTGACCGAAGCTCCTCCTCGGTGAGCTATGCTGCGCGCGTGGCTGTCAGGCACGTCGGGCACTTGATCGGCTGGCTCGCGGGATGCGCGATCGCCACGGCCGTCCTCGGCGTGCTGTTCGGCAAGGGCGGTGTGGTGATGGGCTCGACGGGATCGGTGATCGCGTCGTCGTGGCTGTCGATCTGGTTGCCGCGATCCGCGCACCGCGCGTTCGAGACGGCGCGCTATCGGCTGGCGCTGCGGCGGTATCGGGTGATCCACGCGCTCGCCTTCACGGTATCGCGGGCCCGCGCGGCGCAGCTGTCGATCGCGGCGGCGCACCTCGCAGCCGGCCGGCATCGCGATGCGGACACGCTGCTCGCGGCGATCGATCCCGCGACCCTCGACAACGCGGAGCACGCGGTGTGGCTCAACAATCGCGCGTGTGCAGCCCTCGATGCGAAGCGCGATGCCCACGCCGCGCTCGTCGATGCGGAGTGTGCCGTGGCGCTGCGTCCTGATGTTCCTGGCATCCTGCATACGCGCGCGCGCGCGTTGATCGCGGTGGGCAGGCACGACGAGGCGATCGCCGTCCTCGAAGCGATGCGCGCAGGTGGCGAGCTGCCACTGCGCCTCGAAGCGGAGCGCTGCCGCGAGCTCGCCGCCGCGTGGGAGAACAAGGGGCAGCGCGACTACGCCGATGACTATCGCGATCGCGCGCGGCTCGTCACGGTAGCTTGATCACGGGCCCGAGGTTGCCGTTGCCATCGGCGAGCCGAACGAAGATCGTCTTCGGAACGGCACCGAGCGGTTCGTCCCCGTAGCTGTTGCGGAGCTCGAGATCGGACTCGTAGTTCTCCAGCGGCTGGACGATCACCGGTGTGCCGAGCGATGCATCGGGGTTCGACAGGTAGACGACGAGGTACGCGTCGGACATCACCGCGCTCGTCGGCTTGACCCGCAGATGCACCACCGGGCCCGCGGGCGTGCACTTGCCGCCGGCTTGCCGGGTCGACGAGATCCACTCGATGCCATCCCATGCGGGCAGCTTCGAGGCCTTGCCGATCACGGCTGCGTCGAGGAGTTGCGTGCCTCGCGTGACCTGCAGCTTCGAACCTTCAGGCAGCGGCGCCTTCGGACGCAGATACGCACCGAACGCGTCGACCTCGACGGGCGTGCCCTTGCAGATGCCCTGACAGCCCGCCACGACGCGCGTGACCTTCGCGTCCTTGACGGACACGTAGATGAACGGCCGGGAGCCGGCGATGTCGCCCGACGTGGGACGAAGGATCCGTGCGCTCACGCGCGAGATGCTGCATGCATCCGCGATGGGCGGTGACAGCGTGATCAGCGCGGCAGCGACGAGGAGCTTCATGGGAGCTTGACCACCGGGCCAAGAGTGCCGTCGCCGTCGACGAGCCGCACGAAGATCTGGGTCGGCACGCTCTTGAACATGTCGGGCGTGCCGAAACCGTTTCCGATCTGGAGGTCCTTGCTGTTCGACAGCGCGTAGACCATGGACAGGTTCGCGAGCGGCTTCGCCGCGTCGGGCTTGCTCGTGTAGATCAGCAGGTACGCATCGGAGAGGTCCGCCTTGGTCGGCTTGACCTGGAGGCGAACGACGGGACCTGCCGGCGAGCACATGCCTGCTTTCTCGTGCTTCGCCGAGATCCACGTGACGCCGTCCCAGGCTGGTAATGACACGGATGCACCGGGGCTCGCGACCGTGACGTCATCGAGCAGCTTGCCGTCGTGGGTGATCTGGATCCGCGCACCATCCGGCAACGCCGCCTTGGGCCACAGGTAGCGACCGCCGGTCTCGACCTCGACCGGTGTGCCCTTGCAGATCGTGTCCTTGATGCAGCTCGTCTTGACCTGGGTGACCTGGACCGGCTGCTTCGTTTGCCACAGCGCGATGATCGGGCGATGCCCACCCGGCGTGCCCGAGGACGGCCGGAACACGTGCGCGGAGGGCTCCATCGAGATGCTGCAGGCATCGGCGATGCGCGGGGCGAGTCCAGAGAGTGCTGCGGCGAACAACAGGATGCGCATGGAGTCGTGTAACGCACGAACCGGGGCGAGTGATTCGAGATGCAGGTACTCCTGATAAACCAATGACTTACAGTTGCCAGTCGGCAGCACCGCAGTGCGGGCAGACCACCGCCATCCGCTTGTACGGCTTGCGGCG
>JBBQJJ010000181.1:0-16431 GCA_038325805.1 Haliangiales bacterium
GGCGAGGTCGTCGCCGAGCACGAGGTCGCCTCGGTCGTCCCGAAACAGTGGAAGAACGACAACGCGGCGGAGAACAACCCCATCAAGATCCCGACCACGATCCCCGCGGTCAACGTCGTGCTCAACAAGCGGATGCTGATCGCGGATTCCTGGAATGACGGCAAGCAGGTGATGCGGATCGGCGTCGCGCCCGTCATCGATCCGGAAGCGCCGAACATCAAGGATCCGGAGAATCCGGTGATCATCGGCGCGATCCTGGTCGCCTACGCGCAGACCGGGACGAGCGCGCGTGCCGATCGCACGCTGCTCGGTACCGAGATCGCGTACTTCGACAACAAGCGCGTTGTCGCGTCGAGCTTCACCCGCGCCAAAGACGAGGAAGACACCGCGAAGGCGGCGCAGCTGACGGAGTTGTTCGCGAGCGGCACGCTCGGCGACGGGTTGGCGAAGCAGAAGATCTCGCTCGACGGTGGCGATTACTTCGCGGTGCCCGTCAAGCTCGCGCGCTCCTCGACCAAGCCGCTACCAGATCAATATCCGGCCTCGTCGGCGGGTGCGATCGTGCTGTCGGGTGTTGGTGAAGAGGATCCGGGGATCTCCGAGAAGATCGAGGGCGGGCTCGCCACCAAGCTGATCTTGCTGACCGGCGGTGGTGCACTCCTCCTCGCACTGCTCGGCATCTACCTGACGCATCGCCGGATGATCATGCAGGTCGATCAGATCGAGGGTGGCGTCACCGACATCATCAACGGCAACCTCGATCGCACGTTCCGCTCGGTAGGCGGTGAGCTGGACGGGCTCGCCAACGGCCTCAACGTCATGCTCGCGCGCGTCCTCGGGCGCCCCGAGCCCGGCGAGGAAGAGTTCGACGAGGACGGCAACCCGATCATCCCGGGCCGCGTCGACTTCGACGAAGGCGAAGACAAGCCTGCCCCGGATCAGGATCTGGCGGCGCTCGCGCAGGAGTCGGAGCCGGACTACTACAAGCGCGTCTACACCGACTACCTGGCGCAGCGCAAAGCCGCGGGCGCGCCGGATGATGTCTCGTTCGAGAACTTCATCGCGAAGCTCAAGGTCAACGAAGGCAAGCTACGCGCGCAATACAACTGCCGCGCGGTGCGGTTCCGCGTCGTCACCAAGGACGGCAAGGTCACGCTCAAGCCGGTTCCGATCTACGCGTGATCGTCGATCGATGATCCAGACGGGCCTGTCTCGCCTGGTCGCCGACGGTGCCTCGATCCTGGAGGGGCGCCGCATCGGCCTGCTGTGCAACCCGACCGCGATCGACGGCGAGCTTCGCCACGCGGTCGAGTTGCTGGCGACCCGCCCGGATCTGAAGCTGACGGCGCTGTTCGGCCCCGAGCACGGGGTGCGCGGCGACGCGCAAGACATGATCTCGGTCGAGCCCGCACGCGATCGATCGGGCCTGCCGGTGCACTCGTTGTACGGCCACACCGCCCTGTCACTGTCGCCTACGCCAGCCATGCTCGAGGACATCGACGTCATGGTCTACGACGTCCAGGACGTCGGCAGCCGCTACTACACGTTCGTGTGGACGATGGTCCTCGCGATGCGCGCGTGTGCGAAGGCGGGCAAGGCGTTCTGCGTCCTCGACCGACCCAACCCACTCGGTGGGGTGCACGTCGAGGGCGGCGCGATCGCGCCGGGGTTCGAATCGTTCGTCGGCCTGGTGTCGTGCCCGAATCGCCACGGCATGACCGCCGGCGAGATCGCGCGATGGCGGCACGGCGTCGAGGGGCTCGACCTCGAGCTCGCGGTGATCAGCATGCGCGGCTGGGAGCGCGAGATGCTGTTCGAGCACACCGGGCTGCCGTGGGTGATGCCGTCGCCCAACATGCCGACCGTCGACACCGCGTTGGTCTATCCCGGTGGCTGTCTCGTCGAGGGCACCGAGCTGTCGGAAGGGCGGGGCACCACCCGGCCGTTCGAGCTGTCGGGGGCGCCGTGGCTCGATCCCTACAAGCTCGCGGAGGCGATGACCGCGATGGGGCTGCCGGGCTGCCGGCTGCGCCCGCTGTACTTCACGCCGACATTTCACAAACACGCGAAGCAGCCCAACGGCGGTGTCCAGATCCACATCACCAACGCTGATGCGTTCCGGCCGTATCGCACGAGCGTCGCGTTCCTCAAGGCCGCGTACGATCAGCGGCCCGATCCGGCCGCGTTCTGGCGCACCCGTGCGTACGAGTTCGTCGACACCATCCCCGCGATCGATCTGCTCGCGGGCAATGCGCAGCTCCGCGAGGGCATCGAGGCCGGCGCGTCGATCGACGATCTCGCGGTACGCTGGCCGCGCGACGAGGGTGCCTTTCAGGAGGAGCGGGAAGGATTCCTGCTCTACAAATGACTCGCATTGCTCTCTTCGGCGGCAGCTTCAACCCGCCACACATCGCGCACGCGCTGGTCGCGCTCTACGTCCGCGAGACCCAGCCCATCGACGAGGTCTGGTTCGTCCCGGTCTACGCCCACGCGTTCGGCAAGGACCTGGTGCCGTACGAGGATCGCATCGCGATGTGCGAGCTTGTCGCGCAGGCGCTCGGGCCGGGCATCCGGGTCAGCCGCGCCGAGCAGGAGCTCGCGCAGCAGCCGGGCTTCACGGTCAGTCGCACACTCGATCTGCTGGTGCACTTGGAAGCGCAGGATCCCGCGAGGACGTTTCGCAACGTGATCGGTGCCGACATCCTCGGCGAGACGCACAAGTGGTACCGCTGGAACGACGTCGTCGCGAAGGCCCCGCTGATCGCGATCGGCCGCTCCGGCCACGTGGCCCCGCCGGGCACGACGCTGACCGGGGTGACGATGCCCGAGATCTCCGCGACGAAGGTCCGCGAGCTTCTCCAGGCGGGCGACATGGGAGGAGTAAGTCAGCTGTTACCGCGTCACGTGTTGGGGTATATCGCCGAGCGCGGCCTTTACCGCCGCGCCGTGCCATGACCGCTCGCAATCCCACCGCATTCATCATCGGCGCCGGCCCGGTCGCAACGGCGGTCGCCGGTTCGCTTCGACTCGGTGGCGTTCCCGTCCTCGGCCTGTGGGCACGCCGCGCTGCCCAGGCACGCACCGCCGGCTCGATCGCGGGTGTCGCCGCCTTCTCGTCGGCACCGCCCGATATCCTGCTCGAGAGCGACGTCGTGATCCTGGCGGTCCGCGATGCGGTGATCGGCGAGGTCGCACAGCTGCTCGTCGGTACGAGCCTCGTCAACAAGCGCCACGTCCTGCTGCATTGCGCGGGCGCGGTGGCGGCAACGGATGCGCTTGGCGTGATCGCCGACAAGGTCGCCGGCATCGGCACGATGCATCCGCTGTCCGCGATCGCTGATGGCAAGGACGCCATGCGCACCCTCAAGGGCACCGTGTTCGGCATCGAGGGCGACGAGCTCGGTCGCGCGATGGCCACGCGGCTCGTTACCTCGATCGGCGGCGTCGTGTTGCCGCTCGACGGAACGCAGATGGCCTCGTATCACGCGGCGGCGGCGCTCGCGTCCAACTACATCGTGGCGGCCGTGGATGCGGCAGCGGCGGTGTTGTCGGCGGCCGGCATCCCGGCGGATCGCGCGGCGCTTGCACTGGTGCCCCTCGCCGAGGGCGCGCTCAAGAACATCTCCGCGCACGGCACGACGGCCGGCCTGACGGGTCCGGTTCGACGCGGCGATGCGCCCACGATTCAACGCCATCTCGAAGCGCTGCGCGGTCGACCCGAGCTTGCCGAGATCTATCGCGTGCTTGCACGCCGCGCCGTCGAGATCGCCGCACGGATCGACGGCCGCGACGCACCGGATCGCGCAGGGCTCGACGCGATCCGCGCACTCCTCGGCTGAGCGTAAAACCACTTCCCGACGACATTGTTCCTCGGCTAGCATCGGCTCCGATGACCGCACGAAGCCTTGTCGCGTCGCTGGTGATGATGATGTTCGTGATCGGTGGAGCTGCCGCGGAGGCGGATCCAAAGATCGAGAAAGAGAAATCCAACCCGGCGTTCGCGGGTCGGATCATGTTGAGCGACAAGTACTACCCGCGCTCGGCGAAGAGCCTGGCCGGCTTCAACGCGCAGGTGAAGAAGCAGTCGAAGGAGAACTTCTACGAGGACAAGGACAAGAAGAACTGGAAGATCTACTTCGCCGCGTTCCTCAAGAGCCCACTCAACGACGTCGAGTACCTCGTCAAGATCTACGAGCTGCAGGGTCGCGGTCAGGTCCTCGTCGCCACGGTCGAGCAGTTCACCGATTCGCGCGGCCAGTTCTCGCTGCTCAGCTCGATCGTCCTCGATCGCAAGACCATCGGCGTCAACAAGCAGCTGCTGATGACCGTCGAGGCCAAGGGCAAGGTGCTCGGCTCGGCGCGCTTCAAGATCCTCGGCGAGGGCGAGAAGTACAACGGCAAGGTGAACTTCTCCGAGGAAGACGCGAGCGGCAAGCCGAGCAACGACGACGAGTAGTTGAGACGGAAAGCCTAACGAACCATGGCGAGCTCGAAGCGCAAGGCGAAGCCGACCAAGGCGAAGCCGACCAAGGCGAAGCAGACCAAGGCGAAGCCGACCAAGGCGAAGCCGACCAAGGCGAAGCCGGCAAGCAAGGCCAAGCTCACCAAGGCCAAGCCGACCAAGGCGAAGCCGACCAGCAAGGCCAAGCTCACCAAGGCGAAGCCGATCGAGGCCGCGGTCGCGATCGGTCTTACCTTCAAAATCAAATCGACACGCGCTCCAGCGGCTTCGAAGCTGGGCGGTCTGCCGGCCCTGCCCGCAAAGTTCACCTGGCCGACCAACGAGCTCTCCGACGAGCCCCTGGGCTACGTCCTCCAGATCAACTTCGCAGAGCTACAGGCGAGCTGTCCGACGGCGGAGCTACCGGCGCAGGGGGTAATGCAGCTGTTCTGCTCCATCGAGGAGACCGACCTGAGCTCGCCCGAGCCGAGCTTCGCGGTGGTCTACCACCCCGATCCATCCGCGCTCGTCACCACCGCCCTACCGGAGGAGCTCGACGTCGACGAGGCCACGCTCGAACAGCGCGTGATCCACTTCGGCGGTGGCGGTACCGCGCGGATGCTCGGCGAGCCTCCGCACCTGCCAACGGAGCTTGGTAGCTTCGATCCGACCACCGAGGTCCTGCTCCTCGACCTCGAGGCGTACGGCAACGTCACCCGGGTCGAGGAGAGTCACAGCATCTTCGGCGAGGGTCGGTTCGTGCTGATCATCACCAGGGCGGAGCTCGCGAAGCACCAGCTCGACAAGGCGCAGCTCGTATTCGTCTCCGGGACCTGATCGGCGGCTTGATCCCCGCGCAGCAACGCAACGCGTGGCTCCTCTGTCCGGTGCTCGGATGCCCACCGGTCCACGGAGTGCGCATGGTCGCGAGCGTGCGGCGGTGGCCGGGTTATCTGCCGCTGACGTCGACGGGAATCGCGAACGTGCTCGAAGAGCGCGCGGCGGTCTCGGGAGGAAAGATCCGGATCTGATAGGTCCCGGGCGTCTTGTAGTCGAAGAAGAACGAGAACTGGTCCGGGTTGGAGGAGCGGGGACGGGCGACGCCCCCGGTGGCCTTGCCTGCGGGATCCTCGACGATGATGACCAGCTCGGTGGCGGGGACCAGGGCGCCGAGCTTGTTGCGGAGCTCGATCCAGATCCGGCGTTCGCCGGTCGTGAAGGGATCGGGTACCCAGGCGCGGAGGCGGAGCGAGCCGTCGTCACGGAAGATCTCGCGGCGCGCCGTCGGCTCGCGATCGCGATCCTCGGCCGGCTCGGCCGCGACCTCCGGTCCCGCGATCACGCGGGCGATCACCAACCCACCGATCGAGAGCGCGAAGGCGAGCACGGCGCCATAGGCCATCCATCGCGCCTTGGGGAGTGGCTCCGCCACGACCGCTCGCGACGGCATGTCGATGGGCAAGCCCTCGAGCGCCGAGCGCGGGATCGGGAGCATCGGGCGATCTTTCTTGGTCGCCGCCGTCTTCCGCCTGCTGCGCGGCGCCTTCGGCGGCTCGGGTAGCGCGTCCTCGATGCCGTCGAGCGTGTCATCGATCAGCTCGACCAGCATGTCGGCACTCGCGATCCGCTCGGCGGGCTTCTTGGCCATCAGCGCGAGCACGAGGCGATCGATGCTCTCGGGGATCGACGCGATCTTGTCGCTCGGTCGCGGCACGGGCTTGCCGAGGTGTGCGAGCAGGACCTCGAAGCCGGAGCCATCGAACGGCGTCTCGCCGGTGAGCAGCTCGTAGAGCAAGCAGCCGAGCGCGTAGAGGTCCGCACGCGCATCGACGACTTCGCCGTGCGCCTGCTCGGGAGACATGTAGTGCGGCGTGCCGATCAGGTTGTTCGCGGTCAACCGCGTCGCGTCGGCGTTGCCCGGCTTGGCGTACGCGATGCCGAAGTCGACGATGGTGATCAGATCGTCGTCGTTGCGATCGCGGCGCCACATGATGTTGGACGGCTTGAGATCGCGATGGACGACGCCGGCGGCGTGGGTCTCCGACAGCGCGCTCGCGATCTGGCGAACGATGGTGAGCGCCCGGAGCGCCGGGATCGGACCGTGCGTGAGGATGTGATCGAGCGGCTCTCCGGCGACGTACTCCATCGCGAGGTACGGCCGATCGTCGGGCAGCGTGCCGACCGCGTAGATCGAGACCACGCCGGGGTGATGGATCGCCGCCGCGGCCTTGGCCTCGCGTGCGAAGCGCTTCGACATCACCGGATCGGAGGCAATCTCGAAGGTCGGCACCTTGATCGCGACCACGCGATCGAGCCGAGTCTGCCGCGCGCGATAGACCGTCCCGAACGAGCCGCCGCCGATCACACCTTCGATCGTGTAGCCGTCGACGACGACACCGACGAGGCTGTCCGTGTCCGGCAGCGGGGTGAGCGACTGGGTCGACGCGACCGCGTGGTCGTCCTGCGCGATCGCGTCCGCGTTGGCCGCGAGGATCCCGCCGCACGTCGGACAAAAGCGTCCCGAGCTCTCTGGCGAGGTCGTCGAGCAGGTGGTGCAGATCTGCACAACTCCGAAGGTAGCAGCCAGCCCGCGCTTGTGTGACGTTGCCATCCGTAGCCACCCCACCGACGCCCATGCGTGCCGCGAAATTCGTTCTGCCGCTCCTGATCACGACTCCTGCCGCCGCCGGAGGGTTAACGCTACCGATCCACGGCGTCCGGTCGCTGGAGCGGGGCGGGGCGCTGATCGCGGGCGCCGACGACGCGGATGCCCTGTGGCTCAACCCCGGTGGGCTCGGTCACCTCGCCGGCGACAAGAAGCAGGCGCTGCTGTTCGACGTCTCCCTGGTCTACCAGGCGGTCGACTACACCCGCCTCGACGCCTCGGGCGCGGCGTTCCCGCGCCAGGCGAATCAGCAGCCGGGCACGCTGGTGCCGACGATCGCGGGCGCGCTCGGGATCGGCGACCGGCTGGTGATCGCCGGCGGGGTCGCATTTCCAGATCAGACATTCCATCGGTATGCCGCCGACGGGCCGCAGCGCTACGCCTCGGTGAGCCTCGCGGGTTCGCGCAACGCGATGGTCACCGCCGGTGTCGGCTACAAGGTCAGCGATCAGCTGCGGGTCGGCGCCACCCTGTCGACCTTCGTCACCAGCACGAAGCTCGTGATCGTCGCGTCGGGCTGCCCGCAGGCCATGACCTGCGCGCCCGAGGATCCCAGCTTCGACATGGGGCTAGCCCTGGATCAAACGGATGCCCTGTCGATCACCGGCTCGATCGGCGTCCAGTACGACGTGCTCCCGGATCTCGTGCTCGGGCTCGCGATCGATGGACCGCGCAGGGTCTCCGGCACCGGCACGCTCACGGTCGATCTGCCCGGTGCGTTGGTGTTCGATGACGCGACGGTGTCAGGTGACCGCGCGTCGCTCGCGATGACCTATCCCGCCGCATTTCGCGCTGGCGTCGAGTGGCGGCCCGTGACGAGCCTGCGGATCGAAGCGGCGCTCGATGTCGAGCTTTGGTCGATGCACGACGACGTCACGCTGACGCCCGATGGCATCACGATCGACAACGTCGCCGGTGGGCCTTTGTCCCTCAACCGCATGACGATCAACCGCGACTACAAGACGAGCTTCGCGCCCGCGATCGGTGTCGAGTGGCACGGCCCGAAGGTGATGCTCGGCGCCGGCTACGCGTACGAGACCGCGGCTGCACCCGCCGACACGGTCAGCGTGCTCGCCGTCGACGCAGCGAAGCACCTGATCGCGGTTGGCGGCGGCTACGAGGACGGCGGCTGGCAGATCGGCGCCGCAGCAGGGTTCGTCGCGCTCTCGGGCGTCGACGTCCCGCTCGTGAGCGCGGCCGTGCCGCAACTCGCACCACTAGGAAATCCAGACGTGACGAACGTCAATGCAGGGTCGTATCGCAGTCACTACCTGATGGCAGGACTACGGTTCGCACGACGCTGGTGAGGCGGTCGGGCTGAGATCGAGCCAGGTCGACTGGCGTTCAGGCGACCGCGCGAAGCGTCGCGGCGACCTGCGGAGCCAGCGCGCTCTCGATCAACGCGAGCGCCCGGTCCGTACGGGTCGCGAGCGGCTCCGTGGGGAGGCCGAGGCTCGCGTGCATCTCGGCCGCATCGAGCGAGCCGAGGAGCACCGACCACGCGAGGTCCGCGATCTCGCGCGCGTTGACCTGGCGATACAGGCCGGCGTGGATGCCGTCGGCGATGCACGCGCCCATATGGTTCTGGACGTGGCCGATGCCGGTGGAGACGGCCGCGACGACCTCGTCCGACAGCTGCGGGCGGATCGCCGGCTGCGCGAGGAGGCGGAGGATCCGCGGCCCCTCGGCGTCGCGCTCGGCCCACTTGACCAGGACGTCCCAGGTCGCGCGGAACCGCGTCGAGACCTCGACGTCCTCGCGAACGCGCCCCATCTCGACGTCGAACGCCATCAGGGTGTCCTCGACCAGCGAGACGTAGAGGTCTTCCTTGCTGCGGAAGTAGAGATAAATCGCACCGACCGAGAGCTGGGCCGCACGGGCGATCAGCTCGATCGACGCGCCGGCATAGCCCTTTTCGGTAAACACGGTCCGAGCGGCTTCCTGGATGCGACGGCGGCGAGCCTGCCGTTCCTGTGCTTTACGTTCTTGAGCGTTCGTCATGTGGCTCGTTTAGTACCGATAACGCGATGGGTCAAGCATCAATTGCTTACTGACGAATGTCAGGGAGAGACGCTAGGTTACCAATGTAGGCAGCCTTGCAAAGTGGCCCGCAAATCAAGCACTTCGAAAGCTGAATCACCATTCAGGTCTAATCATCTTCAGATCTCTGTGAGGACTTTTGTGTGCGACCTGAAGTCTCTGCAGAACCTTGAACCCGATCGACGACACTAGACGTCGATATAGCAATGCTCATCGCAGCTAGAGCCCGTACCTCGCTCGCGATCGCCGGTGCCGCCGGGACGATCGTCGCCGCCCTCGTGATGCCCCACCAGTTCGACCCGGCTCCGATCGATCGCGGTGGTTACTGCGAGGACGGCATCTGCGTCGAGGCCCGCCTACCGTCCGCGATCCTGACCGGCGAGATGGATCACGACGTCGCCATCACGATCACGGCGCGGCCGGAGCCGAGCCTCGCGCGGGCTCCGCTCTCCCTGGTGATCGTCATCGACCGCTCGGGCTCGATGGGTGGCAAGCCGCTTGCGGATGCGAAGCAGGCTGCGGCCCGGCTCGTCGATCTTCTCGCGCCTGGGGACGCGTTCTCGATCGTGACGTACTCGTCAGCCGACGAGACGGTCGCGCCGATCGCCATCGCGTCCGAGGAGGCCAAGGCCCGTGCGCGTGCGGCGATCGAGAGGATCGTCGACGAGGGTGGCACCTGCATCTCGTGCGGCCTCGATCGCGGAAGCCGCGAGCTCGCGGCGTCGCCGATCACCGGCGGGCTCCGCCGCATGGTGCTGCTGTCGGACGGTCAGGCCAACGAGGGCATCTCGAATCGCGCCGAGCTCGCCGAGCACGCGATCGCGACCGCCGGAAGTGGCCTCTCGATCAGCTCCGTCGGCGTCGGCCTCGACTTCGACGAGGTCACCATGGTGCGGCTCGCGAACGTCGCGCGCGGCAACTACTACTTTGTCGAGGACACCGGCGCGCTCGATGCGATGTTCAGCCGCGAGCTCGGCGGCCTCGAGTCCACCGTCGCCACGGACGCCAAGCTCGTCCTCACGGAAGCGCCGCAGGCGCGAATCGTGTTTGCCTACGGCTATCCCCTCGGGCACGTCGGCGGTCACGCGATCATTCCGATCTCCGATCTGCGCGCCGGTGAGACCCGCAAGGTCGTCGTCCGCGTGCACGTCACGCCGCGGGACACCACGCCCGTCGCGCTCGCGAGGGTCGAGCTCGGCTGGACGAACCCGTCCTCCGGGACACGCCTTCACGCGGGCACCCACGCCATCGCCGAGGTCGTCGACGACGTGGCGCAGGTCGCCGACTCGGTCGATCTGTCGACGGTGAGAGCGATCGAAGGGGCGCGCTCGGCGGGCGCGTTCGAGGAAGCCAGCCTGGTCTACGAGAATCACGGCCTCGATGCCGCACGCCAGGTGATCGAGCGCCGCGTCGGTGAGATCAGCCCGTACCTCGGCGAGCACGAACTGCTCCGCGAGCTCACCAGAGACACGCTCGAGCTGCTCCGGCTCGCGCCCGCAGCGAAGGCGAAGAAGCAGCTCTCCGAGCTCGCGTACCAGCTCGCGCACTGAGACCCGTAACCTCGAGACGAGTGACCCGAGCACTCACGGGACCTGGCGCCTCGACATCGGATAGGCTGATCACCCCCCGTGAGTGATGCCGGCCAGTCGCTCCACATGCAGAAGAGCGTCAATCGCGGCCTCGCGTGGATCGGGGTCGCGAGCTCCCTCGTCGGCGTGCTCGATGTCGTCGCGACGCTGCTGATCCTCAACTTCTGGATCGGTACCAACGACTACGGCGTCGTCACCAAGTGCATCTGGATCTTCCCGATCCTCGATGTCGCCACCGATCTCACCACCGCGGTGATCCAGCACGAGGACTACGACCCGCGCAAAGCGTCGGCGGTGTTCTGGTTCAACCTCCTTCTCGCAGCGGTGCTGTTTGGCGTGATCGTCGCGTGCGCACCGCTCGCCACGGCCTTCTATGGCCACGCCGTGATCGGCTCGATGCTGGTCGCCTATGGCACGAAGCTGGTCTGGCAGAACGTCTACCTGATGCCGATGGCGCTGATGAAGCGCGAGCTCCGATTCAAGGAGCTGTCGATGATCCGCGTGGTCGCGAACCTCGCCGAGTTCGGCACCAAGGTCGGCTTCGCGTGGGGTGGGTGGGGCATCTGGTGCTTCGCGCTCGGCCCGCTGGCGCGCGGTGTGGTCACCATGGTGGGTGTCCAGATCTGTCACCCGTGGAAGCCACAGCTGATCTTCAGCTTCCGCGAGGCCAAGGCCCACGTGATCTTCGGTGCGCGCACGTCGGCGAGCCAGCTGCTGTTCCACCTCTACACCAACCTCGACTACCCCATCGTGGGGTACTTCTTCGGCGACCACGCGCTCGGCCTCTATCGCCTCGCGTACGAGGTCGTGCTCGAGCCGGTGCGGATCATCTCCGCCGTCGTCGTCGACATCGCGTTCCCCGCGTTCGCCAAGCTGCGCCACAAGCGCGAGCGCCTGCTCTCGCAGCTGGTGTCGTTCACGCGGCTAAATCTGATCTCCGTGATGATGTATTCGGCGGTGGTGTTCGTCACCGCCGACGAGCTGCTCGCGGTGGTGTTCCCGCAGTACGTCGACGCGGCGGATGCCGTGCGCATCCTCTGCATCGTCGCGATCGTGCGCTCGATCAGCTACGTGTTGCCGCCGCTGCTCGACGGCATCGGCCAGCCGCACCGCACGTTCGCGTACTCGCTGGTCGCCACCATCCTGTTGCCGCTGCTGTTCTTGGCCGGCGCGATCCTGCTCGGCGATCGCTTCGGCATGCTGTCGGTCGCGATCGCGTGGGCGGTCGGTTATCCCGTCGCGTTCCTCGTCCTGCTGTGGATGATCGTGCAGTCGACGAAATGGTCGCTGCTCGAGTACGGCAAGTCGATCGCGGGCGTCGCGGTGTGCATGATCGTCGCCGGCGTGGTCGGCGAGGGTGCCCACTGGGCGCTGTCGAGCATGCCGACGGTGATCCGGCTCGCGGTGTCGACCGGCGTGATCGTCGTCGTCACCGGCGTGCTGCTCGCGTACACGCAGGGGATCAGCATCCGCAGCGTGATGCAGGGCATGAAGGAGCCGCCGCCGAGCGAGACGCCGGCGCTCGGCGTACCTGTCGCGCTCGCACCACCGAACGAGACCGCGGACCCGCGCGAGCCAACTGCGTAGCGCTGACCTGAACCTGGACGTCGACGGCGCCATGCGCGTTGACGTCAGTCGCGGCGTACGGTGGCGTCGATGCTCACGTTGACATCACCGTGAACGCGTCAGGGAGCGAGATCGGCGAACGAGACCTGGAGGTCACGGCTGACCAGCACCGCGTGCTTTGGCGGGACGTCCTCGAAGCCTTCCTTCGGATCGCCATCCCCGCCGGAGACCAGGAGCACGCCACGGAACGCATCGACGTTGCCGCTGCCCGTGGTGGTGGGTGTGAGCGGCAGCTGCTCGCCCTTGTCGTTCGCGACGGTGAGCCGGCGCAGCCGCAGCGGCTCGTCGAGATGCGCGACGACCATCGAGCGACCGTTGGTGAGCGCGATGTTCCCCATCGAGAGCGGTGCTGCGAGCTTGCCGAGCTCGAGCGTGACAAGCCGCAGGGTGGCGGCGAGCGCACGCCGCGTGGCCTGCGTGGGGAGGTTCGGGTCGTCGATGTTGCCCTCGTCGTGCAGCATCGACAGGAAGACGTGAAAGACGACCTCGCTCGGCGTGCGGCCCTTGATGTTGCGGCGTAGGTACTCGGGCACGTGCTCGAGCAGGCGTGCGGTGATCGCGGTTCCGGGCGCGACCTCGCTGCTCTGTGCGAACAGCCAGCGGCGATAGCGGAACGGCGGCGTGTTATCGGTGCCGCTATACAACCCACCCTTGTCCTCGACGGACTGGGCGATCGCGGTGTCCGTGGCGATCTCGCTGAGCGGTCCCGCGAGGTCGACCGGCACGCTGCTCGACTTCGGCGTGCGCACGAGCAGCACATCGCCGCCCTGGATGTAGCCGAGACCCCACCGACTGATCGGCGGCTGCGCGACCAGCGTGGCACGCACGGGTGCCAGCGCGGCAGCAAGCCGCTGGGGTTGGTTACACATGCATGCGAACAGCTTCATCGAGGATCACTTCACCGCCGGAGCAGTTCAGAAACGACGATCGCAGGAATCAAGGAACACGCCGCCCACACCCGAATGCGAATACACCGAGTATAGGCGACCGGTCTGATCACGCCAATTGGGGACCGCTTCTCAGGTGGGTAGGTCGCTGCGCACTCCAGCAATCAAAGGCTTGCGAGGATTTTGGTGACCTCGGCAAACACTTCGTCGCGCGTAGTCTCGTTGAACACCTCGTGCTTGAGGCCCACGAGGTCGCGATACTTCGCACCCGTCATCTTGGCCGCCACGGCCTTCGAGCGGTCGGGATCGGCGATCGGATCCGCCCCACCGACCAACCAGTGCGTGGGCACCTTGACCCGCCCTGCGTGCTCGAACACGTAGTCCTGCGCGGCCGACGCCTCGGTGAACCAGCGCGCGGTCGCGATGTCGAAGCACAGCTTGTCGGCGAGCCGCTCGGCTTGCTTTTGCTTGTCGGACGTCAGGTCCTCGACCTTGAGTGCGTTCGGCTGGGCCAGCTTCGGCGCGACCCTCGAGCCGATCCGTGCGAGCAGCTTCTTGTAGCCGGGCACGGCGAGCTTGAGGCCGAGGAACGGCGACGACACGATCGCGAGCGTGCACTCGAGGGGGCGCTCGTCGGTGAGGGCGCGCAGCGTGATCAGGCTGCCATGCGAGTGGCCGAGCAGGATCAGCGGTGCGTCCTTCGCGATCAGCGCGCGCGCCGCGCGATGGATCTGCGTGAGGTCCTCGAGGTACGCATCGAACTTGTCGATGTAGCCGCGGACGCCGGGCGACTGCCCGTGCCCGCGAACGTCGTAGGACAAGGCGGCCCAGCCGGCATCGGTGATCACGTGCGCGAGCTCGCGATAGCGTCCGCAGTGCTCGGCGTAGCCGTGGGAGATCACCACCACGCCTTTGGGGGGCCCGCTCGGCAGGAACTGCTCGGTGTAGAGCCCACCGATGGTGGGCGTGGACGTCGGGGAGATCGGCCCGGGGTAGTTGCGAGACATCGTCGAATGCCGTTCTAACCCAAGCCGCAAATTCGCGCCCACGATCACTACCTGATAGTGGTGGTCACATGAGCCCCCTCCGAGCGACAGGTTTGTTCGTGATCTTGGCAGCTTGTGGTGTTCGCCATACGGAGAAGGACATCGCGAAGAGCGCGACCCGGCTCGACCTGGCGAAGGACTTCTTGCGCAAGCATCAGCTCGAGGCTGCCGAGACCGAGAGTAATCGCGCGCTCTCGTTCAACCCTGCGAACGACGAGGCCTATAACATCCGCGGCCTGGTGCACATGATCCGCGCGATCGACACGATGCGGACCTTGGAGATCGAGTCGTGCCTCACGGGAGTCGATGCCGAGATCACCCAGAAAGATCTCGACGTCCATCTCAAGAAGGCAGATCTCGACTTCGAAGCAGCCACGAAGCTCACTCCCGATTACGGTGAGGGCTACGCGAACCGCGGTGTGGTTCACAACCTGCTGGAGGACTACTCCGGAGCAGCGGGATACTTCGAAAAGGCCCTGGAAAACCCGATCCGGCTCGATTCGCCCGGCCTTACCCGTGCCCACTTGGGGTGGTCGTTCTTCCACCAGAACAAGCTGGTCGAGGCGGCCAAAGAGCTCCGTCAATCGATCCAGTTCCAACCCAATATGTGCGTTGCAACTTATCGTCTCGCGAGGGTTTACTTCGCCCGCGAGGAGTGGGAAAAAGCGGCGGAACTTTTCCAGACGGTGTCGGAAGACTCGTCGTGCGGATCGCAGGAAGCAAGCCTCTACCTGATGAAGACGCGGATGCAGCAAGGGCTCGTTGACGACGCAAGGCGCGCACGTGATGCGTGTCTCAAGTTGTCGCCGCGTAGCTGCATCGCTTCACGCTGCCGCGCCGATGGTGGCGCTTTGGGCGCCCCTTCATCGATCGCAACCCGAGCAGCGCGCAACTAGCGCGCCAGCGCGCCACGTCTAAAATGAATCGCGAACCCACTCTCCAACGCACCAGCTCCTCCTCCCATATTGGGACCGCGGAGATGTCGTTGGCGATGTGGCTTCGCAACGGGCGCGCCCAGAAGAATCTGTCGCTGGATGACGTGGCTCGGATCACCAAGATTCAGGGCCGGATCCTCGAGCGGCTCGAAGCGGGTCGGCTCGATGGTCTGCCGGCCGAAGTGTTCGTGAAGGGCTTCGTTCGCAGCTTCGCGCGGTGCGTGGGGCTCGATGAGAACGAGGCGCTGCGCCGCTACACCGCATGCCAGAAAGACGGCGCGAAGGTTCCCCCGGCGGTCGCCGCTCGCGCGGTGATCGACGCGATGGGAGATCTGGCGCCGAACGCGCGTGCTCGTTCACCGCAGGCCCCACAGATCCTGCTCGACGAGCCCGGGTTTGCAGCCGGCAGCATGGAGATCCCGGCGGCCTCCTCGGTCGAGGTCTCGTTCGGTGAGCCCGAGGTCCTCGAGGTTGCTGAGGTTGCGGTTGCGGAAGTCGCGATCTCCGTGAACGAGGCTGCGCCGATCGAAGCCGCCGACAGCGCCGAGAGCGCGGTGCCCGTCGAGACTGCGCCGATCAAGAAGAAGCGGACGCGCAAAGCCGCGACGGCTCCCGACGGCGCTCCGAAGCGCACGCGCCGCAAGGTCGCGACCGGAACGCCCGTGGAGCCTACGCCCGTGGTCGCTACCGCCGAGGTCAGTGAAGGGATCGCCGCGGCCGAGGCGTCGGAGCCAGCGCCCAAGCGCCGCCGCAAGCCGCGTGGCTCGGTGCAGCCGCCGATCGTCGACACGATCGTCGACACGCTGCCAATCGAGTCCGACGTCGTCGTCGCCGCCGCCGAGCCGAGCGTCGAGCCGAACGAAGGCGCGATCGTCGCCGTGTCGGACGTCGCGATCGAGACCCCGTCGGTGTTCGATCTCGGTCACGCCGCCGGCGAGATCAGCGGTCACGCACACGTCGAGCACGAGATCGCGGTCGAGACCGCCGCTTCGATCGAGGTGGCTGAAGACCCCGAGTCGTCGACGAGCCGGTTCGAGCGCATCGTGGAAGACGCACCGGTACAGCTCGCGTGGACGCCACGCATGCCTCCGTTCGCGATCCCCGCACCGCCATCGTGGCGCAAGTCGCCCGCGCAGCCGGCCCTGGTCGCCGTCATCGACGACGCCGATCCCGATGGCGCCGAGCGCGTGCTCGAAGACCGC
>JBBQJJ010000182.1:0-16378 GCA_038325805.1 Haliangiales bacterium
AGTCATCGGCCAGCGCAGTTCGCCACGGAATCTCGAATACCGGTGCAGCGCCACCCGCTGCAGCGAAGCGCTCCAGCTCGCTCCGCAAGTGTTGGCAGAGCTCCTCCTTCGCGAGGCGCTGCGCACCAGCTGGCACCTCGGCTTCAAACCCTCTCGCACACCCGCACCACAGACACGGCTCGGGCCAGCGGACTGACCACTCGTCATCCTCGGGAAGCCAGTCACGTCCCTGCGGCGGATAGGGATCGACGTAGCTCCGCGCCGGGATCTCGCTGACGCGCAGGCGGCAACGCCCGCAGTCGGGGCAATCGACGACGTGGTCGCCGAAGCTCATCGCTCCTCCGCTACGGCGATTGCCAGGGCCACGTCAGCACGCCGTCTTTATCCATCACCGCGTTGGTGCGGTCGTCGAGCCACGCGGCGAAGTCGTGCCCGATCCGCGGGATCCGCCAGATCAGGATGCCGCTGTCGGACTGCTGGAACAGCAGCTGACCGTTCGGCGATAGGCCGATGCCATCGCGCGCGTTGCCGAGGATGGGCAGCGTCCACTTGGATCGCGAGGGCAACTCGACCAGCGTGACCTCGCGCCCGGCGCCGACCCCGGCGATCAGCTTGCCGTTGGCCGCGAACGTTGGAGCGCTCGACGAATCGGCGAGCAGACGGTGTGGGGTGGCGCCGGCCTTGAGCTCGAGGTAGTGCAGCGAGCGCGCGCGACCGACCTGGATCGCGAGGCCGCCGCCGGTGGCGTAGACACCATCGATCGTCTGGTCGAACTTCGCGATCTCGGAGACCTGGCCGTCCCAGATCATCAGCCGGTTGTCTTCGATGATCAGCACGCGGCCCTTACCGTCGGAGGCGAGGAAGCCCTCCACACCGGTGGGGACGCGGATGCGCTCGATCGCACCGGTGCGGATGTCGCAGCGGATGATCTCCCCGGTGCTCGACTGTGCAGCGAACTGATGGGGCCCGATGCCGACGCCGTGTGTCGACACGCCATCGACCTTCGCGATCGAGCGCGCCGGCTCGTCGCCGATCTTCACGAACACCTGCGAATCACCGAGGCCGTAGACCAGCCCGTTACCCACGACCAGGCGCGCCCACGGCTTGTCACCCTCGACGACGACCTCCGGCTTCGGGTTGCCCTTACGCAACATGATGTAGCGCGGGCCACGCGGCGAGTGCTCCTCGCGCAGGAGCACGCGGCCGAGCTCGACATCGACGTCCATGATCAACGGCAAGTGGAGCTCGTTGTAGTCGAGCTGCGTGATCTGCTTCGTTGCGATGTCGTACCACTCCATCGGCAGGTGCATCTCGCGCACGATCAACAGCGTGCCCTCGTCGACGAACACCGCCTTCATGAACGCCTTACCGGCGATCCGTTGCGGCAGGATCAAGCCGAGGTCGTAGACGATCACCTGACCGTCGCCGACCACGGCCATGCGCGGCACGCCCGGGCGCACGGCGAGCCGCGACTTCTTCGCGCTGCCGGGGATGCCGACGCTGCCGCGCCCGAGGTTACCGATCCAGCCGAGCTTGCCGTCGTCGCGTAGCCAGACCAACACTTCGTCGCCACCTTCGCGCATCATCGGCGAGACCCGATCGAACGTGCCGCGGCGGAACGTCTTCGGGCCGCCGTTCCAGCCAACGATATCGCCGGAGGTCGTGAACAGCGCGAGCTCGCGGCCGCGATAGCTCATCCACATCACCGTATCGGTGACAGGGATGTCGGTCCACACCGGCTTCGGATCGAGCGTGAGCTCGAAGGCCTTGCCCTCGACGATCATCGCCAAGGTGCGTGCGCGCGACGCCATCGCGATCCCGAGAGGACCTGCCCTGCGCGTCAGCTCCTTGCCATCGCGGTCGTAGACCACCGTCAGGTTGCGCGACGACACCGCGTAGAAGCTGCCGTCGGGTGACAGCGTGGTCGAATCCACTTTGTCTTCGAACGGGATCGCCGTCATCGTCCGCGTCGGGATGTCGAAGATCGCGGCGCGCCCGTCGGCGAGCTTGGCGAGAAAGCGATCGCCGGCTGCGCTCGCGAAGCCGATGTCGATCTCGGGCCACGCGAGTGGCTCGACGGTGCCGGCCTTCGGATCGAAGATCACCGGCGGAGCCTTGCGATTCGTCACCAGCAGCTTGCCGCCGATGACCCACTCCGCGCGCGAGAGTCGGCCGAACACCCGCGACACGATCAGGCGACGGAGATCGAGATCGAACACGCGCACCATGCCGTCGTGCGAAACCTGCAGCAGATAGCGACCATCCGCCGACATCTCGGCCTGCACCGCGAGCTCGGTGGTGGTCTGCATCGCGTACGTCGCGCCGCGCACGGCCGCTGCGGACGCGATCCCGCGGGCCTCGTCGAGGCGAGGTGACTGCGCCGGCAGTTGCTTGAGAATCGCGACAGCCTCGGTCGGGTTGGTCTCGAGCATCGTGCGCGCCTGCATCACGATCAGCGCGTCGTTGCGCTCGACCAACCGGTCGCGCGCGACGAGCGCTTCCTGCTTCCCCTCGTCGGCTTCCTTGCGAGCCTCGGTGGCCGCATCGCGCTCGGTGAGGATCCGATGGACGCCGATCCACGCCATCACGGCGACGGCGACCGCCGCGATCGCGATCACCGAGAGAACGCCGCGATAGCGCCGAGCGAACCGCGCCAGCTTCTGTCGCTTCGTGTAGTCGTGTGCGGCGACCAGCCTGCCGTCGAGGAATCGCCGGACGTCCTCGCCGAGCTCGCCGGCATCGCGATAGCGATTGTTCGGATCGAACTCGAGAGCCTTCGTCGCGATCGCCACCAACTCGGGCGGCGCGCCGGATGCGGTCTCCGCGAGCGGACGGATATCGTGCGTCCGCGTCTTGTCCATCACCTCGGTGGCGGACACGCCGCGCACCGGCGGCTCGCCCGACAGCAACTGGTACAGAGTCGCGCCGAGCGCGTAGACGTCACCCTGCGTATCGAGCGCTTCCCCGCGCGCCTGCTCCGGCGCCATGAAGCCTGGCGTGCCGAACACCGATCCGATCTGCGTCTGCAGCGAGTCGCCCGCCGACGGCACGTGGGTGTCGATGTCGGTGTCCTCGTCCTCGCCGACCACCTTCGCGAGGCCCCAGTCGATCACCACGGTCTCGCCGAGCTCGGCGAGCAGGATGTTCTGCGGCTTGATATCGCGGTGGATCACGCCGCGCGAGTGCGCGTGCGCGACGGCCTCGATCGCCGACAACAGCCGCGGCAACAAGGTCAGCCTCTCGTCGAGATCCTTGCAGCGCGCGACCATCTCGTCGAGCGGCTTGCCCGACACCTTCCGCATCACGTAGTAGGGCTTGCCGTCCGTGTTGATGCCGGAGTCGTAGAGCGGGACGATCGACGCGTGCTCGAGCCGCGCGGTGATGTGGATCTCGCGTGCGAATCGACGGTGGGTGCCCTTGGTGAGCACTTCCTTGAGAGCGACCGTGCGGCCGAGTTGCGTGTCGAACGCTTCGACCACGCGCCCCATCCCACCCCGTCCGAGCTCGTTGCCGATGCGATACCGGTCGAGCGGAATCGTCGGCCTTACAGGCGGGTCGTTGCTTTCTTCCTTGGCTGGAACCGTGTCATCGATCTCGTCGCCGTGGCGCTTCGGCTCGGAGGAGCCGCTCTTGCGTGAAGTCGGCGTCGCGGCCATCTCAACGCTAATCGAGGTCCCAGTCGATATCGGAGATGCTCGGGTCGTTCCTGATGTTGACGGCGCGCGTGCGCTCGTCGGCAGGCGGCGCGTTGCGCATCCGCTCCATCGCCGTGATGCTCTCGATACTCGACATTCGCGTGGCCTCGTCGCCGGTGTCCTCGAGGAACGGGTGCTGCGGATCCGTCGCCGGTGCGGTCGGCGGGAACCGGCGATCCGCCGCCCGTTCGGTATGTGCCTCGACGCCGGTCTCGTCGTACGCGCGTGGATCGATCGTGGCCATCCGCGTGGGCTCGGCGTCGAACGGTGACTTCGCGACCGGCTGCGAGCGGCTCGACTTGGGCTTGCTCTGGGCTGCCTCGACCGCGCGGAGCGCGCTCAGCATGTTGTCGTCGACCTGACGCGTGGGCTCGTCGCCGAACGGCGGTGGCACCGCGCGCTTCGACCCGGGGTTCGGCGCTGCGGTCTTGTGCATCGTCGATTTGCGCCCGGACGACGGATTCGGGATCTCGGGCGGCGCGTCGTCGAGGTGCATCGGCGCCGAGACCGGCAGCGGCACGTCGCGCTTCGGTCCACCAGTGCCCGGCTTCTTCGCGCGTGCTTGTGCAACGCCGACGACGAGTGCGGGCTTCGCCGGCACGTCGGGGCGGATCATCGCAGCCGACACTCCACTCGACGGCGGCGGCGCGGGACCGTCGTCGAAGTCGAAGTCGTAGTCCTTGGCGGGCGCTGCGCCGATGTAGACCGACGAATCCTCGTCGGCGAGACGACCGCCTTCATCACGCAACATGCGAAGGATGCGCGTCCGCTCGCCGGCCGACAGCTGATCGCGGCGACCATGACCGGTGTGCATGTGATGGATCCCGGTCCCGCCGGGCGCCGCTGCCACGGGCGGAGGCAACTGCGGCTTGCCGCGCTTCGCGAACTCGGAGAGTGGGACGGGTGCGTCGAACTTCTTCTTCCCACTGACGCCCGGCAAGGGTGCAGCGGGTCTGTTGGTCGGCGGATTCGTGCCGGCGTTGGTCGGCACGCGCCCATGCTGTCCCGACGAGAAGATGCTGGTCGCCGAGCGCAACCACTTGCGCGGTCCCGAAACCTGCTCGCCCGGCGCGCCCATCGGCACCTGTGCCGGAAACTGCGGCGCTGGCATCGACGGCGCGAAGCCCGTGCTGCCGCCGAGGATCGCCGCGGCTGCACGCGCCGCCTCCTCCGGACAATCGAGCGCCGCGCGCACGAACCGGCGAACGATGTCGTCGGTCTTGCCCATCTGGTAGTTGTGCGGGCGCTCGACGAAGCGGATGCCCATCTTCTCGAGCCACGCGATCGGCGGGTCCGCACCGATCAACACGAACGCAGCGTCGTTCGGATAGCGCTTCTGCGATCCATCCGCGAGCGCGAGCGTGACGCTGTCATCCTCGAACTGCAGGATCTGCGAGCCGAGCTTCGCCTTGACGCGGCCCTCGGACGCGTACTGCTCGACGGTCTGCCTGTTCTTCGGTGCGGCGCGATTGAAGCCCTTGCCGCGGTAGCTGATCATCACCTTCGCGCCGGCGTCGGCGAGTGCGAGCGCTGCCTCGACGGCGGAGTCGCCGCCACCGACGACGAGCACGCTCTTGCCACGCCACTCGTCGGGATCCTCGAGGAGGTTGTAGATCTTCGGCAGGTTCTCGCCCTGCACCTGCAGCGTGCGTGGCTTGCCGCGCGTCCCGATCGAGAGCACCACGCGCTGCGCCCGGTACAGGTTGACGGTGCTGCGGACCTCGAACGTACCGTCGGGGGCGCGCGCGATGGTCTCCACGGACTCGCCCTTGTTGATGCGCATCCCGACGCGCTCGATCAGCTCGTTCCAGATCGGGAGCAGTTGCTCCTTCGCCGAATCGAACACCGGCAGGAACGACAGGTTCGCGGTGTCATACGGCTCGGCCATCACGAGCTTGCCCTTCGGGTAGCGCGCGATCGTCGACGCGATCATCTGCTCTTTCTCGAGGATGACGTACGACAGCCCCTTCTGGATGCAGCTCAGCGCCGCCGACAGACCACCTGGACCGCTGCCGATGATCGCGACATCGACGATCGTCTCGCTGCGGCCGAGCGCACCCGCCCGCATCCCGGTCATCATCATGTGCTCGACGACGGCGCGCCCGAGGTTCGCGGCGCTCTTTACCAGCGGCTTGCCGGCGACCTCACCGATCAAGTACTGGCCAGGGACGATGGTCTGAAAGTTCTCGTCGATCTCCGGAACCTTGAGCGGCGGTGGCGTGCTGCCCTCCGGGAACATCACCAGCGCTTCGGTCGGGCACGCGAACATGCACGCCTCGCACTGGATGCAGTCTTGGAACCGGAGCACGCGGCTCTTGTTCGCGACCAGATCGAGCACGTTCGTCGGACACACGGCGACACATGCATCGCAGCCGGTGCAGCGATCATCATTGATGTCGTGTACGAGGATCGCCGGACCCACGACGGTCGCAGGTTGCATTACCGCTCGGTGCCGTTTTCGGGCACCGAGCATGGTGAACACCGCCATCAATAAGACGGCGAAGCCCCCCAGAGCCAAGGGAACTACCCAGGTCAAGCTGCGGTAAGAATACCTGAATTAGGCGGGCGTGCCCCTGTCTGTTTCGACGTTCTTCACCAGGAATTCCCGTACTTCCGCCATCAGCCCCTCGAGGTCCCGCCCTTCGACCGGGATCGGGGCTCCGATCGTGACCCGGACGGGCACCCCGGTTCGCATCAGTTTTCCGCCGCGCGGGAGGATGTCGATGGTCCCCGAGATCGCCACCGGGACGATCGGCGCCTCCGTTCCGAGCGCGAGATGGAAGCCGCCCTTCTTGAGCTTGCCGATCGATCCGTCCCGCGACCTCGTACCCTCGGGTGCGAGGTAGATGGACACCCCGTCGCGGACCAGTCGGGCTGCTACCTCGATCGACCTCATCGCCGCATCGTGGTTCGAGCGATCGACCGAGATGTACTCGGCAGCACGCAGCCCCCTACCCCACAGCGGAATCTCGAACAGCTCCTTCTTTGCCAGCATCCGGATCGTCGGACTCGGGAGTGTCGCGTACAGCATCGGGATGTCGAGGTGGCTCTGGTGGTTCGACATGTAGACGTAGGCGCGACCCTGCGGAACGCGATCACTCCCTGTCGCGGTGAGCCTAACGTCCAAGATCTCGATGACGCGGCGGCCGAACCACCGAGCGCGCTCGTCGACAGCGCCCCGCTCGAGGTGATCTCGAACGAGGTCGACCAACGTGGGTCCCGTGACACGGGCCATCGCCCCGAGCACACGCAGGCTCCCGATGATCCCGCTTGGGGAGATTGCCATGTCCGCATCCTACACGTCAGTTTTGTGCCTCAGCGAGATCAGCGATTCGTGTGATCTCCCGAGCGTGTTATTTTTCAACCGATGCGCGTGCTGGCGGTGCTCACCGCTTGGCTATTGCTGTGCTCCGGAACGGCGATCGCCGATCCGGTCGGCGACAGCATTCGCGCGCTCGGAACCGACCCGAGTCAGCGCGTGCGTCTCGCGGCCGCGGCATCGCTCTCGAAGGAGACACGCGATCCACGCGCGGTGATCGCGCTGGCCGGCGCGTTGCGCAACGACGCCGATAACGGCATCCGCCGGATCGCGGCGCTCGCGATGGCGCGGATGATCGATGCGCGCACCGCACCCGATGCCTTGCAGCTTGCCTTCACCGCACTCGATGACGCGAAGGACAAGGACCGAAGCTCGGACGTCAGTGTCGCGGCCGGCAACACCCTGCTCAAGGTCGGGAGGTTCCGCCCGGTCAAGGGGTCGAAGGGCACCCCGAAGAAGAAGAAGGGCAACGGGCCCTCCGTGTTCGTCAACGTCGATCCCACGATCGATCAATCGAAGCAGTTGCCGGCGGGCAGCGGACAGCGCCTCGAGAAGATCCTGAAGGACAGCGTGCAGCGCACCGGCTACGCGACCACGTGGCCGGGCGGAGGTATGCCGACGTCCGCGGAGCTCGAATCGAGTAGCTCGCGCGGCTTCATCGTCGCGACCACGGTGAAGAAGCTGGAGATCACGAAGTCCGGCTCGCAGACACAGATCGCGTGCACCGTGGCCGTGCGGATCGCGCCGTGGAACGGCAAGGACGGCGGCGAGCGGTGGGAGGCGAACCGCGCGGCGAGTGCTTCGGGCTCGGCGAAGGCCATCGTCGGCAACTCGCCGAGGATGGTTTCGGGCGGCATCAACGACTGCATCGAGGCCGTCGCGGAGAACGTGACCTCGCAACAGGTCGTGCCGTTCCTCAGGCGGCTCGCCAGCATGAACTGAGGTCGCGGTCGCCCGAGTCACGGGTAGTCAGCGGGTTCGACCTCGAGCGCGAGGACGCACGTGCATGCGCCCCGAGCACACCTCTTCGCGCGGGCCGCTGCCGGAGCTGCCTGCGCGAGGGTGCAACCGTCGGCACACGATGTGCGTAGCTTCACGGCATGCTGGATTCAATGACTGCCAAGGGACTCATCAAGCCGGACATGCCTGTCGTCTGCTCGGAGGACGGCCAGTTCGCCACGGTCGATCACATCCAGGGGACCGACCAGATCAAGCTGACCAAGGACAAGACCGGCACCCACCATTACATCCCACTCGCGTGGGTCACCAACGTCGACGACAAGGTCCACGTCGATCGCCCGGGGGACCAGGCGATGAAGGAATGGACGACCGAGCCGTCGTAGCTACTTGTTGTTGACCGCGAACAGCAGGTTATCGACACCCGCCGCCTTGGTCGACTTGATCACGCGATTGATCACCTTCGCATCGGTGTCTTGATCCGCTTGCAGGATCACCATCTTCGAACCTGCGGGGATCGCCCGCTGGAGCTCGGGGAGGGTGTTCTTGTTGCTGTCCCTCATCGCGTCGGCGACCAACAGGATCGTCTCCGTGCCGAGCTTGATCTCGGTCTTCGTGATCACCACGAGCGGCGCTGACTTGAGGTCGTCCTTGGCCGTCGTCATCCGCGCGGGCGTCGATGCGGCGAGGCCGGATGGCGTGGTCGCGAGCGGGCCATCGCACGTCGGCTGCTTGCGCGCGGTGAACCTCATCGACAGATCCACCGGGTTCGAGAGCCCGACGTTGGTGAGGCCCGCGGCCATCCCGAGATCCATCACGGTGATGATGTCCTGATAGGACACACCGTTCGCCGCCGCGACCTCGAGCGCCGGTGTGCAGGTGCCAAGCTTCGACTGCAGCGTCCGCAGCGTCGCCTTGATCCAGCCGATGTCGCGACCGCCAGGCTGGTTCTCGCCGAAGCAGCTGACATCGGGCGGTGCACCGATCCAGGTGCCGCCGGTCTCGAGGAAGACGAGCAGTGCATCACACGCGGTCTGCGTCGGTGCGGTCGCCGCATCGGGCGTCGTCGGTGCTGGCGTCGGCGTCGGCGTCGGCGTCGGCGTCGGCGTCGGCGCCTCCTTCTTCGGGTTATCACAGCTCGTCAGCATCGCGAGCACACACACCATCGTCCTCATCATCGGACGAGCGTCTCACGCCTCCGCGCGGCACGCGGCTCGCAAACGAGCGCGTCCATGCGGTTCGCTCTCGTTGGACTTTTTCTCTCCGGGTTGCTTGCGGCCTGTGGTGGTTCGACGCCGCCAGCTCAGCGCGGCGACCGGATCGGTCAATCCACCGCGCCGTTGCCGGATGATCCGAACGCGCCGATCGCGCAGGACGACACGGGCCCCGACAACGTGTCGGTGCCGTTCCGGAAGCCTGCCCTCGGCGACGGTTCGCCGTCGACGGGACCTGCTGGACCCGCCGGAGATGCTCCGGAACAACCGGCGCCCCCAGCCGACGCGGGCGTCTGGTCGCCACCGCCCGACGCGCCGTGACAGGAGCGCTCGGTGCCGGTAGAACTGCCGGCATGGAACCCGCGACCATCGCCGCACAGCTGCGCGAGCTCGCGATGTACTACGAGCTCGACGGCGACCGGCATCGCTCGTACGCCTACGACAAGGCGGCGAAGTCGATCGAGGCCGTGCAGGGTCTCCAGCGCCTGATCGACGAAGGCCGCCTCGAAGAGCTGCCGAACATCGGGCCGTCGACCGCGCGCGTGATCGTCGAGCTCGCACGGACCGGGCGGGTAGCGATCCTCGATAAAATGCGCAGCGCGTGGCCGGCCGTCGTGATCGAGCTCGCGACACTGCCGAAGGTCGGGGTCCAAAAAGCCCGCAAGATCTTCAAGAGCCTGGCGCCGACGGACCTCGATCACGTGATCGCATTGTGTCGCTCCGGTGCGATCAGCGAGCTCCAGGGCTTCGGCAAGGTCAGCGAGACCAAGATCCTGCAGGCGATCGAGGAGCGAAAGCTCACCGGCACACGGATGATCCTCGTCGATGCGCAGGATCACGCGGCGTCGCTCGCGCATCACCTCAAGTCACACGAGGCGATCACACGCGTCGAGATCTGCGGGCCCATACGCCAATGGTGCGAGGTCGTCGACACGATGGCGTACGCGGTGGCGTCGCGCGATCGCGAAGCGGTGGCGAATCGCGTCGCCGAGTTCGGGCTGGTCACCTCGGTCGACAAGACCTCCGATCCGATCGTCGGCTTCATCGCCGGTGGGTTGCGCTGCGAGGTTCACGTCGCGGCCCCCGAGCATTTCGGGTGGGCGATGATCGTCGCCACCGGATCGAAGACGCACGTCACGCAGCTGCGCGATCGCGCGGCCGAACGCGGCATGGATCTCGACAAGCTCACGGCTACCGACGAGCCGCTCGTCTACAAGGCGTTGGGTCTGCCGTGGCTACCTCCGGAAGTCCGCGACGGCACCGACGAGATCGCAGCGGCGCTCGCGGGCGACGACTTCACCGATCTGATCACGCTCGATGACATCACCGTCGCGAGCCACTGCCACACCACCGAGAGCGACGGCAAGGCGTCGCTCTCCGACATGATCCGCGGCGCGGCCGAGCGTGGCTTTCAGGCGATCACGATCACCGATCACTCGGCGAACGCGAGCTACGCGAATGGGCTCGATCTCGATCGCCTGCGCGCCCAGCACGCCGAGATCCGCGGCCTCCAGCACCCCGACGCGCGCGTGTTCCACGGCACCGAGGCCGACATCCTCGCCGACGGCACGATCGACGTGCCGCCGGAGATGATCCCGCAGCTCGACGTGATCATCGCGAGCGTGCATCAGCGCTACAAGCTCGACGAGGACGGCACCACCAAGCGCCTGGTCGCGGCGATGAAGCAGCCGTACTTCAAGATCTGGGGTCACCCGCTCGGGCGCCTCGTCCTCCGGCGCGATCCGATCGCGGTGCGGATCGAAGAAGTGCTCGACACCCTCGCCGTCTCGCGCGGTGCGATCGAGATCAACGGCGATCCGTTCCGGCTCGATCTCGATCCCGTCAACGTGCGGCTCGCCGTGAAGCGCGGGATCCGCGTGATGCTCTCGAGCGACGCCCACTCGGTGCGTGCCCTCGGCGCCGTGCGCTACGCGGTCGGGCTCGCCCGGCGAGCGCGGCTTCGCAAGCAGGACGTGATCAACGCGGGCTCCGCCGCAGAGGTCGCCGAGCTCGTGCGGCCTCTGTAGGATCGCCTAGGCGCCTTACTTCACCGTGATCATCATGATCGACGTGGTCGCGGTATCCGTGGTCACGCTGACCAGATACGCCGCCGTCGCGCTCTTGATCTGCATGCGCAGGCCACCCGCGAGCTCCTGCTGCGCCTCGACGACCATCCCCTTCGACTTGATGTACTCGACGAGCTCGGCGTGCACGACATCGCGCTTGCGTGGCACGTTGCAGCCGAGGTCCTTGTTCGGCAGCTCCTTGCAGTTGATCGCGTCCGCGGGGAGTGGGAAGCCGCCCGGCCCTTCGCGGAACCGGCGATCCGTCGCGGGACCTCCTTTGTCGGTGAAGAACGTCCCGGTCGGTTCCGTGGCCTCCGGCGTGCCGCGCCCTGACGAGCCGCCGCAGCCGAGCAACAAACCAAACGCGATCCACCTCATCCGTCGACGGTATCAGTTAGCGTTCCCACGATGAAGCTGGGAGACCTGGAAGGCACGGCGTCGTCGGGTACATCACGCCGTCGGGCGAGGACGGTCGCGCCGTGCGCATGATCTGCAAGCGGAGTTAGCGATCGTCGAACGCGAGGATCGACAGCGGTAGGAACGCGACGAGGATCGGCACCCACAGCGGCTGCACGAGCACGCCGATCGCACATAGCAGCGACGCGAGCAGCAGGATCGCGACGCGACCGCGCGCGTAGATCCGCCGCTTGTTCGGGCCGAGGAACGGGAGCACGACATCGAGCGGGATCACCGCGAGCGCGCACTCGTTCCACTGCAGCGACGGGATCGGCGACAGCGTCACCAGCGTCCACACGAACAGACCCCACACCACGAGGTGCAGCGTCGCCCAGGCAACGGCGATCGTCTCTCCTCGTCGCGGATGCAGCGCACCGGCGAACGCCGCGAGGAACAGTAGCGGCACGATCAACGACCACCCACCGAGTCCGCTCCACAGCGCCGGCTGGATCTCGACCACCACGTACGCGAGCACCGCAACGTACGCAGCGCAGGCCGCGAGTCGAGCTCGATGGCGCGACCGCGCGATCAGCAGCGGCAGTGCGAACAGGATCGTGAGCGCCAGGATTCCGGATCGTCCCGTCGGACCGCCGGTGGCGAACTCCGGGCCCTTGCGCTTGTAGAGCTGGCGCGGCGAGGCACCGAGCCGCTGCTCGATCACCGAGCGAAAGATCGCCGGGTTCCACATCGCCTGCCACACCGTCGGGTGATCCTCGAGCGAGCGGCCGAACACGAAGTCGGCGATCGCGACGAGCGGCGGTGCCGACGCATAGCCGCGCGCACCGAGCTCGCGATAGGTCAGTGGGTACTCCGCGTCACTGCCGACGGCGAGCTTCCCGTCGGTGGCTTCGTTGACGACATCACGGATGCGTGTCGTGCAGTTCTCGCTGAAGTGATCGTAGTGGTAGCGACTGTCGGCGCCTTCGAGCGACGCCCACAGCTTGGTCTCCACCGCACGCGCTTGCGCGTCGGTGAGCGGCAGCGTCTGCACGAAGATGTCGCGGTCTTCGGCCTCGTAGAACGCCATCATCCCGGCGAACGTCAGCGGCTCGACCCAGAACTCCTGCCGGCCGCGCAGGAAGCTCCAGATCATCGACACCCCCTCGTGGAAGTCGGTGACGCCGAAGTTGAAGCACATCGGATCCTCGTGCTCGTCGTGATAGCGGACGCAGATCGCGGCGTGGCCGAACTTCTCGAACACGACGGCACCGACGCCGAACGTCATCACGTCGATGAACGGCGCCTGCGTCTCGATCCCCGGCTGTGCCTGTGCGTTCGTCGCGAACACGAGCACGAGCACGAGGACGAGAGCCTTCACGGCGGCGCCGCGGGCTTGACGAACAGCTTCGTATCCACCGTGGGATCGAAGGCGACGCTCTTGAGATCGAGCTTGGTCGTGCGCGGGCCGCCGGCGGAGTGCCGCTTGTGCGCGACCTTGATGCCGTTGACGTCCTTGTAGTCGGAGAAGTCGTCGATCTCGGAGACCGGACCTTCCGTGTACGTCAGCCGCGACAGCATCTTCGTCTGCTTGTGGAAGTAGAGGTAGAGGTCGATGCCCTGCGGCGTGCGCAACCGGACCACCGAGTGCACCTTGCCGTCGAGCGACGGGTCGGCGTGCTTCGTGATCGGCGCGTCGGGGACCAGCGTGATCTTCGCGTTCGGATCCGACGCCTTCAGCAGGATCAGCTCCGGCTCGCGCCAGCGCTCGAAGTCGATCGACGCGAGGTCGGGGCCGCCGATGTCGTTGAGCTCTTGCTTGGTGCCCTCGGCATTCGGCGCGAGCTGCCAGCCCTGGTTGCCGTCGACGGCGACGACGACCTTGACGCGACCGGCGAGCAACGCGTCGATCCGCATCTTGTCGGGTAGTACGAACACGCGCTCGATCTCGACGGGCACCGTCTTGCCCTGGATCGTCGTCGTACCAACCGCGACCATCTTGAAGCCCTTGAGCGCGGCGAGCTTCGCGCGTCCGCCCTTGGCCGTGATCGCTTCATCGATCAGCGCCTTCGCAGCCGCGGCATCCTTCGGATCGATCGGGCGATCCGGCTCGATCACCGGCGCGTTGACTGGCTCTGTGAACGCGACCTTCTGATACTTCCAGCCCGCCGCCTTGAGCTTCGGCTCGAGATCCTTCGCATCACCGACGAGCACCATCACGAACGCCTTCGGATCGAGGATCTCGGTCGCCGCGCGCTTCGCACTCTCGACGTCGACCTTGCCGACCGCGATCGAGAAGTTTTGTAAGTACTCGCGACCGAAGCCGTGGAGCTCGGCACCGATCAAGGCGGCACCGAGATCCGCCGCGGCCTGAAAGCGCAGCCCGTAGCCACCCGCGATGTTTGCGATGGCTGCGTTGATCTCGTCCTGGGTCGGACCCTCCTTGGCCAGCTTCGCGATCTCGGCGAGCAGGACCTTCGCCGCAACCACGGCCTCGGGGCTCCGCGCCGACGTCGTCGCCACGAAGCTGCCCTTGTCGAGGTTGCGATCGAACGACGAGGTCGCCAGGACTCGCGTCTCGGCGCTGTGCATCGCCTTGAACAGGCGGGATTGCACGCCGCCGCCGAGCGCGTAGTTCCACACCAGCGTGTCGAAGAATCGCGGGTCGTCGTGCTTGATGCCGAACTGCGCGATCCGGATATGCGTCTGCGTCTGCCCCGGTTTGTCGACGAGCCGGATCCGGCTACCCGACAAGCCGAGATCCTTGAACGTCGGCGCAGGCGGCACCGGGCCCTTCGCCCAGCCACCAAAGGAGCGCTCGAGGTCGCCCTTGAGCTTCTTCGGGTCGACGTCGCCGCTGACCACCAGGATCGCGTTCGCCGGCACGAACCACGCCTTGTGCCACGCGATCAGATCCTCGCGGCGGATCGCCATCACGCTCTGTTCGTTGGTCACCCAGCCACGCACGTGGGTATCGCCCCACAACAGGTTCTGCACGTGGATCGCGGCGAGCGAGCCGGCATCGTCCATCCGCGTGCGGATCGCGCCGATCGCTTGCTCGCGCACGCGCTGCAGCTCGTTATCCGGGAACGCCGGCTGCGTCAACATCTCGGGCACGAGCTCGAGGCACGTGCCGAGGTTGCGCACGAGCACGCTGCACGACAGCAGCGTCGCTTCGTAGGTCGCATCCGCGGCGATGGTGCCGCCGACGAAGTCGATCTTCTTCGCGATCGCGAAGGCATCGCGGCGCTTGGTTCCCTTGACCAGCATGTCGCCGGCGATCTCGGCGACGCCGAGTCGGGCTCGTGGCTCGTGCATGCGACCCGCGCGGACGGCGACCTGGATCGACACCACCGGCAAGCGGTCGTTCTTGATGACGTGAACTTGCAGCCCGTTGGCGAGCTTGAACGACTCGATCGCGGGCAGCTCGATGGGCGCGGGTGCCGCGGCGACGGGTGGCGGGATCAGATCGGTCTTGCCGGCCCACGGATCGTTGACCACCGGCTTGGTGGTGACCGGCGGCTTCGCGACGTTGGTATCGCCATCGCCCGGCAGCACCGGGATCGGTGCCGGCGCGGGCTTGGGACCGCAGGCGGCGGCGAGCGCAGCCAGGGTCAGGACAGCGAGGCGCTTCACTTCGCACCTCCGGTCGGCGCTGCGGGCGGCTTCGTGCGTTCGCGCGGCGGCATCACCACGATCGTCGCCAGCTCGGGGTTCATGTACTTCTTGAGCACGCGCTGGATATCGGCGGCCGAAACCTTCTCGATCTCGTCGATGTCACGGATGAACGCGACCGGATCACCGACCAGCACCCAGCTGCGGCCGATCGCCTGGCCGAGCCCTTGCGCGTTCTCGAGCGAGAAGGTGAAGCCCGACTGCACCTGGTTCTTCGCCTTGCGGAGCTCGTCGTTCGAGGGGCCGCGCGTCGCGAGCTTGTTGATCTCGTCGAGGATCGCCGCTTCGAGGCCATCCGCTTGCGCGGGGTCGAGGAACGCGCCGAGCGCGATCGTCATCCCCGGATCTTCGCGGATCACCGCCTCCATGCCGCCGTCGAGCCCGAGCGGACGCTTGGTCTTCGGATCGGGCTGCTTGATGCGAGCCTTGAGCCGGCTCGAGTCACCGGCGCCGAGCAGGATCGAGGCGACCTGCAGTGCATAGATGTCGCGATCCTTCGCGGCGGGCACGTGATAGCCGACCATCACGAGACCGACCTGACCGGGCTCGACCACCTCGCGCTTCTTCTTCGTCTGCGCGGGTTCTGCCACCGCGGGGCGTGGAGGTTCCGGCGCCCTCGCGATCGCACCGAAGTGCTTCTCGGCCGACGCCTTGACCGCCGCGGCCGTGGTCTTACCCACCACGACGAGCAGCGCGTTGTTGGGCTGGTAGTACGCGTCGTAGAACTTCTTGAGCTCGTCGGGCGTGACCTGGTCGAGCTCCTTCGCATTGCCCTGCGACGGCGATGCGTAGGGATGCTTCGTGTAGGCGATCGCGAGGAACTTCAGAAAGCCCTTCGCGATCGGCGCGCCCTCTTGCTGCGCGATCTCTTGCTTCACCACGTCGCGCTCGGCCTTCACCATCTCGGGCCGGAACATCAGATTTCGCATCCGCTCGGCTTCGAGCTGCAGCACGTAGTCGAGGTACCCGGCCGGGACCGTGTTGATGAACTGCGTCGCGTCCTCATCGGTCGCCGCGTTGAGCACGCCGCCGACACTCTGCAGGTACTGCTGATGAGCA
>JBBQJJ010000183.1:0-15885 GCA_038325805.1 Haliangiales bacterium
CGTGGTGGCCCACTGGATCTTGCCGGTGGTCGCATCCAGCGCGTAGAAGCTGACCGAGTTGAAGCCGCCGGAGACGAACACGCGGTCGTTGCCGTACGCGACGGACGGCAACTGCTGCGCGTCGGGGATCCGGGCGACCCAACCCGGACGTTCGTCGGCGAACGTGAACTGCACCGCGCCGCCGCTGGGTGGCACCGGAACGGAGACCTTGACCACCGCGCGATCCGCTGCGAGATCGAACGGCACCGGTTTGCGTGGGCGAGGAGAAGGAGAAGTTTCGGCTTCGGAGCCGGCGATCGGACCGGCGAGGTCGAGGCCGGGGGCAGGGCGCAGCGGCGGCAGCTCGGGGACTGGCGCCGGGGTGACGACCACGGGCTCGGTCGCGGGATTGCCGCACGCGACGAGCAGGGCGAGTAAGACGCGCTTCATTTGAGCAGCTCCTTGATCGCGTCGGTGCGCGACGGCACCGGCAGCTCGATCGGTGCAGGCTTGAACGTGAACGGGTAGTTGACCTGGATGGCGGTGTCGCCGTTGACCGGGCGTGGGAACTCGATCGACTTGATCGTCGAGGCGACACAGGCAGCGACCTCGTCGTCGAGACCAGTCGCGGTCGCGGCGACTACTATGCCGCTCGCGTTGATCGAGAACTGGGTGTTGATGGTGCCCGACAGCGTCGGCTTCGCGAGCAGCGCCTTCTCGTAGCAGTAGCGGATCTTCGCGAGGTGGCGCTTGACGTAGCGCTTGATGATCGCGGCGTCGAGGCTGCCGAGGACGACGGGTTGCGCGATCGTGACCTGAGGAAGTGCGACCGAGACGCTACGACTGGAGCCGTAGCTGGAGCCGGACACGCTGCCGTAGCCGATCGCGAACGAGGCTCCGAGCCCACCGCCATAGCCGATGCTGCCGCTGCCGTGGAGCGAGACGCTGCGTGCCGCGTCGGGGACCTCGACAGGAACGACCACGCGCCTCGAGTCACCAGTGGTGACCTTCGAAGCATCGACGGCGACGAACGCGGTGAACTGCGTGAGGATCCGGTAGTCGAGGGACAGCGCGACGATCGCCTTCTCGGCGACAGCATCGGGGCGGCGGATCAAGCCACGCGACAGCTCGGCGATCTTCGCGCGCGCCCACACCGTCGAGATCGCGGGGTGGGCATGCCGCTCGGGGAACGTGACCGGCACGCTGAACGCGACCGAGCGACCGCCTTGCTTGCCCGTGACCGTGACCGTGCCGCTTCCGGCGGCGGCGTAGTGACCGGAGATCACGAGCGGCTGACCGACGAACACGTCGGGGAGCGCGGCCGGCGTGAGGTCGCGCGTGACGAGCCCGCCCCAGTCGATCTTCAGATCGGTGAGGACCGGCGCGTCGATCCGGCGTTCGAAGGCACTCACCGCGCGACCGGTATCCTCGTCGGGGCGAACGAACTGCACGCTGCCGCGACCGTGGACGGCCATCTCCTCGAGCAGGTAGCGGTTGACGGCGGTGCCGACACCGAACGCGAACAACCGCGATGCGCCGATCTGCTTGTGGACGGTCGCGAGGATCTCGTCCTCGTTGCCGACGTAGCCGTCGGTGATGAACGCGAGGATGCGAAGGCGCAGTGGATCGTGGGGCACCGCGAGCGCGGCGCCGATGCCAGTGGTCATCTCGGTGCCGCCGCCGGCCTCGAGCGTCGACAGCCACTTGAGGACGAGCTCGACGTTCGCGGGCTTCGCCGAGATCGGGCCGGGTCCGAGTGCGCTCACCGTGTCGGCGAAGCGCACGATCTGGAAGGTGTCGTCGGGCCGCAGCGTCCACAGCATCCGGCGGACGAGCTCCTTGCCCTTCGCCAGCGGCGCCCCACGCATCGACGAGGAGGTATCGAGGACGAAGATCAGCTCGCGCGGCGTGATCTTGGCGGCGGGAACCGCGGCGGGCGGTTGCACCATCAACAGGAACGAACCGTCCCCACCATCCCGGTGCGTCAGCACGCCGAGCTTCGGAGCCGCCCCCGCGAGCTTGTAGCGGAGGACGAAGTCCTTGTTCGGGATGGTGTCGCCCTGACGAATCCTGATCGTCGCCTTGCGTCCATCGCGCTTGATGTCGATCTGGTGCGACGGCGACTCGAGCTCCTCGATCGCCATGCCGGCATCGAGGTCGACGGTCAGCGAGATGTCGTGTGTGCTGCGCTGCCCGGGGGGCAGCGTCGGTGCCTGGAGCTCCGGTGCCTTCGCCTTCCACTTCTCGGGGAGGTAGCGAGGCGACACCACCATCGGGAACACGACGGTATAGCCGCCGTTGTCGTAGTCGAGCCGCTGGACGTAGCTGAGCGTGACCTCGACCGTGTTCGCCGGCTCGAGGTTCGCGATCGACTGCGTGAACAGATTGGGGCGCTCCTGGGTGAGCAGGGCAGCGACCAGCCCCTGCTTGCGCGCGGCCTCGTAGACCTGCTTCGCTCTTGCGCGCTCCTGGATCGTCCCGCGGATCCGGCGATCGCCGCTCGTCAGGACGAAGTCGTTGATCGCCGCACCGGTGGGCAGCGGGAACAGGTAGACCGCTTCGATCTTCGTCGCGGAGGGGTTCTTGAACCGTTGCGTGACCTTCGCCTCCGCGATCGGACCATCGATCCGGATCTGGACGTCGGTGTGCTCGAGTGGGACGTCGACCAGCTTGCCGTCGACGCGGGTGACGAGACGCCCCTCGCCCGACTCCCCGGCGTGAGCGAGCCGCGCGAGACAGACCAGGAGCACTGCGAGGAACCAAGCCGTTCGCATGGCCGGTCGGACAACAGCGTCGAAGAAAGGGTCCGACGAACTCGTGAGTCCCCGGGGATGTTACGGTTTTGAGGTGCGTACCTCGTTGACGTCGCTGGGGCGACGGCTGCCCGACCTGGCAGCCGAGCTCGCAGCGATCGCCGAGGGGATCGAGGCGAACGACGTCCAGGCGATCGAGAAGGCGCGACGAGTGGCGGACCGTGCGGTGCGCGGGCTGTGCGACGAAGCCGGCGTTCCTGCGACCGAGTCGGTCACCCACCTGATCGACGCCTTGCTCGAGAAGCACGCGATGCCGCACACGATCGCGGCGCACCTGCGCGTGCTGTACGACGCCGAGTCGTCGATGGTCGGCGATGCCGGGCGCGCGCTGGTCGCGTTCCTCGAGTGGCGCGTCGGATCGCGCTCGCGGATGTCTGCGATGCCCGCACGGCGTTCGAAGCTGCCCCTCTATCTCGGGCTGGCGATCGGAACCGTGACGATCGGGATCATCGTCGTGATCGCGACACGTGGATCGGACACACCCACTCCGATGCGCACGAGCCCGATGGTTCGCATCACGGGTGCGACGTTCGAGATGGGCAGTACGGATCTCGAGATCTCGGCGGCGCTCGCGTATTGCCACGATGTCGATCACCAGCTCGACGGCTGCGACTTGGAGAAGGAGCTGCTGGCGCAGGAGCAACTCCGCCGCGTCACGGTCTCGACATTCGAGCTCGATCGCTACGAGGTCACCGTCGCCGAGCTCGTCGCATGGCTCACCGTCGATCCGCACCCAGGGCGCGCATTCCCGAACGTCCGGCTCGATCCGGAGACCAAGGCCGCGAGGGTGGCTCCGGACCGCGAGCAGCTCGCGAGCGCCGGCGTGACGTGGGACGAAGCGCGGCGCTACTGCGAGGCCGTCGGCAAGCGGTTACCCACCGAGGCCGAGTGGGAGCTCGCTGCACGAGGCGTCGCGCGCAGGTTGTATCCATGGGGTGATCAACCGCCGAGCTGCACCACCGCGATCTTCGCGCGCCAGGTCGATCGCTCGTGCTGGCTCGGAAACCCGAGCGATGCGGCACCCGTCGGTAGCGCCGCCGGAGACGTCACCCCGGAGGGAGTCTTCGATCTCGGCGGCAACGTCTCTGAATGGACCGCCGACACGAGCGGTGATCGTCCGACGTGCAGCGGACCGTGCGTGGATCCAAAGGTGACCGACGGGATCGGCCGCGTGGCGCGCGGCGGGAACTGGGGCAGCTTCAGCGGAGGGCTGCGTGCGGCCAGTCGGGTCGGGCTCGAACCGACGACGGCGCAGACCAACCTCGGCTTTCGCTGCGCTTGATAACAGCTCGGATTACAGCAGCGTCGCGGTCATCGTGATCGGCGTGGCCGACAGGGCGCGCGAGATCGGGCAGCCCTTCTTCGCGGTGTCCGCGAGCTCTCCGAACTTCGCCGCGTCGACGTCGGGCACCTTGCCCGAGGTCTCGAGGTGGATGTTCGTGATCGTCCAACCCGGCTCCTGCTTCTCCATCGACACCGTCGCGACCGTGGTCAGCTCGGTCGGCTCGAAGCCGGCGTTGGTGAGCTGGAACGCGAGGGCCATCGTGAAGCAGCCGGAGTGGGCGGCGGCGATCAGCTCCTCGGGATTCGTCCCCGCCTTGCCATCCTCGGCCTGGAACCGCGCGTTCGCGCTGTAGGGCTGGTCCTTGAAGGCTCCGGAGAGCGTGGTGAGGGTGCCGTTTCCTTTGGGACCGGTGCCGTGCCAGACGGCGGTGGATGTGCGCTTGAGTGCCATGCGGTGTGCATACTCGATCCCGGGGTGTACGGGTGCCGGAGCCGGTCGAAACAGGGAGTGATGGGCGATGTGATGAAGCGTTCGCAGGCGATCCTCCGGATGCCTGTCGACATGGTCGACGCCTGCATGTACCTGCACGACGGCGACACCTCTGACGTGCTGGTGTTCGTGCCGAAGGCGGAAGACGTCTCCCACATGCTGTGCGAAGGCAGCCAGTTCCTCCCGGTGATGCGTGAAGCGGCGATGTGCCTGGTCGCGCGCTCCGCGATCGCGTGCATGAAGGTCTCGACCAAGCACGCCCCGAAGCTCGAGGAAGGCCTTCCGTCCGAGCAGGAAACCGTAAAGGTCACGCTGAAGAGTGGGATGGTGATCGACGGGTTGATGAAGTGGATCCCTCCGTACGGCCACCAGCGCACCGCCGATCACCTGAACAGTCAACTTCCGATCATCGTCGTCCACGCCGGAGATGACGCCTACCTGATCGTCAAGTCGCACATCGCGATGGTTCGGGAGGCGTGATGCTCGACATCCCGGCGCTGCTTCGATTCGCGGTCGCGCAGAAGGCGTCCGACCTCCACCTGTCCGCGGGCGAAGCACCGATGCTGCGCATCCATGGCGAGATGGTGCGGGTCGATACACCGGCACTCACCAAGGAAGACGCACACCGACTGATCTTCGACGTCATGAACGACGCGCAGCGCCGCGTGTTCCAGGAGCGGCTCGAATGCGACTTCGCGTTCGCCCTCGACGACAAGGCGAGGTTTCGCGTCAACACGTTCGTCCAGAACCGTGGCGAGGGCGCCGTGTTCCGGACCATTCCGACGAAGATTCCGAAGTTCGACGAGCTCGGCCTCCCGCCGGTCCTCCGTCACATGTGCGAGGAAGAAAAGGGGCTGTTCCTCGTCACCGGTCCGACCGGATCGGGCAAGTCGACCACGCTCGCCGCGATGATCGACTACATCAACGACTCGATGGCTGGTCACATCCTGACCCTCGAGGATCCGATCGAGTTCGTTCACACGTCGAGGAAGGCGCTGGTCAACCAGCGCGAGGTCGGCACCCAGACGCAGTCGTTCAACAACGCCTTGCGCTCGGCGCTGCGCGAGGATCCCGATGTCATCCTGGTCGGCGAGCTCCGCGATCTCGAGACCATCTCGCTCGCACTCACCGCGGCGGAGACCGGTCACCTCGTGTTCGGCACGGTGCACACCGCGAGCGCGCCGAAGACGGTGGATCGCCTGGTCGACGTGTTCCCGGCGGGCCAGCAAGCGCAGGTGCGCACGATGCTGTCGGAGTCCCTGCTCGGCGTGTGTACCCAGATGCTGCTGCCCAAGGTCGGTGGTGGGCGCGCGGCGGCGCTCGAGATCCTGGTGGCCACCGCGGCGGTGCGAAACCTGATTCGCGAGAACAAGACCCACCAGATTCCGTCGGCGATGCAGGTCGGCGGCAAGGTCGGCATGCAGACGATGGAGGCAGCCGTGATGGATCTGATCACCAAGCGCATGGTCAGCATCGAGGACGCGCGCACGCGAATGCCCGATCTGATGGCGCAGGTCGAAGCAAAGGCGGCGCAGCGATGAGTGGCTCGGCGCCGGTCGAGTTCTGGGATCCCACGATGCGGTCGCTGCTGGAGCACATGGCGAAGGTCGATGCGTCGGATCTCTACATCACCGCCGGCAGTCCGCCCGTGTTCCGGATCGAAGGCGTTGGCTATCCCGCCAAGAACAAGCTCGAGGCCGCGGCGATCGCCGTCATGGCCGACACGCTGATGACCGATCCGCAGCAACTCGAGTTCGCGAACAAGATGGAGATGAACCTCGCGCTCTCGAATGGGCCCGCGCGGTTCCGCGTCAACATGTTCCGTCAGCGCGGTGCAGTCGGCATGGTCGTTCGCCTGGTGCGGACGAAGATCAAGACGCTCGCGGATCTCGGCCATCCGCCGGTGCTGTCACAGATCATGCGGAGCAAGCGCGGGTTGGTTCTCGTCGTCGGCGGCACGGGTAGCGGTAAGTCGACCACGCTCGCGGCGATGATCGACGAGCGCAATCGCGTCGCGACCGGTCACATCATCACGATCGAGGACCCGGTCGAGTTCGTCCACGAACATCAGCAGTGCGTGGTCACGCAGCGCGAGGTCGGCATCGATACGCTGTCGTACAAGGATGCGCTCAAGAACACGCTGCGGCAGGCGCCCGACGTGATCCTGATCGGCGAGATCCGCGATTCGCAAACCATGGAGTACGCGATCGAGTTCGCCGAGACCGGCCACCTCTGCATCGCCACGCTGCACGCGAACAACGCGAACCAGGCGATCGAGCGCGTGCTCAACTTCTTTCCGCACGAACGCCAGAACGAGATCAAGATGCAGCTCTCGCTCAACCTGCGCGCGATCGTCTCGCAGCGTCTGGTGCCGTCGCTGATCGGCAACGGCCGCGCGGCTGCGCTGGAGATCTTGCTCGACACGCCGCGGATCAAGGATCTGGTCAAGAAGGGCGATATCGAATCGATCAAGGATGCGATGGAACAGGGCGTCAACGAGGGCTGCTGCTCCTTCGATCAGGCCCTGTTCGAGCTCACCGTGATGGGCCGGATCGACGAGAACGAGGCCTACAAGGCCGCCGACAGTCCGAACAATCTGCGTCTCCAGATCGAGCGGTTCCGGCGCTCGGGAGGCAATGCCTTCGATACGCCAGATCTCAAGCTGGTGCAGCCCAAGCGCCCGAGCATGCCCGCGGTGGTGGCGGCACCTGTTGCCGTCCGGCGCTAGAGCAGCGCGGGGGGCGTGAAGAGCTCGATCACGTCATTCGCCGGTTCGCCGCCGACGATCGCGATCTGCCCGTTCGGTAACGCGTAGGCGCTCGCACCGCTGCGCGCGACGCACGGCACCGTGGTGATCCGTTCGAGCGTGATCGCGTCGAGGATGTCGGCGGTGGCGATCGGTACCCCACCGTCGTCGGTGCCGCCCGCGACGACGACGTGCAACGCCGTCGCTGCGATAGCGGGACGATGGCGGATCACGCTGAGCGCGTCGACGTTCGAGCCCGGATCGGTGGCCTTGCCTGGATCGAGGACGAGGAGGTTGGTGGTGTCGGTGGTGAACACGGCGGCCGTCCCCACGATCGCCGCGGTGGCATCCGCGACCGTCGACACCGGGTAGGGTTCGAAGACATCGTCCTCGAGTCGCGTCACGGGAGCTCCGGAGAACACGCCGATGCCGCGGTCGTCGAGCACCAGGCCCGCGCCACTCGCGAGGACGGGGATGTCGGTGCGCGCGGTGGCAACGCCGAAGTCGAGGTTGATGGGTGGTGCTCCCGAGATCACGAAGTGCTCGGGCGTCAGCGGGATCGCGGTGACCTTGGCGCGCGCGAGGTCGACAGCGTCGGCCCCCACCGAGAAGGCACCGCTCGGTTGCACGTTGGTGTCGAACCGCCACAGCGAACCGGTGGGCGCACCATCGCCACCGAGCCCGCCGAACAGATAGACGCCGTTGTTGCTGCCGGTGGCGAGCGTCTGGAACGACTTCGGTGCGGGCATCGCGATGCCGGCGACCAGCGTGTGATCGAACGAGTTGTAGATGAAGATCGAATCGCTGCGCGTGCCATCGACGGTCTCCCCGCCGGCGAGCGCGAAGCCGTAGGTCAAGGGCGTGCTACCGACGCCGAGCCGCGCGGCGGGTAGGGCGACGGGAGCCGAACCGATGGTGAGCGGTGCAGCGATGTAGACCACGACGCGCGCATCGATGCCGGAGACGCCGAAGGGCGGGGAGGCGCCGGTGGCGACCACTGCCCCCCCAGCGTCAAAACCCTCGACGACTAGCACACCTGCGGTGCCGGTCGCCTCGACATCGATCAACAGATCGAAGCCGTCATCGATCCGCGGGGCTTCGACCACGACGGGTGGATCGGTGAGCGTGACGCGCAGGCGTTGCACGCCGTCGAGTACCGTGGAGCCCGGTGCGGTGGTGAGCTCGAGCTGGATCGTGCCGGTCTCGCCGGCGCACGCGCCGAGGAGGAGTAGCGGGAGGACCTTCATGCGATCACCGCAGCGAGCTGATCCTGCGTGGCGCCGGTGACCCGGATCGTCTTGCGGCGTGAGGTGGATCCGGAGATCACCTCGACATCGCGCCTCGCGACGCCAAGTGCCTTCGCGATCAGCTCGATGACGGCGGCGTTGGCTTCGCCGTCGACGGGCGGGGATGTCACCGAGATCTTGATGCGGCCATCGTGCCTCGGACCCAGGCGCTCGCGCGAGGCCCTTGGCTGGACCAGCACGTCGAACGTGATCGTGTTCACTTGCCCCCGCGCCCGAGCTCGCGGGCGCGCTTCGTGGCGGTCTCGACCGCGTTGATCAGCGTGGTTCGCAGACCGCCTTGCTCGAGGGTATGGAGACCCGCGATCGCGGTGCCGCCCGGCGAGGTCACCATATCCTTGAGGTGGCCGACGTGCTCGTCGGTCTCGAGCAGCATCTTCGCCGAGCCCATCACCGTCTGGGCGGCGAGCCGCTGTGCGTTGCGGCGCGACAGCCCGACCTTGACGCCGGCATCGGAGAGCGCCTCGAGGATCAGGAAGATGTACGCGGGGCCGGAGCCCGACAGTCCGGTCACCGCATCGAGGTGATGCTCCTCGAGCACCACGGTGATGCCGACCGCATCGAACACCGCCTTGGCGGTGGCGAGATCGGACTCGCTCGCGCGGCTACCGCCGGAGATCGCGGTGGCTCCGGCGCCGACCAGCGCCGGGGTATTCGGCATCGCGCGAACGACGCGGACGCCCTCGCCGACGTGGCTCTCGATCGTCTCGGTGGGGATGCCGGCGGCGACCGAGATCAACAGGGTGCCGGGCTGCAGCTGATCACCGATCTCGCGCAGGACCTTGTCGACGATCTGTGGCTTGACCGCGAGGAGGCAGAGCTCGGCGCCCCGCGCGACGGTCTTGTTATTGGTGTCGACTTGGATCTGGTAGTCGCGCTGCAGCTGCTCGAGCCGCTCGGTGCGCGGGTGCGAGGCGGTGACGTGCGACGCGGGGACGTGGCCGCCGCGGACCAGCCCCCGGATCAAGGCTTCGGCCATGTTGCCGGCACCGATGACGCCGATCGAATGAGACGCGAGGATCGACATGAGCCGATTGGGTGTAGCACTAAACGTCGTCGGGCGGCCGACACGCCGTAGGTCTACGCGTACTTCAGCCACGCGGCGATATCACCGAGCGCACAGATCTCGTCGATCGCACCGGCTTCGATCGCGGCTTTCGGCATCCCGTAGATCACCGAGGTCTCGGCATCCTGTGCCGCGGTCTTGCCCTGCGCCTTCTTGATCGCGAGGGCACCGACCGTACCGTCCTTCCCCATACCCGTCATCACGACCGCGAGCGTGCGTCGGCTGTACACCTTCGCGGCCGACAACATCGTCACGTCGGCGGCGGGGCGGCAGCCGTTGACCAGCGGACCATCCGTGAGGATGCATGCGCCGGTGTCGTCGAACTCGAGGTGGCGATCGCCGGGCGCGATCAGCACTCCACCGGCGAGTGGGCGGTCTCCCGATTGTGCCTCGCGCACCGCGACGCGGCTCTGCGCGTGCAGGCGCTCGGCGAGCGCACCGCTGAAGCCCGCGGGCATATGCTGGACGACGACGAGCGCGAGCTTGAGATCCACCGGCAGCGCGGGGATGACCTCGGAGAGCGCCGCGGGCCCACCCGTCGACACCGCGATCACGCACAGCCGAGGCAACGCCCCGGGCAGCGTGCTGCGCGGGATCGCGATCGGCGACGTGGTGCGCGGTGCGGGCAGATGGATCGCCGGGTTTGACGCGCGGGGCTTCGCCGACGCCGCGGCCAGCAGCTTGCTACGTAGCTCCTCGGCGATCTTCGACAGATCGACCGAGACCTCGCCCGCGGGTTTGGTGACGAAGTCGACGGCGCCGGCGGCCAACGCGTCGAAGGTCTCCTTGGCTCCCTGCTTGGTGTGCGCCGAGAACATCACCACCGGCGTTGGCCGGCGGCTCATCAGTTCGCGCACGGTGTCGGCGCCGTTCATGCCCGGCATGTTGAAGTCCATGGTGACGACATCCGGCGCGAGCTTGGTCACTTGCTGGAGTGCGTCGGCGCCGTCCTTCGCCTGACCGACGATGTCGAACTGCGCGCCGAGCGTCTTTGCGATCGCAGCACGCATGAATAGCGAGTCATCGACGACCAGTACGCGGATCCGCTTCGTCATGATTCGAGCTGCTCCTCGGGCAACGACTCCACCACAAAGCCGGTCACCGGCTCGGCGACGCCCTTGAGTGCGAGGCCTTCGATCTCGCGGACGCGCGCGCCTTCGCCGAGCAGGTCCTTGGTCGAACGGCTGACCAGCACCGCACCCGGTGGGCACCGGGCCTCGTAGCGGTTCGCCTGGTTCACCGTATCGCCGATCACGGTGTAGTCGCGCCGCACGACCTTGCTGCCGAGATCGCCGCGGACCACCGGCCCGGTGTTGATGCCGATGCGCATGGCGAGCTGGATCGTGCTCGTACGGTTGAACACCTCGAGCGCTCGCTGCATCCCGAGCGCAGCACGCACGGCGCGGATCGGCGCGGCCTCCTGGCCTCGCTCGTCCTCGAAGATCGCCATGATCGCGTCGCCGATGAACTTGTCGATGTCGCCGCCGTGATCTTTGACGAGCGGACACATCTGGTCGAAGTAGTCGTTCAACAGATTGATCAGCTCGGACGGCTTGAGCTTGCTCGACATCGGTGTGAAGCCGACCAGGTCGGAGAACATCACGCTGACGATTCGCTCGTCGGCGCGGAATGCGTGCAGCGTGCCGTGGGTCGCGCGCTCCTCGGCCGCCTGCCTTGCACCTTCGGAGATGAACAGCGCCGACGCCTCCTTGTAGGCCATCAACCTGCGCTCCGCGAGCGTGCGCTCGACCAGCGCGATGCACTTGTCCTGCGAGAACGGCTTGACGAGGTACGCCGACGCACCCGCGGCACGCATCTGCGCCATGTCGCGCTTGCTGTCGCGCGCGGTCAGCATGATCACTGGTACCTGCCGGAGATCCGGATCGCGACGGAGCGCGTGCACCAGCTCGAAGCCGGTCATGTTCGGCATCTCGTAGTCGCTGACGATCAGGGCAGGGCGGATCGTCTGCGCCTTCGCCAGGGCGATCGCACCGTCCTCCGCGGTGACCACGTCGAAGCCCTGGCGCGCGAGGCAGTCGGCGACGTAGTGCCGCTGTGCCGGCGAATCGTCGACGACAAGGACGCGTTCGCGCGCACCCGGGTGCGTACCTCGAACCAGGGCACGCACACGCGTCGACAGCTCCTCGGCGATCACTGGCTTGACGAGGTAGTCGTCGGCCCCGGCATCGAAGCCGCGCTCGAGGTCGGTAGCCTCACCGAGCGACGAACAGATCAGCACCGGCAAGTGCGCGGTCGCCGGGTCTTCCTTGATCGCCTTGCATACGCCGTAACCGTCGAGTCTCGGCATCTCGACATCGGTGATCACGAGATCGGGCGCGCACTGCTTGATCAGCTCCAACGCCTCCATACCGTCGTGTGCGCTCCTCACCTCGTAGCCGTCGTCCTCGAGGATCGGCACCGTGTGGCGATGGATCATCGGCGAGTCATCGGCGAGCACGATGACCTTCTTCGCGCGCGTGGTCGCGCCGAGCACGTCGAGGACCTGCGCATCCGTGAACGGCACCTGCAGGTAGCCATCCGCCTCGACGTCGCGTGCGAGCGCGCGATCGCTTGCGGTCAGCCCGACGATCACCACGGCGACCGGCTCGTTGCCGCCCCGCAGCAGCTTCACGGTATCCGCGAGCGAGCGATCGGGGAGCCGGCGCGGCAGGATCGCGGCGCGCGGTGCTAGCCTGCCGAGCTGGAGCTCGAGCTCGTGGACGCTGCCCACCTCGGTGACCGTGTGGCCGAGCGGCTCGAGCGGACGCCGCGCGAGGGCCGGCAGCACCGGCTCGTCCGAGACGATCACGACGTTCACGTCGCGCCTCCATCGGTGTTGTGACCGAGCAGCTTCTTGACCACGCGGACGAGCTGCGTGCGGTCGTGCGGCTTGGTGATGTACTCGTCGACACCCGCATCGAACCCGCGCACGCGATCGATGCGCTCGCCCATCGAGGTCACCATCACGATCGGCGTCTCGGCGTACTCCGGCATCGCACGCAGCGCGCGCGTCAGGTCATAGCCGTCCATCCGTGGCATGACCACGTCGGTTGACACCAGGTCGAAGTGGCGCTGCTTCGCGAGCTCGAGGCCATGCGCGCCGTCGATCGCGACGGTGACGAGGTAGCCGGAGTCGACGAGGATCCGGCGCAGCGATTCACGGACGATGTCGGAGTCTTCGACGAGCAGGACGTGGGCAGACCCGACACCTCCACGAACGGTGGCGCGCGGGGCACGCGTGCCGCTGGGTTGTTCGAGAGCGCGGCGGATGATCGCGGGGACGTCGAGGATCAGCGCGACGCGATCGCCGAGCAGCGTGGCGCCGGCGACGCACGGCACGTTGGTCAGCAAGCTGCCGAGCGACTTGATCACGATCTCGCGCTTGCCGAGCAAGTGCTCGCAGACCAGCGCGTAGGCGGTGCCGCTCTGCTCGACGAGCACGAGCTGGAGGTCGGCGTCTCCGCCGTGGTCGAGCTCGAGCGCGGCATCGAGGCGGATCAGCGGCACGTGCTTGCCGCGCACGACGACCACCTCGCGATCTCCGACCAGCGTGACCTCACCGGCCTGGACCGCGAGCACGCGCTGCACCATGTCGAGCGGGATCGCGAACGTCTCGCCGCCCGCGCGGGCGACCACGACTTGAATGATCGCGAGCGTGAGGGGAAGTTTGAGCACGAACGCACTCCCTTGGCCGGTAGTTGAGTCGATCTCGATCGTTCCCTTGAGCTTCGTCACGATCGTCTGCCGCACGATGTCCATGCCGACGCCGCGCCCCGAGACCTCGCTGACGTTCGCGGCCGTCGAGAACCCGGGCCGGAAGATCAGCTCGCGTGCCGCGCGGTCGTCCATCTCCTCGGCTTCGTCGACCGTGATCAAGCCGCGCTCGATCGCCTTGGACTTGAGCTTCGCCGGATCGAGGCCGCGGCCGTCGTCGGAGACGCGGATCTCGACCTGGTTCCCGCGATGCGAGGCTGACAGCGTGACGACACCCTCGGCGGGCTTGCCTGCGGCCGCGCGTCCCTCGGGGAGCTCGAGGCCGTGATCGACCGAGTTGCGGACGAGGTGCATCAGCGGTTCGTCGAGCGACTCGACCAGCAACTTGTCGAGCTCGGTGTCCTCGCCGACGAGCTCGAGCCGCCCGCGCTTGCCGAGGCTCGCCGCGAGGTCGCGCACGGTGCGGACATGCTTGCGGAAGATGCCGGTCACCGGGACCATGCGCAGGCGCATCACCTGCTCGCGCAGCTCCCCGGAGATCGCGTCGAGTCGGTCGGTGCCGTGATCGAGATCGCCGGCGACGTCGCCGAGCACGCGCTCGACGCGCGACAGCTCCTCGGTGAGGTTCTCGAGACCGCGACCGTTCTTGTTCGACGCCAGCGCGATCCTCCGCGCGACTCCGCGATCGGCGGCGAGCTCGTTGGCGACCGAGCCGAGCGCACCGACGGCACCGCGCAGCGCATCGCGCCCGAGCACCAGCTCGCCGACGAGGTTGAGCAAGCGATCGAGCTTCTCGAAGTCGACGCGGATCGTGGGCCGCCCACGCTCGGCGTGATCGACGGCCACCGCGACCGGTGCTGCGACCCGCGCGACCTGGACCATCGGTGAGCCCGGGTTGCGCAACCGCGCGATCACCGGCGTGGGGTCGTAGACGATCACGCCCTTGCCACGAGCGACGCCGAGCATGTCGCGCAGCCCGTCGAGCGCGGCGAGCAGTGCATCGATCACCGGCCCGTCGGCAGCGCGGCCGGCATCGCGGATCTGACCGACGAGATCTTCGGCGGCGTGGGCGAGGTCGTTGATCGGCTTGAGCCCCACCATCGCCGAGCTGCCCTTGACGGTATGGAGATCGCGAAACACGTCGCGCAGCAGCTCTTGGTCGTCGGGCCGGCGCTCGATCTCGATCAGCTTGGTCGCCAAGGCCTCGAGTCGCTCGGTGGCTTCATCGAAGAACAGCTCGACCATGTCGTCGTCGACGTTCGGGACCCACACGAAGCCCCCAGGTACGGCCGTCGGACCAGATCCAGCATGCGGCTCGACCGGCGGCACGAACCGGCGCGGCGCGCTGGCGACCGCACCGATCCCGACGAGGGCAGCGTCGAGCGCGGCGGCGGTCTCGGCGAGCGGGAGATCCTCGACGCGGGCGCCGGACTTGTCGGGGTTGGCGAGCTGGACGAACGCCGCGTGCAACATCGCGATCGCATCGACCAGCTGCGTCTGCTGCGCAGCGTCGAGGCTGACCTGACGATCGATGCCTCGCTCGACCGCCATCGCGAGCTTGCCGATCGGCTCGGCGCCGATGCCGAGCGACGACAGCGCGATCCGGAACGCGATGTGGCCGAGCCCGGCCATGCCATCCGCCGCACTCTCCGCGAGCAGTGCCGAATCGACGCCGCTCGACGCGACGAACTGGTCCCACAACGTCGCCGTCACGAGCCGTCCTCGTCGAGTTGGTGCCGGGTCAGCCAGCGGCGCGAGCCGGTCCGCGTGGCGCGCAGGATGAGGTCTACCTGCGCGGCACGTGCTGCAGCACGTGCGCGACGAAGCACCGGTGCGAGCTCGTCCTCGAGGAGGTCCGCCGTGTCGAGATCGATGATCAACCGCGACAGCCCCGGTTGCGCGAGCCGCGACATCAGGTCACCGGTCACCGCGCGCGCGCTCGGCGTGCCGCGCAATGCGAGCAGCTCCTCGTCGGGGGGCACGGTGGGCATCCCCGCCGATGGCGTCTTGGTCACGCCATGGACCACGAGCACGCCCGGTGTCATCGTCCGCGAGATCGCGATCGCCGGAGAGGCACCCGTCAACGTCACTTTCGGGATGCCAGCCGGCGGCGTGATCGATGGATCGACCGCGCTCTCGCTGTCGCGGCGCACGTAGAAGCTCGCATCGCCGGCACGTCGGGTCTCGAGCGCCGGGATGTCGCGCAGCGATTCGCTGTAGCCGACGAACAAGAAACCGCCGGGTGCCAGCGACGAGATCAACCGATCGATCACCTTCTTGCGAGCGGCAGGCGTGAAGTAGATGAGCACGTTGCGGCACCACACCAGATCGCAACCGCGGAGTGGCGACGGCTCGTGCACTGAGGCGAGGTTGGCTCGCTCGAACCGCACGAGATTCGCGATCGCCGGCGCGACCCGCACGCCGTGTTCGTCGCGCTCGAACGCAGCGCGCCACGCTTCGGGGATATCGTTCCACGCGGTCGCGGGATA
>JBBQJJ010000184.1:0-15860 GCA_038325805.1 Haliangiales bacterium
GTGGCGCGGAACGCGTGCGAGAGATCGACGACGCGCGTGGTCAGCTCGCCAGCCAAGGTCTTCGCGGCGTCGGGCGGCACGGCGAGGAGGGCGATCGGCGATCGATTCGCGATCGCCTTCGCCGCCTCGGTGGTGACGAACACGAGGGCGCCGTGATCACGCCCGGTGAGCTCCGCGACGGGCTTGCCTGCGTGCGTATCGCTGGCGGCGCACGCGAGGCGAGCGCCGGGGTGCACGGCGAGCAGCTTCGCGAGCTCGAGCCCCGAGTAACCGGCGGCTCCGAACAGTGCGACTTCCACCACGGCGGCTTCTATATCACCACACCGCGCGACACCGCCTGCTCGGGGCACCTTTGACAGTCTCGGCAGCGAGGTTCGAACTCCTGGCTAAGAAAATGGCGAGTTCGTCGCTTAGATCCAGGCACCAGGTTGGTGCGTGGAAAGCACCCAATGACCTATCGCGACGACCTCGACGCCCTGACCGCCCGCCATGACGCCCTGGCAACCGAGGTCGCCCACAAGACGCGCGAGCTGGATGCCTCCACCCGGATGCTCGACGAGGCCAGGGCCCGCATGCGGCTGCCGATTCTCGACAACATCCGCGTCGCGACATCATGTCCCGCGAAGTGGGAGGACATGACGGGCGACGAGCGGTCGCGGCACTGCACGCAGTGCGACAAGAGCGTGTTCAACCTGTCGGGCATGACGCGCGAGGAGGCCGAGACCCTGATCGTCGCGAAGCAGGGCAAGCTGTGCGTACGCTACTTCCAGCGCACGGACGGCACCATCCTGACGCAGGACTGCGTGATCGGCATCTCGAAGCAGCGGAAGCGCCGGCTGTTCGCCGCGAGCGCCGCCGCGCTCCTCGCGATCGGCGGCACCGCTTTCGCGCTGCGGATGACGGACGAGTCAGCTGAGGAGGTCGACGCGCTGGAGATGCGGGAGGTGCTGGGTGGGGCGCCCGGCAACCTGACCGAGGTGCGCGGTCAGGTGCTCGAGGTCGTCAAGGAGCCGCTCGCGCGCTAACTCGACCGTGATCAGCGCTCAGCCTCGACGGCGACCGAACACGACTTCGAAGGTGCGCTCGCCGTGGTGGCCGATGATCGGTGCCACCGACCCGAGGTGCATCTGAGAGATCACGTCGCGTGCGCCTGCGCGAGCCGCCTCCGGCAACTTGTCGATCAGCCGGTCGACCGCGACCTCGGCGATCGGCGACACCACCGTGGTGATCACGAGGTGACCGCCGGACGCGGCCTCGATCACCGCACGCGCGCGATCCCCATCGCGACAACTACCGATCACGACCGCGTCGACACCTTCGGCCATCGCGGCCTCGACGCCCGACATCACGTCGGGGACGTGCGTGCCGATCTGGCGCTGGCTGATCCACGGGCTGACGTGGACGATCTCGATCGCGTCCTCGAGGACGACCACGCTGCGGCGGTCTTCGCCCAACGAGCGGATCATCGCGGCGAGCGTGGTGGTCTTGCCCGAGCCCGACGGGCCTCCGACGATGATCAGGCCGCGATCTTCGAGCAGGTTATCGACCTCGTAGAGGCCGAGCTCTTCGAGGGTGGGCGGCGTGCCGGGCAGCAGCCGGAAGGTGGCGGCGGGCCCTCGGTGATCGCGGGTCAGCCGCACGCGCACGCGGCCGATGCCGTCGCTGTACGTGAAGCCGGAGATGCCGCGCTCGAGCCACGTGGTGCGCACCTCGACGGGCGCCACGATCCCGATCTCGCGAGATAGTTGTTCGGGATCGAACGCCGAGCGCACCGTGGTGGCCATCAGCTGGCCGTTGACGCGCATGTACGGCGCGTGACCGGCGATCAGATAGACGTCGCTCGCATTCTCGGCGCGTGCATTCGAGGTCAACAGGTCGAGCAGTGCGCTACCGCTCGAGGTCTGCACGCCGCGCGGAGCCTCGTACTGGCCGCGCTCGATGATGACGACCTGGCTCTCCTCGGCCGGCGTGGGCAACACGCCCGACACGGACTCCGGCTTGCGCTGGGCGGGACCGTGATCGGACCCACGGGACCGCTGCTGCTGGGCCGGCATGTCGGAGGGACGACGCGCTTCCTGACGAGGCGCGCGGTTGGGGCCGGAATCCTGGCGGGGGACGGTGGGCTGCCCACCGGTCTGGCGCACGGCGGCCTGGTTGGGCGGCGTCATCTGGGGGATGCGCGAGGGTTGCGGGACCGGCGCGGGCGAGTTACGGCGCGATTCGGAGTACGCGAGCGGCTCGGCGGGTACGGCGTGGCGCGGGTCTTCGTAGGCAGGCTCGGCCTCGTCCTCGGGTGCGAGCTCGATGTAGACCTGCCAGAACCCGCGCTGCGGGTGGACGTCGATCGCGTAGCGGTACGCGCCGGAGTCGAGCTCGAACCGAGCCTGCCGGCTAGCGTCGATCTGGTCGAGCACCATCGGCGGGGCGACATCGCGAACGAGATCGACGAGCTGCTCGTGCGGCGTGATCTGGGTGGAGCGGCGGTCACCGGTGGGGAACCGCAGCGTCACAGCCTGACCCGAGGCGAGCATCGCGCCGGACGCGCCCGCCTTCTCGATCACGCGCATATAGAATTCGATGCGGCGCACCGTCTTGCCGATCTCACTATCTCACGACTCCCCACGCCGCTTCCAAATCGGCTGTAGGTTTGGGGGCATGACCAGCGAGTCGGAGAAACCGAAACCTCCGAAGGCAGATGACAAGAAGGCCGAGGCCAAGGCCAAGTCGCCCCCCGAGCCGGCAGCGCCGCCGCCCCTCGACGAACGCAGGCTCAAGCTGTCGGAGTTGCTCCCCTTCGGGAAGCAGCTCGATCCAGCGGAGCTCACCGGGCTAGCCCGGGACGGGCGAGGGATCGTCCGGGCGAATGCAGCCCTCGGGATGGCGGCCGCGGGGTACCCCGGGTTCGACCTGGTCACCCTGATCCGCGATAGCGAGGGCCATGTCGCCCTGGCGGCGGCCGAGGCGGTGGCGTCGCTAGGGGACGTCGTGCGGCCGTTGCTCCCGCAGCTGGTGTCGGCGCTCGATGGGGCACAACCCGAGGTGTTCGAGGCCATGCTCGACACCCTCGCCGCGCTGATCGGAAGCTGCGATGCGGAGCTGATCGTCGCGCTCGACGTCCCCGAGGAGCTCGCGATGAAGACGGTCAACGCCGCCGCGGCGAAGCTCGGGTCGCGCGGGATCCGCTTCCTCGCGAAGGCCACGGCTCACGATCGCAGCCGGATCCGCGTCAACGCGGTCGCCGGGCTCGGCCGCCACGGCAAGCTCGATCCCGACGCCGCGATGGCGTGCCTGACGGCGCTCGAATCGGGTGATCCAGTCCCCGATGTGCGCACCGCGGCCAAGCAAGCGATGCTGGCCGTGGTCGCGCGCGAGAAGACGGTGGCCGTCGAGACGCTGCCGGCGATCCCGGACTTCGAGGCGCGCAAGCTGTCGAAGCCGGAGCTCCTCGAGCACGAGGGTGCGATCGATCTCGATCAGATGATCCGCGCGCTCGAGGACGGTCGCGCGCACGTCAAGATCAACGCGGCGCGGGCGCTAGGTATCAAAGGCGACAAGGCAGCGCGTGCTGCAAGGCCACTGGGCTTGCTGCTCCGAGACGGCGTGCCGGCGGTGCGCCGCGAGGTCGCGCTCGCGTTGGGGAAGCTCGGGGCGGGCGGCAGCGCGGCGGCGAGCGAGCTGGTCGGCGCGCTCGGTGACGTCGAGGTCGAGGTCGTCGAGGCAGTGGGCGAGACCCTCGCCGTGCTCGGCGGCGCGGCGCGCGAGGCCTTGCTCCGCGGGCTCGATGCCGGCGGCGAGGCCCACGGGCGGCGCGTCGGCGAGCTGATCGGCAAGTTGCCGGATGCGGCGAAGCTCCTCGCCGAGGCATTCTCGTCACCCGCGGTCAACGTCCAGGTCAATGCGGCGCTCGGTCTCGGGTTGTTGCGCGGCCAGGTCGGCGCGGGCCTGGCAGTCCTCCTCGGCGCTCGCACCGGCGGTGACGCCCGAACGCGCGAGGCGGTGCGACGCGCGCTCGAGATGATCGATCTGAGAGCCGAGACAGGCCCTGCGCGCATCGCGATCGAAGGGTTCGAAGATCGCTTCCTCTCGCTCGCCGAGCTGGCGAAGGACCAGGAGTTGTCGACGCAAGATCTGGTCGCGTACCTGGCAGACGGCCGCGACCACGTGCGTGCGAACGCGGCGCTGTCGCTGGGTGCGAGCAACGCGACGGGCGTCTCCGCGGTGCTCGGTGTTCGCTTGCGCGATGACTCCGCGCGCGTTCGGCACGCCGCCGCCCAGGCGCTCGACAAGCTCGGTGATGGTGCGGTGGTCGAGGCAGGATCGGATCTGGTCGGTGCGCTGCGCGATGCCGATGACAAGAACGCGGTGGCGGTCGCGGCGATCTTGAAGGCACGCAAGACCAAGATGATCACCGCGCTGCTGCGCGGACTCGAGACCGATGACGAGCGTCACGCACGGCGCATCGTCGAGGTGATCGGTGTGCTGCCGGATGCAGCGGAGCTGTTGACCGATGCGTTCGAGAGTCCTGCCGTCAACGTTCAGGTCAACGCGGCGCTCGGCCTCGGGCTGCTCGGCAAGGATCGCGTCGGCAAGGGTCGTCGCGCGCTGGAGAACGCACGCACCGGTGGCTGGGAGCGGACCCGCGAGGCGGTGCGCAAGGCGCTCGAGTTGCTCGATCTCGAGCGACCGAAGTCTGGGCCGGCGGCGATCGAGATCGAGGGGTTCGAGAGGCGGTACCTCGACGCGGATGCGTTCAAGGAGGCGAAGCTCCCGCTCGCCGATGTCGCGACCTACCTGACCGATGGGCGCGGCGTCGTGCGCGCGAATGCGGCCCTGGCGATCGGTGCCATGGGTGCACCTGCGGCCGGCCTCGCGAGCTCGCTGGCCGTGCTCCTGCGCGACGACGATGCGAAGGTGCGGATCGCAGCGGCGGGTGCGCTCGACAAGCTCGGCGACGACGTCGTCAAGGACAACGCGAGCTATCTGGTCGGTGCGTTGCGCGGCGATGCCGAGGTCGCGAAGGCGTGTGCTCCCGTGCTCGCGGCGCGCAAGACCCGCGTCCTCACGGCGCTCCTCAAGGGCCTCGAGACCGACGACGACCTGCACGCGAAGCGGATCCTCGAGCTGATCAACGCGCTGCCCGATGCGGCGGAGATCCTGATCGATGCGATCGACAGCCCGGCGGAGAACGTCCAGGTCAACGCGGCGATCGGGATCGGAATGCTCGGCGCCAACCGGGCAGGAACATCCGGACGAAAGGCCCTCGAGACCCGGCGAACGGGCGGGTTTCCTCGCACGCGCGAGGCGGTGTTCAAGGGGTTGGCCCTCCTGGACGCGGAGTGAGGGAGTGATCATATTGCGCGGCCATGCTGACCATCCGAAAAGCTGATGACCGCGGCCATGCCGATCATGGATGGCTCGATTCCCACCACACGTTCTCGTTCGCGAACTACTACGACCCGGCGCACATGGGGTTTCGCGCGCTGCGCGTGATCAATGACGATCGCGTCGCCGGTGGTAAGGGCTTCGGTGCGCACCCGCATCGCGACATGGAGATCATCTCGTACGTCCTCGAGGGCGCGCTCGCGCACGAGGACTCGACGGGCAACGGCGGCGTGATCCGGCCCGGCGACGTCCAGAAGATGAGCGCGGGTCGCGGCGTGACCCACAGCGAGATGAATCCGGAGAAGGCCCCGGTGCACTTCCTCCAGATCTGGTTGGTGCCCACCGAGCGGGGCATCGCACCGAGCTACGATCAGAAGTCGTTTTCCGACGCCGACAAGCGGGGGAAGCTGCGCGTCGTCGCGTCACCCGACGGGCGCGACGGCAGCATCACGATCCACGCGGATGCGGTGGTGCACGCCGGGCTGTTCGATGCGGGGGAGACGACGGAGCTCGCGCTCGCGAAGGATCGCCACGCGTGGATCCACGTCGCGCGGGGCTTGGTTCGCGTCAACGGCCAGGAGCTCGTCGAGGGCGATGGCGCCGCGTTGTCGAACGAGGACAAGGTGGCGATCGAGGGCGTCGCCGACGCCGAGGTGCTCGTGTTCGACCTGGCCTAAACAGCTTCACCGTGGCCGTTAGCGATCGAGACGCGTACGCCGGTCGGGCTTTGCGATGGAAGGCGCGTGGGTCAGCCTCCAGAGCACGGCACGCAAGCGGTCGAGCAAGCCGCGCTCCTCGTCGCAGGTCAAGAGCCAGCTCCACGCCTCGGCCGCATCAAGAGCATGGGACCTCATGGAGTCAGCGCTTCCGCGGGCGCTTGGGCTCTTCCTCGAACAGCATCAGCGCCTCGACGTCCCCCGCGCCGATCGCACGGGCGAGGTGCTCGAGTGCGCGCACGATCTCGGTGCGCTTCGCCGCAGGCATCGAGTCGATCGCTTCGATGATCTTCGGCTGCGGCGCGGTCGGGCCGTTCGCGGCGATCTTCTTCCCGGCAGGCGTCAGCTTGAGCTGGACCCGGCGACGATCCTGTGGAGACGGCTTGCGGGTGACCAGGCGCTTGGCCTCGAGCCGCGACACCACGATCGAGACCGAGCTCTGGTCGGTGAGTGTGCGCTCGGCGAGCTCGGTCATCGAGTCGGCCGGTGACTCAGCGAGGCTGATCAGCACGAACAGCTGCGCGGCCGACAGCCCGTAGGTGGTCTCTGCCTCGCGGTCAGCGAGCCTGAGGAACCGAATGATCCGGCGGAGTGCGACCAACGCAGCCGCGGAATCCGAGCTCGACATCGCAGGCACTGTAGCCCTGTCATCACCTGCCAGACACCGCAGAGAACCGAAGATTGGATCGATTCACGAGGTCGCGCGTTTGGCTTCTGACATGGAGGCATCCATGGGCACGCGACTTCTCTGCTCGATAGGCCTACTCGCGGGGATAACCGCGGCTGGGTCAGCGAGCGCACAACAAAACCTGATCGCCACGGATCGGCTCGAGGCGACGATGATCGCCACCGGTCGCGACGAGACGATCCCACTCGTCGAGGAACGACTCACCGTCGCGATCGATGGCCAGCACGCGACGACCACGCTGCTGCAGGTGTTCCACCACGGCAACGGCGGGCAGATCGAGGGCCGCTACAAGCTACGTCCCGGCCTGGGCAGTCGCGTCGAGGGGTTCTCGTACTGGAACGGCGAGGCCAAGATCGTCGGCGAGGTCTTCGAGCGCACCACGGCACGCCGGGTCTACGAGAACGTGACCACGCGCCGCCGCGACCCGGGCTTGCTCGAAGAGGACGGCGAGGGCGCGTTCCAGTTCAAGGTGTTCCCGATCCAGCCGAACGAGAAGAAGCGCGTCGAGCTGCGCTGGAGCAAGTTCCTCGAGCGTCACGGCCAGACGGTTCGCTATCGCGCGCCGATCACGCGCGGCGATGCCGACGTTGTGCTCGACATCCAAGGCGCGGTGAAGAACGTCCGGTCGTCGAGCCACAAGCTGCGGGTCGACCGCGACACCAACGGCGTGCGGCTGCGCTCCGATGGGATGCGCGGCAAGGGTGAGCTGGTGGTCGAGTGGGAGGTCGACGAGCCCGAGTGGTTGCCGTCGGCATACGTCCATCGCGGGAGCGGCGAGACCGACGGATACTTCGCCCTGTCGCTCGCGACCACCGATGTCAACACCGGGGTCGTCGCGTCGAAGGACGTCACGATCGTGATCGATCGCTCCGGCAGCATGACGGGCGAGCCGCTCGAGAACGCGAAGGCCGCGGCGGTCGACGTCATCCGACGCCTGCCGCCCGCGGATCGCGTCAACGTCATCGCCTTCTCCGACGAGGTCGATCCGCTGTTCCGGGCACCGCTGCTTCTCGACGAGGCCAATCGCGGTCGCGCGATCGGGTTCGTGCAGCGTCTCCACGAGGGTGGCGGCACCGATATCGCACTCGCGCTGACGACCGCGATCAAGTCGCAGGACGTCAAGCCGGGCCGCCCGCGCGTCGTCGTGTTCATGACGGACGGCCAGTCGGACGTCGAGAAGTCGGTGCTCGCAGCCCAGGCCGACACCGGTGATGTCCGGCTGTTCACGGTCAAGCTCGGCAAGGACGTCAACCGCCCGTTGCTACAGCGGCTCGCGCAGACCAAGCGCGGCAACTTCACCTATATCGAGAAGCCGTCGGCCATCCAGGCCGACATGGCGAAGCTCGCCACCCACATCGCGAAGCCGCTGCTCGTCGACGTCGAGGTCGCGGTCGACGGCGTCCAGGCCACGCGGATGTACCCGCGCTCGCTGCCCGATCTCTTCGTCGATGATCAGCTGGTGGTGAGTGGTCGGCTCAAGGGCTCGACGGGCATCGCGAAGTTCACGATCAAGGGCCGGCTCTCCGGTAAGCCCGTGACGTTCATCAAGACCGTCGATCTATCGAAGGCGCCGCCGCGTGCGTGGGTCGGTCGCCAGTGGGCAGCGAAGCGCGTGGATCACTTGCAAGAGGAGATCGCGCTCGGTGCGAAGCAGCCCGAGTTGATGACGGAGCTGCTCGAGCTCGCACTCGCGTACAACTTCGTGACGCCGTACACCGCGTTCCTCGCGATCCCCGAGAGCGAGCTCGGCGATCAGCGCGGCACGATCGAGGCAGCGCGCGCCGCGAAGAAGAAGATCATGGCAAACAATCCCGACGCCGCGAACCTGGACAACAACGCGCCGGACACGACGTACCTCGCGAATGCGCCCGCGCAGCGCACGGTTTCGGCGTCCGTGGATCCGAGCCCCATCGGGGAGGACTCCGACGAGGGCTCGCACTCTGGTCGCGCGGTGACCTCCGAGTACGCGACGGTCAAGTCGAAGGGGCACGGCTGCGCCGGCTGCGCGACCGGTGCAGATCAGCGCTCGCTGGTGGTGCTGCTCGGCCTCGTTCTGCTCGTGCTGCGCCGCAAGCGTCGCTAGGTCTCACGCTGAGAGGCATTGCCGCACAGACGGCGTGGCCTTGTCCCTGCAACACCCACCGCGATGCCAAATCCAACCGCGAGCTGGGATGAAGTGAACGAGCTCCTCGGTCACGCCGATTCGAGGATCGTGCAGGAGATCGTCGAGACCGGTGCGACGGTCGACGAGATCGGTGCTGCCATCGACGACCTCGAGACTGCGAGAAGCTCGGGGGACGCGCAGATGCCGGCCTCGCCTCGAATCGCGCAGATCCGAAAGATCCTCGACAGCATGCGCCGGGGGCTCGACGAGGAGGGCACGATGCCCATCGGCGGGGTCGTGATCTAGCGGCGATACGCCCGCATCCGGGCGGTGACGCTCGGTGCGGTGGGCACGTCCCAGTCATTCGCGTACTGGGCGTGCGGTCGTGGCGCAGTCACGATGCCGGGCGTCGAACCGCGCGCCATCCGAGGCGGCTGCGGTTCACGTTGGAGGTAGTGCATCCGCACGCGCATGTCGGGGCGCGGTTGCGGAAGGTAGTCGACGACCGGCGTGATCACCGGCATCGGCGGTGGAGGAGGAAGCAGGATCTCGACGACCTCGATCACCTCGGAGCGCGGGCGAGGCATGTCCTCGAAGGCGGCGCGACCGAGCTCGGCAATGCGCGGGTCGATCACGACGGCATGAAAGCTCGTGCGCCGAGCAGCGAGCCGAGCGCGCCGACGTCGTGCGAGAGACCGTGCTGCGAACCCGAAGATGCACAGGACCACGAACAGCAGCGCGAAGCCGCCGCCGATCGCGATCATGGGCATGGTGATGTCGTCGGGCATCCGCTCTCCTTAGCGAGACGAGACCTTGAGATCCTCCATCAACGTGATGTCGACGCGGCGATCGCTGCGCCAGCCGACCTCGTCGCGGCCACTCGCATCGATGTCACCGCGCGTGGTCGGTGCGAGTTGGTCGCGGGTGACGCCGAGGCGAGCCAGGTAGTCGGTGACCACGCCTGCGCGCTTGGTGCCGAGCGCGAGGTTGTACTCCTGCGTGCCGCGCGGATCGGCGCGACCCACGAGTTGGAGCGAGCGCCCGGCGAGCGGACCGTCGCCCATCACACACTTGCCGATCGCGTCGAGCACCATGCGGTCCTCGCCGAGGAGATCGTCCTCATTGAAGTCGAAGTGTGGGACGGCGCCGGAATCGGCGATCTTCACCATGCACTGATCGAGTAGTTCGGTCGACACGCCGATGCTACGGCTGGCCGTGACCACTTCCTTGGTCGCCTTGCTCTTCGGCGACTTCTTGACGGTGCTGACCTTCACCTGGGCGGACCCGGTGCAGCCCGCAAAACTAACAACACCAACGACGAGAGCGAGTGCAAAAAGACGCGACATTGAATCCCTCCGTGGTCTGCAACGCACCTGCAACGACACCTGTTCTCGGCGCGCACGTTTTCTTCGAGATCACCGACAAGCTGACCGGATCCAAGCGCTTGACGCTCACCGTCAGACACTGTTCGTCGTCGACAAAACGCGGGAAGGATCGGTTGGGAAGGCTCGTAACGGCGCTATGGCCCCGGCGATGACGGTCACGCGTCGAGCGCTCCTCGGAGCGGGTCTCGAGCCGGTGATCGAGCCGGTGATCGAGCCGGTGATCGAGCCGGTGATCGAGCCGGTGATCGAGCCGGTGATCGAGCGCGACGGGATCAAGCTCTGACGTAGTCGCGTGTTGCGGATCCGCGCGATCGATTGTCGACGTTCGGTGGTCCCTTGCCGGCTTCGTGATCGACGAGCCGCACCAGGCGGAAGTCGAGGCTGAACCGCGTGTGGCCGGCGGAGTGACCGCGGGTCTGATGGAGATGCGCGCCCGAGAACACCACGTTATCGCCGCGGTTCGCTGCCAGCGGCACGGCGCGACCGGTTGCAAACTCGCCGAGCGCGCCGGAGTAGTGGACCACGCGACCCGCCTCGCGGTCCTGCCAGCCGATCTTGAGGCTGCGCGTGTCGACGGCCCAGGCGTCGTAGTCGAACCCCTCCGACGAGTTCGCGATCGGGCGCTGGAGCCAGTCGGGATAGATCTCGAACGTCTGCTCTTCGGGGATGTCGTGCATCGCGATCCACCACGCGACGACGGCCTGCGAGAGAGCGAACCAGGTGTCGCGATGCGCGTAGTACAGCGGCGCGGCGCGCGGATTGTTGTGGCCATCGTGCGAGACCACGCGGAGGCGCACCGGATCGAACGCGACCTCGCTCGGATCGAAGCCAGCGGCGCGGACGACCTCGACGACGTGGTGATGGAATCGCGGATCGGTATAGAGCGTGCGGCGGATCCGGCCGATCGCCTCGAAGAACGCGCCGTCCTCCATCCGCGCCTGCGCGAACCTCGGATCACCGGCGCCGAATTCACCGGCGAGCAGAGTGTGGACATCGTCGACGAGCGCGAGCGAGGCAGGTGACGGACCCGTGTGGAACAGCTGGCCGGCATAGATCGCCTCGCAGAGCGCGGTCGAGTCCGTGGCCATCATCGATTGATACCCGGTCATCTTGGAGGGAGAGTAGCTAAACCCGAGTGCAGGATCTTCGCGTGGCGACGCTTCCGGTGATGCACGACGGCTACCGGCTGTCCGCGGCGGCGATGCGGGCGCTCGTCGATCACGTTCGTGGGGGTGGTCGGTATGGCGATCGAGTCGTGGTCACGCGGTTCGAAGATGGGCGGCTGATGCTGCGCGATGGCTTGCACCGCTCGACAGCGGTGATGCTCGGGCGCCCGTCGGGTACGCTGCGCGACGACGAGTTCGTGATCGAGGAGATGACGTACGCGATGTTCCTCGAGCCGGCGATCGCCGAGGGGCTCTACGCTCCGTTCCATCCTCGGAACGAGGTCCGGATCGCGGACTTTCGTGCCTATCGCGAGCAGGTCGAGGCCTTGCTTCGCGATGGTGGCGATGCGATCGGGTTCATCGCGGCGAACCGCCAGGCGAACGTGCGACCGCGCCGGCCCTGTCACGACTCGCTCGAGGCGTTCTACGCGGAGTGCTCGCCCTACGGCCAGGAGCTCGCATGAGGGCGCTCGTCAAGGAAGCGGGTCACGTGCGGCTCGTCGACGTGCCGGAGCTGCGTGTCCGGCGCGCGGACGACGTGATCGTTCGCGTGCTCGTGGCGGGCCTCTGCCGGACAGATCTGTACGTCGCGGACGGGCGGATCGCGAGCGCGGAGCCGATCACGCTCGGACACGAGCTGTGTGGGCGCGTCACCGCGAGCGGTGATGCGCGTGTTGCGGTCGGGGCGTTGGTGGCGATCGATCCGCGGATCGACGGCGGCTTCCTCGGCGTGACCCATCACGGTGCGTTCGCCGACTACGTCTGCGTGCCGGCAGCGAACGTGCTCGCGCTGCCGGAGATCGACCCTCGTCGAGGCGCGTATGTCGAGCCGATCGCGGCGGCGCTCGCGGTGCCGTCCATCGTGCCGGCGGGAACGCACGTCGGGGTGATCGGAACCAATCGCTTCGCCGAGCTCCTCGCCGCGGTGCTGCAGAGCGAGGGCTGCGTCGTCGAGCGCGACGGTGCCTTCGACACCGCGGTCGAGACCACCGGTGACGCGTTCGAGATCGCGGCGCTGTGCGAGGCGCTGCGACCCGGCGGCACGCTGATCCTCAAGAGCCGGACGCCGGATCCTGTCGCGCTGCCGCTCGGCAAGATCGTCGACAAGCAGCTGGTCGTACGCGGCGTGCGCTACGGGTCGTTCACGCGTGCCGTCGAGCTCGTCTCGTCGCTCGAGCTCGACCCCTTGTTCGGCGAGAGCTGGCCACTCGCGGGATGGGAGACCGCCTTCGCTCGTGCGCGGGTCGGCGAGGCGACCAAGCTGTTCCTCCGCATGGATGACGATCCATGTGCGGCGTGATCGCGCGCTGGGGACCGCCCGGCGACCGAGACGCCTTGCGGGCGCGGATCGCGGCCGGGCTCGCCGCGATCGGCCATCGCGGTCCCGATGGTCGCGGGATCTGGATCGACGAGGGCATCGCGCTCGGTCACGCGCGGCTCGCGGTGATCGACGTCGAGGGTGGCGCGCAACCGATCTCGAACGGTGGCATCCACGCGGTCCTCAACGGCGAGCTCTACGGGTTCGAGGCGCAGCGCGCGGAGCTGGCGTCACGTGGCCACGTGTTCCGTACGCGCAGCGATAGCGAGGTGCTCGTGCACCTCTACGAGGAGCACGGCGACGACTTCGTGCGTCACCTTCGCGGCGAGTACGCGTTCGTGCTCTGGGATGCACGGCAGCGCCGCTTGCTCGCGTCGCGCGATCGGTTCGGCATCAAGCCCTTGGTGTGGGCGCAACACGGCGACGAGCTGTGGTTCGCCTCCGAGGCGAAGGCGCTGTTCGCGGCGGGCATACCCGCGGCGTGGGATGCGACGGCGATGCGCCAGGCGTTGTACGCGCAGTACCTCGCGCCGGCGCGCACGCTGTTTCGCGGCGTCAGCGAGCTGCTCCCCGGGACGCTGGCCACGATCGTCGACGTGATGAGCGTGCATCGCGGGCCGACGTTGCCTGCGCCACGCGACGAGCTCGCGATCGTCGACGACATCCGCATCTCGCTCGAGGATGCGGTCGTGCATCGGGTGCGCGCCGACGTGCCGGTCGCGGCGTATCTGTCGGGTGGGCTCGATTCGAGTCTCGTGGTCGCGCTCGCGGCGAAGCACGCCCCGATCACCGCGTTCGGGATCGCGTTCGATCGCGCACCGTACGACGAGCATCGCGACGCCGAGGCGTTCGCACGTTCGATCGGCGTGCCGTTTCATCCCGTCCACGTCTCGCAGGACGCCATCCTCGAGCACCTCCCCGACGCGGTGTTCCACTCCGAGGGGCTGTGCATCAACGGCCAGCTGACCGCGAAGTTCCTGCTGTCGCGCGCCGTGCGCGATGCCGGCTTCAAGGTCGTGCTGGCAGGCGAGGGCGCCGATGAGGTGTTCTTCGGCTACGCGCACCTGGTTCGCGAAGCGCTCGAGCTCGCGGGCGACTCCGCTCGGCTCGCCGAGCTCGACGCGCAGCATGCGACCCAGGCCGGCATCATGCTCCCCGTCGAGCGCGATCCGTCGCTGCCGGTCTGGCTCGATGCGAAGCGCGGCATCGGACGTGCGATGCGACCGCTGCTCTCGCGCGACATCGAGCCCGCGGATCCACTCGACGAGCTCGTGGGCGAGCTCCCGTCCGATCCTCTCGCACGCGCGCGCGACCTGTGGACGCGGTTCGCGCTCGCGAAGTACATCCTGCGAACCCTAGGCGACGGCACCGAAGCGGCGCATGGGATCGAGGGTCGCCTGCCGTTCCTCGATCCGCACGTGGTCGCCGCCGCGCACCGAGCGACGCCTGCCGAGCACCTCGCCGGCGGCGTGGCGAAGCGCCTGTTGCGAGAGGCCGCACGCGGCACCCTGCCCGAGTCACTTTGCGCGCGCCCGAAGCAGCCCCTGCTCGCGCCGCCGATCACGGTCTTGACCTCGCAACGCGCCTCCGATCTGATCAACGACGTGGTGCGCGCGGGAGCGTTGCCTTGGTTCGATCGCGAGCGCGTGATCGCCTGGGTCGATGCATTACCCACGCTCGCGCCCACCGCCGCACGTGCCGCCGAACCGATCCTGATGACGATCCTGTCCGCCTACGCTCTCCAGCAACGGTTCCGCCTATGACGTGGTGGGCCGAGCTCTACGACGATGCGCTCGCCGACCTCCTCCTCGAGCGGGTCGACGAGGCCGCCACCGCGCGCACGATCGCGTTCCTTCGCCGCGTGCTCGCCGTCGAGCCCGGCGATCGCGTCCTCGATCAGTGCTGTGGCATCGGTAGCCTCGCGGTCCCGTTCGCGCGGGAGGGCTTCGAGCTGATGGGCGTCGATCAAGCGGCCGGCTACATCGACCGCGCGATCAAGGCGGCTCGGGCTGCGAAGGTCGACGCCCGCTTCTTCATCGGTGATGCCTTCACCTGGCGTCCCGAGCGGATGTGCAACGCGGGATTCAACTGGTGGACGAGCTTCGGCTATGCAGCCCGCGATGCCGACAACGCGAAGATGCTCAAGCGTGCCGCCGACGCGATCGTTCCCGATGGTCGGTTCGCGCTCGACTTCATCAACGTCCCGCAGGTGCTGCGGGCCTTTCAGCCGACCGTGACGGTCGAGCGCGCCGGCATCGCGCTAACCCGCGAGACCACGCTCGATCTCGCAGCCGGCACCATGCACAAGACCTGGCGTTACACGCTGCCCGACGGCACCACGCCGATCCGGACGAGCACGCTGCGGATGTACATGCCGTCGCAGCTCGTCGAGCTGCTTCGCTCGTCGGGCTTCGACGACATCGAGCTGTTCGGCGACGAGGACGGCTCGCCGCTCACCATCGACAGCCCGCGGTGCATCGCCGTCGCGGTGAAGCTCGCGTGACCGACCACTTGATCGATCGGTTGAGCCACGTCGTCGCGGCGCAGCCCGTGGCGATCGCGATCGCGTGTGCCGGCGAGCCGGCGTTGACCTATGCCGCGCTCTGGCAACGCGCGCACGCCATCGCCTCGGTGATCGGGCAGGGCGAGATGGTCGCGCTCCACGTCGAGAAGTCCCCGGAGTTCGTCGTCGGCATGATCGCCGCGTGGATCGCCGGCGCGGCGTGGGTGCCGGTGTTGCCCGAGCTTCCCGAGGTGCGCCGGCAATTGATCGTCGACGAGACCCGACCGCGGATCGCCCTCGTCGCGTCGGATCGTACGCCGGCGTGGCTCGCCGACCGCTGCCGGATCGTGGATCTCCGACACGCCTCGCCGGCGAGCATCGAGCGCACACGCTCGCCTGACGATCGCGCCTACGTCATCTACACGTCGGGCTCGACCGGCCAGCCGAAGGGCGTCGTCGTCTCGCATCGCGGTCTGGTGCCGATGCTCGACGCTCAGATCGCCGCCTTCGAGCTGGATGCCAGCGCGCGCTGTCTCTGGATGTTGTCGCCGGGCTTCGACGCCTCGGTCTCGGATGTCTGCACGGCGTTGCTGGCCGG
>JBBQJJ010000185.1:0-15853 GCA_038325805.1 Haliangiales bacterium
GTGGCCACGACGCCGGTCCAGACGTAGAGGACGAACACCACCCAGTACGCGAACGAGATCGTCAACGCGATGATCGAGGTGCCGATCACCGACGCGATCAGGAAGCCGATCGTCATCGAGCGTGGATCGCGTTTGCTCGCGAAGCGGCGAAACGCCGTCACCGCGATCAAGGCGGTACCGGCGATCGCGAGGTACGCCCACGCGAGCTTGTCGGGACCGAGCTTCGCGAGAAACAACGCGTCACGTGCGGTCTCGAGGATCGAGTGCGCCACCATGACGCCGAACAGGATCGCGGTAGGCGCGAGGACCTTGCGAGACGGCCAGCTCACACGCTTACCTCGCAGCTCGTCGGGATCAGTGAACCGCACGACATCACGAGCACGGCTATCACGCCTTCCCCGGCAGCGACCCTCGCGCCAGGCCGCAACACGCTTCCTTCGACATCGAACCACGAGACGTGCAACGAGAATGCCTACGATGATTTCTGGTTTGATGCTCTGTCGCGCGGGTGAGAAACCTCCCTACGCCTTGGCACGCGCCGCGCAAAGGCATGCCCCGTGCGCCACTGCGCTGTGCTCCTGCTCCTCACTCGGCTCGTCGCTGCTGACCCAGCACCGACCGAACCGACTGATTCGTCACCTGAAGGCGAGAAACCGATCAGCGCGCGTGATGTGCGCGGGTCCCCACTACCAGGTGAGGAGAGCGGGCGCGTAGATCACGAGCCCGGTGAGACTGTGGCGCGCAAGCTCGGTCGTGCCGCCATGTGGGTGCCGCGAGTGCCCGTGCTGTTGACCATCAGAGCGATCCGCGGCGTGTTCGATCTGCAAGATCGATTGAATGTCGCGGAGATCGCCGAAGAGTTCCAAACCCCGGATAAAAAGATCGCGTTCTTCCCGAGCGCCTTCGCCGAGACGGGCTTCGGACTCAACGTCGGGATGCGCGCGTCTCTCACGGATGTGTTCTCCAAGGAGCAGATCTCGGGACGCGTGGGCATCGGCGGGAGGCATCGCTTCATCGCTGACCTCGGGGTCACCCGCAGCTTCGGGCCGGTCGCCGTGTCGATCTTCGGCCGTCGCGAGGCTCGCGACAATGACCCGTTCTTCGGCTACGGCAACACGGACGTCACGGTCCCGGAGATGCCGCTAGATCCGCTCACGGCAGACGTCGGCGCGCAGTCGCAGTTTCGCTCTCGGCTGCTGCGCGGTGTTGCGAATGCGTCGATCAAGCTGCCGCAGCATTTCACCCTCGCCGCAACCAGCGCCGTCGTCCAGCGCGAATTCGACGGCACCGGCAGCGCCACCTCGATCGACACGTTGTTCGATGTCAGCGCCCTGCCCGGCTTTCTCAACAACACGACCTACCTCCATAGCGAGCTCACCGTCGCGTGGGATACGCGTCATCGCGCGAGCCGGTGGGACGGTCACGGGATTCGAAGCGCCGGCGGCCTCGTCCTCGGCTTTGCGGACTACCAGCACGGCCTCGACGACGAGCCCGACTTCATCCGCTACGGTGTGGATCTCCAGCGGATCGTTCGCCTCGCGAGAGGCCCGCGGTTGCTCGAGCTCCGGTTTTACGGCGAGGCCGTGACGGGCCGCCGCGACGAGGTTCCGTTCACGGAGCTCCCGCGTCTCGGCGGATCAAATTTGCTTCGCGGCTACGTCGCCGGCCGGTTTCGTGATCGGATCGCCGGCGTCGGGCAGGTTCGCTATCTGTGGCCCGCGCTGTCGTGGCTCGCGCCGTCGATCTTCGTCGACGCGGGTCGCGTGTGGGCGAGCTACGACGAACTATCGCTGCGCGGGATGCGGGTCGGGTTCGGCGGCGGCATCGAGGTCTACGGTCGCAGCGGCCTGGCCCTCCGCGCCGAGCTCGCGTCGTCGATCGACGGCGGGTTCTTCGGCGTCCTGTTGTTCGAGCCGGCCTCCAATGCGCGGATGGAGCACCACTGATGCGTTGTCTACTCCTTCTCTCCCTCGTCGCTTGTGCATCGCGGTCGCCGCTCGACCAGGTGCGGTTCGCGAACCAGGATCCGGTGTGGCGTGTCGACGATCGCAAGGACGTCGCGACGACGCCGAAGAAGAATCACTTCAAGCGTTACTCGTACCACTTCAACAGCTACTACCAGCACGTCAAAAAATTCTTCAAGTTCAAAGGCAATCGTCGCGCTCGAGGCGTCAACTCACTCGACGAGGTCCCTGATTCGACCTGGTTCACCAACCGGATCGGCGCCCGCGAGGTGTCGCCCGACGAGATCCGTCGCGGCCCCGGAACGAGCACCCCGGAACCGCACCTGCCCTGGACCGTCGTCAAGATGAAGTTCGGCGGGACGCAGGCCGGCTTCCTCGCGGAGGACTCGCGGGGCGTGAAGTTCTTGTTGAAGTTCGACAACGCGGCGCTCCCCGAGCTCGAGACCGGCGCCGACGCGATCGTCGCGCGCTTGCTCTGGGCCGCCGGCTACAACGTGCCCTCCGACCACATCGTGTACTTCAAGCGTGAGGATCTGAAGATCAAGCCCGGCGTCAAAGGCCTCAGTGCTGAGGCGGTCGACAAGGTGCTCTCCGGCGCCGCGACCGAGCACGGCAAGATCCGCGGTAGCGCATCGGTGTACATCACCGGCGAGGTCCTCGGCGGGTCGCATCGACTCGGCACTCGAAGGGATGATCCGAACGATCGGATCTCGCACGAGTTGCGCCGCGATCAGCGCGGCCAGTCGGCGCTGTTCGCGTGGGTTGCACACACCGATGCCAAGGAGGACAACACGCTCGATGCCTGGCAGACAGATCCGAGCGACCCCACGGTCCACTACGTCACCCACTACCTGATCGACTTCGGCAATGCCCTCGGCGCCGACGTGCTCCTCAGCAACCACCTCTATCTCGGTCACCACTACGAGATCGATCCGGCGATGGCACTCATGCAGATCGCCAGCTTCGGACTCATCCAACGTCCCTGGGAGACCCGGACCGTGAGCCCGCTACGAGGTATCGGACTCTACGGCATCGCCGACTACGATCCGGCGCGGTGGAAGCCGAGCACGCCGGCGCAGCTGCCGGTGCTCTGGGCCGATCAATACGACCAGTTCTGGGGCTCGAAGATCCTCATCCGGTTCACCCGCGAACAGATCGCGGCCGCGGTCGATGCCGCGCGGTTCACCGATCCGCGAGCCTCCGAGTTCATGACCGATATGCTGATCGCGCGCCAACGCAAGACGGCGCAGTACTGGTTCGCGCAGGTCAACCCCGTCGACGACTTCACGTTCAAGGACGGCGCGCTGTGCTTCACCGATCTCGCGATCCGGTACAAGCTGACGCAGCGTCCCACCACATTCGCCGTCACCGCGTTCGATGCCGATGGCAAGTCGCTCGGCGCCCGCACTGTGGTGTCGCCCGATCAGCTAGGTCGCGCGTGCCTCGAGCCCAAGCTCGCCTCACGCACCGACCGCTACACGATCGTGCAGATCGAGAACTCGCGCGGCATGCCCGGCACGCTCGTTCATCTCGCAGTGGCCAAGGGTCAGCCCCGCGTGATCGGCCTGCACCGCTTGTAGCGCCCGAAGCCGTTCAGTACTCGTGACCAGCTAGCCTCCGCGACGCTTCGACCTGACGCAGCACACGGCGCTGCAGCTCGGGGATCAACGCCGTGTCCTCGAGGGTCAGCGTCAGCGTGATCCCGTCCTGCGTGCCCTTGGCATCGAGGAGCAAGCCCGGCAGTGCCAGCGCATCCTTGTCGACGCCGGTTCCAGCGATGAGCCAGGCGCGATAGCAACGTAGATCTGCGAGCAAGGTCTCCCTCGGTCCCGCGACCACGCCGAGCAAGATCACGACACCGTCCTCGGTGTTCCAACCGCCGATACGGTGCCGCGTCAGGGGCGAGCCGATCGTCTTCTCCACCTCGTGCTGGTGACACGCAGCTTCGAAGTCTTGTTCGACGGCAGCGACCTCGCTGCGTTGCTGCTTCACGCGCTCGTGATCGGCGTCGGGATTCCAGGTGAATGCGAACGGCCTTGCCGGTGGCGTGACCTCCTCGGTCACGAGCCACGTTCGCGAACGCGCGACCTCGTCGAGCTTGCGCGCCTCCTCGAGATGCTCGGCGGTGCGAATCGCACGCGGGCCTTCCAGTGACGCGGTGCCGCACGCAGCGAGAACGACGAGGGCGAGCAACCGCATCGGAGACCTAGTACCAACCCACTCGCTGCCCACCGACGAGCAGCGTGATCAGCGTGAAGTTGAGCACGAGACCGAAGCGTGTCGCCGGCAACTGCAGAATGCAGAGCGTCAGGGAGCCGCCTGCGAGCCCCATCGCGAACCCCGGCCACCATGTCGCGTTGGCAACCGTGCCAACAGCTGCGATCGAGAACAGGAGTGCACCGGCGAGCCACATCAAGCCGACCACCTCGCTCCAGCTGGTGCCGAGCTCGACGCGATTCCCGCTCACCGTCTTACGCGCCGGCGCCCATGCACCGAAGAAACCCACGAGGTGCGCGACCCCATGTGCGAGAAGGAAGACGGCGAGCAAGCTCCGCATGACTTCAGGCTTTGCAGCGGGTGTGCCGTCGCCGGGGACAGCTCGACGAGCGCAGCCGCACGGCTGACTCGTAGCCTCGGTGGAACGCGTACTGCACTGCCTCAGCTCCATGATCGGCAAGATCCTGTGCCCCGTGGATTACTCCGCTCCCTCGCAAGCCGCACTGCGCGTGGCCGCACGGCTCGCTGCAGCGAATGGATCGGAGCTCGTCGTCGCGCACGCGTTCCACTTCCCCGCGGTGGCAGCCGCGAACGAGACCCAGCTACCGGGAACCTCGATCAGGCTGGTGCTCGACGAAGAGAAGCGCGGACTCGACGCGGCTGTCCACGAAGCCCGTCAGCTCGGCGCGACCAAGGTAACCAGCGAGTTCCTCGAGGGCTCGCCGTGGCAGCAGCTCGTCGATCTCGGCGCGGCTCGGAACGTAGACCTGATCGTGCTCGGCACCCATGGCCGCACTGGCCTCAAGCGTCTCGTGATCGGCTCGGTCGCCGAAAAGGTCGCCCGTCACGCAGTCTCGTCGGTCCTGGTCATTCGCGGTAACCCCGACGGACCACGCTTCGATCACGTGCTCTGCCCGATCGACCTCGGCGAGGACTCGTCGCAGATCGTCGAGCGCGCCGAGTACCTCGCGCAGCCCAACGGGGCCGGCATCGATCTGCTGCACGCGGTCCAGCTTCCCCTCGCCGCATCGGGCGATCCGATGCTCGTCGACCACATCACCGCGATGGATGCCCGGGCCACGGAACAGCTCGAGCGCTACGCCGACGAGGTCCGTGGTCGCAAGCAGGTCGCGGTACGAAGCGAAGTGCTGAGCGGCAATCCCTCGGAGTTGATCCTCGGGAAGGCGGAGGAAGACCGCACGATCGATCTGATCGCGGTCGGCTCACACGGTCGCACCGGGCTTTCGCGCTTGGTGATGGGCTCGGTCGCCGAGAACCTCGTCCGCCATGCACCATGCTCGGTCGTGGTGATTCGCGGTCGTAGCTAACCCCAGATCGCAGCGCACACCGAGACGCAGCCGCACGATTCCACGGCGGGATCCGGAACGACCCCAGCGCGCCGAGCCCTGGCGCTACGTTCCTCGCGTGCTTAGCGACGAGCTCGCGCCCGCGGGCGGTCGATCTTGTGCGACGGTCGCGGGCGATAGCGCGCCGTGTACCCACGTGGCCGATAGTGCGTGTAGCGACGCGTGTCGCCGATCCGCACGACTGCGACCGGCGCGCTCGCCGAGACCCAGCCACCGGTGTAGTACTGCGAGCGGTACCAACCGCCCTCGTAGTTCCACCAGTAGAACCCGTCGGAATAGAAGATGGGCTCGTCGTAGTCGGCGATCACCGAGACCCCCGGCGACACCGTGACGAGGTCAGGCGTCTGCACGGTGCCGGTGGCAGAATAGGTCGCCGTTCCGGCGCACGCCGTCGAGAACGTAAGAGCGGCCATGAGAAGAAGTCTGCGCATACTCCAAACAGAAGCATTCGGCGTGCCGACACAGCTGTGTCAGGACAGCCCCATCGCAGCGCGGCACGTCTTGGTGTAGAGGTCGCGAAACAGATTCTGCGGATCGGTGATCGCCTTCACCGCGTCGTACGTCGGCTTGTTGAAGATCTCCCAGAACTCGCCCTCACCGTAGTAGTTGTGCGCGATCAGCGTCTTGATCCCGCCGAGCTCGCGCAGCTTCTCTTCCATCATGCGGTGGTAGTTGCTGTCGCCGAGCTGCTTCATCCCGTAGATCGCGAGATCGAGGAACAGCCCGTCCTTGTTGCGCTTCCAGTATTCCTCGGGCAACCACTCGTAGTCGTGGACGCGCTTGTACGGCACGCACCACAGTGGGTAGTGGCCGAGCTCGCGCGTGTACCAGGCGAGGAACTCGGGCACCTTCGAGAACGGCACGAACACGTCGAGCGTGATCGTCGGCTTGTCCTTCGGGAGTAGGTAGTGAAACTTGTCGGCGAGCGCCAGCCACTCCGACGACGCCATGAACTTGCCGAGCAACAAGCGACCGAGAAATGACTTCGGCCGCACGTTGGTGACGCCGCGGTCGTAGCGAAACACGTAGTCCGTCGTCGTCAGGTAATCATCGGCGCGCGTCGCGGTGGTCTGGTAGTAGACCTTCAGCCAGTCGTAGCGATTGGTGTACGGCGCCTTGTCGACGAAGTGGCCGACGCTGAGCACGTACAACGAGGGCGAGTGGATGATGCCATCCATGAAGTCGACGTCGCGCTTGTCGTAGTGCCTCTGGATCGCGCGCTGATACCCGTCGAGCGTGGCGTACTTCTCGTAGTAGATGTGAACGTACGGCTTGGCAGGAACGAGCTTGAACGTCAGCTTCGAGATGATGCCAAGCGTGCCGAACGCGCCGTGCACCATCTGGAACACCAGCGCGTGCTGATTGTCGGGCGTGCACGTCAGCACGTCGCCGGTCGCGGTGATCACCTCGTACTCGAGACACGTGTCGTGAAAGCCGCCGTGGATGAAGGACATCGATTCGATCGAGCAGCCCGCGACCGCACCGCCGATCGTGATCGTCTTGAGCTCGGGAACGACGATCGGGATCAAGCCGTGCGGGAGCGTGGAGGCGACGAGGTCGCAGAACGTCACGCCCGACTCGGCGACGCAGATCCGCTTCACCGGATCGACCTCGAGCACCTCGGTCAGATCGCTGATGTCGATCTTCGCGTCCTTGCGGCGCAGATCGTTCGCCTTCGGCACCTGGTGTGCGACGGCCTTCTTCTTGAGCGACAGCGGCTTGCCCGGCGGGTGTGCGCGCAGTTGCTCGACGATTCGCGCGACCTTGGCTGGATGACGAGACGTTGCACTCACTGACGTCGAGTCGTACCGAACCCATGCGTCGGTGTCATCTCCGCGATCCCGAATCGACTCGGCCCGACGCTACGGCGTCTGCTCGGACGTCTCGGGCGCGTCGCCACCTACATCGATCGCCGATGGCACCGCCGTCTGCTCGAACGCCTCCAGGCGGCGATACAGCGAGCGACGATCGATACCCAGCGTCCGCGCGGCGCGCGTCTTGTTGCCGCGCAACAGCCCGAGCACGTGGCGGATGTAGCGCCGCTCCATCTCGTCGAGGGTGATCAGCTCTCGCGGCGAACCGATCGCGACCGCGAGCTCGTTGCCGTGGGTCTGGATCTTCTGCGGCAGATCCTCGACGGTGATCTCGTCGAGGCGGCACAGCGCGACCGCACGCTCGATACAGTTCTCGAGTTCGCGCACGTTGCCCGGCCAGTCGTAGCGCATCAGCAAGCGCGCAGCCGCTGCCGAGATGCCCACGACGTCCTTGCGGTTTCGCGCGGCGATCTTGTGGAGGAAGAACTGCGCGAGCACCAGGATGTCGCTGCCGCGAGCTCGCAGCGGCGGCACCGGGATGGCGACCACGTTGATCCGGTAGTAGAGGTCCTCGCGGAATCGCTTCCGGCGGACTTCCTTTTCGAGATCGCGATTGGTGGCGGTGATGACGCGTGCCTGGAACGGCACCTCTTCGTCGCCACCGACCGGGCGCACCATGCGCTCTTGCAGCGCACGCAGCAGCTTGGACTGCATGTCGAGTGGCATCTCGCCGACTTCGTCGAGGAAGATCGTGCCCTGGCCCGCCTGCATGAACAGGCCGTGCCGCGCAGTCCTCGCGTCGGTGAACGCGCCACGCACGTGACCGAACAGCTCGCTCTCGAGGAGCTGTGCCGGCACCGCCGCGCAGTTGACGGCGACGAACGGCTGCTCGCGACGCGGTCCGAGATCGTGGAGCGCCTTGGCGACCAGCTCCTTGCCCGTCCCCGATTCGCCGAGCACGAGCACGGTGGCGTCGCTGTCGGTGACGTGGGAGATCATCTCCATCGTCTTCTTGATCGCCGGGCAATCGCCGATGATCATGTTCGTGCTCTCGTGCACCGCGGTGCGCAGCCGCTTGACCTCTTTCTCGAGGGCAACGTGGTCGAGCGCACGAGACACCGCGAGCGCGAGTGCGTCGCCTTCGACAGGCTTCGAGATGTAGTCGAACGCGCCGGCTCGGATCGCCTGGACGGCGATGTCGAGGCTGCCTGCGCCGGTCAAGATGATCACGCGTAGCGCGGGGTGCTCCTCGCGCAGCATCGTGGCGAGCTCGATGCCGGTGGTGCCCGGCATCTGGACGTCGCTGATGACGACCGCTGCTTCCCGCGTCTTCAGCCAGTCGAGGCATTCGTCCGCCGCGTAGAAGCCGTGAGCATCGAAGCCGCGGCGCCGGAGCGTGTCGCGGATCGAGTCCGTGGTGTCGGGGTTGTCATCGACGACCAAGACGGCGCCGCCTGGTCCTGAACGAGTGATAGTCACGAGCTCCTGCGTTCTGCATGCGACGGCGCGTGGCCATCCAGCGAGTTGCGCCATCGCCGGAAGTGGCGATACGCGATCTGAGAAGCGGAGACGATCCGATCGGAGTCCCCTTCCGAAGGAGCAGCGGTCTCGAGCGATTGCTCGAAGCTCCGCCACATCTCGCCGACGGAGCCGGCGTAACACGTGAGGTAGGCGGACGCGAACGCCATGTCGCCCGGGATCACGCTAGCGAGCCGGCGAAACAGACCTGGATGATCGAGGGTCGTGCGCTCGACCACGAACGCCCAGCCCATGGCGTCGCGGACGTCGATGAACGATGGGATCTCGCACTGGGGGAGCGCCGCGATCGCCGGCTGTTTGAGGTGGAGTGCCTGCAGATCGTGGCCGAGCAGCTGATGCTTGCGGAGCCGGCGCGGGTCGATCACCTGCGACAACCCAGGTAGCGAGCGGAGCGCGCGTTCGAGTGGGGCGACGAAGCCGTACCAGCGAGCCAGATACCGGCGGTAGGCCGGCACGGAGATCGCGCGCAGCAAGAGGTCCGCTTCGCCCTCGATCTCCTTGTGGAGACCACGGGTTTCGCCGGTCAGACGATCGAGAACTCGAGTCACGAATCCTCGGAGGGCTGCGAACACCATACCCGGGGGCCCATCCCATAACCGCCTGATCCTTTGGAGGTCCGCGCCCACCAGATCGTAGCGTATGGGCACATCGCGCGGCTCAGACCCAACGAAAGCCGTGGGGCAGCCTGCGGATCTAGACGAGTAGAGGCCGAACGGCATCCGCCAGCGAATCCGCAACACAGATCCGGTTCGAGGCGTGGAGGATGGTGTTGCAGGTGACGATGCCGCTCGCGCCGGCTGCGACCAGCTCGTCTCCGACGGCATCCGCGAACACCGCGTGGATCGCGATGCACAGCGGCGCTGCACTACCTGCCGCCCGCAGCTGCTTGGTCGCCGCGAGCATGGTTCGCCCCGTCGACACGATGTCGTCGATGATGATCGGCGTGTGACCGTTGAAGGCGTAGTCGGGCATCGACACCGAGACATCGCGATCGCCTCGCCGCGTCTTCTCGAGGATCACGAACGGCGCGTTGCAGCGCTCCGCGACCGCAGCCACCCACTGCACGCTCTCGGCATCCGGACCGACGAGGACAGGGTGCGTGACCTCCGCGCTCACCCACGCAGCGATCGACGAGGCCGAACGCACCACGGTGGTCGGGATCGAGTACACGGTGGTCAACGAGTCATAGCGATGCAGATGCGGGTCGACCGTCGCCATCCAGTCGACGGCCGACGACACCAACTTGCCGAAGTACACCGCGGTCACGCCCTCGCCGGGACGGAACCGATTGTCCTGCCGCATGTACGCGAGGTATGGCGCGATCAGGCCGACGCGCGTTGCCCCGAGGTCACGTGCAGTTCCCGCGAGGAAAGCCACCTTCAGGAAGCTGTCGTGGGTCAGGTTGCCGACGATCGCGACCGTGCTCGGGAGCGAGGTGCGATCGATGCGAACGCAGACCTCTCCGTCGGGGAACTGGTGAAGCTCCGGGATCTCGACGTCGCAACCGATGCGCTGCGCGAGGCGCCGTGCGTGTTCGACGCCGTCAGGAAGTGCGATCAGCATGGCCACGCTGCATGCATGCTAGCAAACCGCGCGCCGCAGTTGGGCGACGCCATCACTTCGCAGCGAGCGCTTGTTTCGCCGCTTCGAAGCTCGCCTGCTTGGTGGTCACGCCACGCTTGACCTGCTCGCTGAACTGCTCGTCCATCAGCAAGTCACCCTCCGCGATCAACTTGTGGGACCAGCTGCCGTCGCCGACGGTCAACACGTCCTTGCCGCCCTCCGACGACCAGGCGCACTTCTCGTCGGAGCCGCGCCAGCGGTCCATCATGTTGCTCCACTTCTTACACGCGCCCTTGTCGTCGATCGTGTGGACGGTATCCATGCCGATCGTGCAGACCACTGCGGTCTTGCCCTTGCGCATGCCCGCCGACCCTTCCGCCGCGAGCACCTTGCCGTCCTTGATCACGAACTGCTTGGTGTGTGACGACGTGCCGCCCTTCATCGCGCCCTCCGTGATCGGCTGCTTGAAGGTCGCGGTGCAGGGCGAGTCGAGCTCGAACCCGAGTGGAATCTCCTGCTTGCCGTCGAACGCCTTCGCACCATCGCCCTTGATGTCGAGCGCGACCAGCCCGTCCGACAGCTTGATGGTGTCGGACAGGTTCATCCGCATGGTCCACGCGCCCTGCCAGGCATCGAGCGCGTTGGCTACCGCGAAGCCAGACATCTCCGTCGGGAGATTGCCGCCTCCTCCACCCGTGCTTCCGCCCTTGCTGCTACACGCGGCGATCAAGACCAGTCCACATTTCCACATGCGGACATCGTCGCACGAGTCGCGCTACAGCGGCTTCAAGCGGGTGACGCGCAACAGCAGCGGAATCACCTTGCGGCTCGTCACGATCGCCATGTGGTCGTACTGCGAGCGCACGTAGAGCAGCTTCGCGCGACGCTCCGCCTTGGAGAAGCCACCGAGCGTGTCGGGGAACTTCTCGCGCGCGACGGCGAACTTGTATTGCTGCGCGAACCCGACCGACGACCGTGCGACGGCCGCGCCGACGACGATCAACTTGTGCTCGTCGGCGCGCTTGCCGCTCTTGATGAACTCGTCGAACGCCTTCTCGCCACCGTACATCGCGTCGAGCAGGATGATCTGGTCGACCAGCTTGTGATCGACCCACTGCATCACCGTGCGAAACGCACCCGAGTGGCCCATCACCACGATGGGACCGTCCGGCATCTTGAGGTTCGCGCGAGAGACCGCCTTGCGGAGATCCGTCAGCGCGGCCCACTTGACGCCGTCCTCGTTGCTGCCGGGCGCCTCGGGCACGATGAACATCGCGTTCTGGCGGCTCATCTTGAACTGCCGCGCGAGCTGGTATTCCTTCCACGCGTTGTCGACGTTGGTCCAGTAGCCGTGGACATACACGACGGTGCCAGCCGTCGCGCGATCGTAGCCATCCGGCGTCCACACGTGGACCGCCCCCGCCGCCGTCTTGATCCGCCAGTGCCTGCCGCCCTCGACGCGGTCCTCGGTCTTGTCGAGCTTCGAGACGCCGTCGTCCTTCACCCACTGCCCGCGGTTGATCAACGTGCGCTTGGTGATCTGAGGGAGCCGCGCTGCCGGTGGCGTCGGCGAGGTCACCGGCCCGTTCTCACCGGGTGTCCCCGGCTCGTCGGTCGAGATGTCTTCCTTCGGCATCGGGTCTTCCGCGAAGGCAGACCCACCGAGCAGAGCGACGATCAAGGCGACCAGACCGAGCTTCGGGTGAAGCGAGCGTGCGAGCTTGGTCAACGTTTGATCTCCAGCTGCGTGATCATGAGATGGATGTTCCCCTTGTTATCGGGGTACCCGTAGCGGAACGGGAGCTTGCGATACGGCTGGCTGGCCCACAGCTTCACCATCGCCGCCGATACGGTCTGGTCCGCTTCCTCGAGGAACGCGCCCTGGAACCGACCGTACGTGGTCTGCGTGAAGCCGGCCTTCTTCGCCCACTTGCTCTCGATGCCGGTGGCGTCCGACATCATGAAGGTCATGTTCGCGAGCAGGTAGTCTTTGATCTTCGAGAACCCGGAGAGCCAGATCAGATAGCTCGCCGCCTTGGTCATCGCGGCGACCTTGCCCTTGCTCTGCAGATGCTTCTCGAGCTGCGAGCCGCCAAAGTTCTTGTCCCCGAGGTTCCACGCGAAGTGGCGATGCGTGATCACGGGCGCCTTGGGATCTCCCGCCTTGCGGAACTGGAGCTCCATGTTGTCCCAGGCGACCGACCAGTCGGTGTCGACCCAGCTACCCTTGACGCGCTTCGCGGTGGTCTTCGCGAGCCCGTCGATGTCGGACTGCGAGTAGTAGATGACCTTGCCATCATCGCCGAGCTTGAAGAACTTGAGCGACACCGGCTCGTAGCCCATCACCGCCATACCAGTGAGGTGAAACGACAGCTGACCCGGGATGCCGCCCTTCTCGAGCTTGCGCATGTTCTCGCTCGTCGAGTCATGCAGCGACAGCAGGCCCGCCGATGCGTTGCGATAGTTTGCCAGCGCGCTCGCGAGCTTGCCCTTGTCGAGCGTGGCGAGGCGCGTGGGATCGCCCGCGTGCTCGAGCGAGATCGTGGTGATCTCGCGCGCGTCGGGATACGTCACCAGCGCGGACATCAAGTCGCCACCGCCGAACGGATAGACGATCGTCGTGGGCAACCCTGCCGGTCGCAGCGGGGCGAGGAACTCGGCCGCCGGCGTGAAGTACGACTTGGTCAGCTTGTCGTAGCGCTTGGTCTGCTCGACGCAGTGCTTGTCCACCACCGCGGCGTCGAAGCCGGCCGGCAGCGGATCGGTGCCTTTGCACGCCACCACCCGGTAGTACAGCTTCGCGTCCTTGATGAAGTCGGCGCCGTCGGGAGCTGCGCTGGCAGCACTGCTCAGCAAGCCGACCAGCGTGAGCGCGATGGGCAGAGTCTTCATTCAGTTCCCTCCAAGAGACATATGACAAGCCGTCGGACGACGCTATTTCTTGGCTAATTCACGTCGCGACGTTCGTCCGCGGAGGTCCCCGGCTTCGGCCCCACCAGGCTCGTCAAGATCACTTTTGCCACCGTCTCGCCCGCCGAGTCGCGCAGCGTGACCGGCACCTCGTACTGTGCGCGGGCGGCCGTCTTGGGGACGGGCGGCTCGCCGGCGGCGGTGATCGTGCCGCGGGCTTTCTTGAGGTATTCGACGTGCATCGCGCTGACGATGAAGCGACCGTCGTCGGGGAGCGAGTACGCGAGGGCGACGTTGCCGGCGAGCTCGCCGAGGTTGGCCAGCGCGATCGCGTGCACGCAATCCAGGTGGTTCCGCACCCCCTTCTTGTCGTGCATCACGACCTCGGCATAGCCCGCGCGGAGCACGGTCACCGTGGCGTTGATCGTGCCGGTGTAGGGGGCCATCCGCCCCACCAAGCGCGAGAAGATCACCTTGCCGCCCGGGACGCCCGAAAGCATGTCCCAGCCGACCCGAACGAGATTGCGCTGACCATCGGACGCTCGCGGCAGCAACTTGGTCAGCGAAGCGAGCCGCGTCGAGAGCTGGTCGGTAAACGACATCGGCCGGACCCTACCCGATCTCAGTTCGAATCCCGGGGGAATTCTTCGTGTCGCAACATGGAGTCCTCGGCCTGCCGGGGATAGGATGGCGCCGGATCATGAGGACCGCATCGCTCGCACTCGTATCGCTCGCGCTGTTCGGCGGCTGCAGTAGTCCCCCGAAGAAGAAGCCGCTGACGATGCAGGAGATGATCACGGCCGATCCTCTGCCGCTCGCGAAGGGCAGCAAGTGGACCTACCAGGTCAGCGTCAAGCGCTACGACACGGACACCAACAAGGTGTCGACGACGACGATCTCGTGGACCACGGAGGTCGTCGATTCGAAGGAGACCAACGGCGTCATCGCGTTCCGGGTCAAAGGCTGGCCGACGGACCTCACCGATTACGACGGCACCGGCGCGGTCCCCACGCCCACCGAGACCACGATCCTCCGCAAGGACAACGCGTTTCTGTTCGGCGCACAGAGCGCCCAGGGCGAACCCACGCTCGATGGTGCGACCGGCTGGTTCTCGTGGCCCGTGATCGACGGCCAGAAGATCTGCCCATCGGCCGAGATGGTCTACTGCTGGCAGGTCAGCGCGGTCGAGACCGGGTATCGGTTGTCGTTCTACACCGGCCCTGACGAGCAGACGTTCGAGCTCGAACCTGGCACCGGCGTCTCGCGGTTCCGCTACGCACACCACGGCACCACCAACGAAGTGGACGCCAAGCTGGTCTCGTACACCAAGGCCCGCTAACTGTCGCCGGTTGCCCCGCGGTCTGCCCTACCTTAACGGGGCTCACCCACCTAGCTGTTTTGCCAGCGGTTCCGACGCGTTCGTGCGTTGCATGACCGTCGGGTGGCTCGTACAGTCGAGGCCATGGCGATGAAACCCGAGATGAGCTACCTGGTCCCGACGGTCATCGAGCAAACCCACCGGGGTGAGCGCGGTTGGGACATCTTCTCCCGTCTCCTCAAGGACCGGATCATCTTCCTCGGGACCGCGATCAACGATGACGTCGCGAACGTCGTGATCGCGCAGCTGCTGTTCCTCGACTCGGAGGAGCCCGAGAAGGACATCATGCTCTACATCAACTCGCCGGGCGGTCACGTCTCCGCGGGGCTCGCGATCTACGACACGATGCAATATCTACATTGCGACGTCGCGACGATCTGCATGGGTCAGGCGGCGTCGATGGGCAGCTTCCTGCTCGCTGCGGGCACCAAGGGCAAGCGCTACGCCCTGCCCCACTCGCGCGTGATGATCCACCAGCCGCTCGCGGGCTTCCAGGGTCAGGCCACGGACATCGAGATCCATACCAAGGAGATCTTGAAGACCCGTGACACGCTGAACGAGCTGTACTCGAAGCACACCGGCCAGCCGGTCGAGCGCATCAAGAACGACACCGACCGCGACAACTTCATGTCGTCGTCGCAGGCGAAGGAGTACGGCATCATCGACGAGGTGCTGATCACGGCGAAGAAGAAGCCCGAGGACAGCAAGAAGTAACCCCCGTGCTAGGCTGGGGTTAGCAGATGCCTCCCATCGAGAAACGAGACGGTGCGTCTCTGACCTGTTCGTTCTGCGGCAAGGCGCAGAAAGAGGTCAAGAAGCTGATCGCCGGGCCGACCGTCTACATCTGTGACGAGTGCATCGGGCTGTGCAACGACATCATCGCGGAGGAGATCGAGAAGGAGGACCAGTCCTATGGCACCTCGTCGATCCCCAAGCCGGCGCAGATCAAGAAGGTCCTCGACGAGTACGTGATCGGTCAGGACCGCGCGAAGAAGATCCTCGCGGTCGCCGTCCACAATCACTACAAGCGGATCGACCACAAGCAGACCGGCCAGTCCGATGAGGACGTCGAGCTGCAGAAGTCGAACATCCTGCTGCTCG
>JBBQJJ010000186.1:0-15718 GCA_038325805.1 Haliangiales bacterium
GCCGAGCACCAGCTCGCGCGTCGGGTGACCGACCCCGAGCCGGCTGACCGAGGTGCCGGCGTGGGGCGAGCCGAGCGTGATCAGATTTCGCACGCGCGGATCGCCGCCGGCGAGCGTCACGTAATAGCGGGCGACCACACCGCCCATCGAGTGGCCGACGATGTCGACCTCTGCGGCTCCTGTCGCTTGACGGACCTCGTCGACAAACCAGCCGAGTTGCCGCGCACCAGCGGCGACGCGCCCGAGCGTCCAGTACTCGAAGCCGAAGATCGGGCCGAGCTCGGCACGGGCGAGTCGATACGCGAGTGGTACGAAGCTCGCGCGGTTCATCGCGTAGCCGTGCAACAGGATGATCGGGCGCGGTCCCTTGTTGCTCGCACCCGGCAAGCCCAGGAAGCCCGCCGGTCGGATCGCCGACAGCGCCGCCGACATCCCCCACTCCGCGAGCGCGACACGGATCGGCCTGTGCGCCTGCTCCTGCGTCGGCTTGCGCCGCCCCTGTACCGCGCGATACGCGTGGGGAACCAACGGGTACAGCCCGGTGAACATCACGGCCTGCGTCACCGCAGCGACGCCACCGCGGAACACCAGGTGGCGAACGCGGTGTCGCCGCTGTGCCAGCGACCCGCGAGGCGAGCGAATCCCCTTGGGTTGCATCAGATCAGCTCCGGGAGATCGGCCTCGATCTCGCTCGCGACATCGTCGGGGACACCGAGCAAGCCGCGCAGCTTGTCGAGGATCGTTCGTTCGCTGGCGTGGAACACGTGATCGACCACCGCCATCCGGCAGGCCGCGCGATACACCACACCCCCCGCGTCAGGTCCGAGGCTGGTCAGGTAGTCCGCCGGAAGCGTGACCGGGTGCTCGAGGGTCCGCAGGGCGATCGCGCGCTCGTCACCCGCGAGCTCTGCCGAGCGGATCAACCGGCGAAGGCTCTCGGCTTCGGCTTGGGCGAGCACACCATCCGCCCACGCGACGGCGGCCCAGAGGGTGATCACGCCGAGGACCTGCGACTCCGCCATGTCATCTCCCAGAGGTCATCTTACAGCGCAACGTCGAGGCCAATGCGCTCGCGAAGCACCCTCGCGAGCGTGGGCCGTAGATCCTCGTTGGTCTTACTGGTGTGCCACGTCGCGGGATCTGGCGTCGGATCGAAGTGCCAGGCGGTCGACACCGCGGCCATCCAGATCTGGCGCGCCGCGCGATGACTGTTGATCACGATCCTGGTGCCGTCCTTGAGCGCGAGCTTGAGCACGCCGTCGCTCGTCGACACCTCGCACTCATCCGGGTCGATGTCCGCGAATGCGTCCTCGAGATGATGCAGCTCGTCTCGAGAGATCCGGTCGAACTCTGCGTCGTCCATCGCTCATCTCTACCGCATTCCTGGGTACGATGCGGCGTGGGCAAGAAACCGACCGACAGTGATGTCGAGATCGGAACGCTGGAACAGCGCGACGGTCACGAGACGCTGTTGCCGTCGGTGACTCGCTCCGTCCTCGGCAAGGTCGGCGCGGTGCCCGTCACCGAGCTGCCGAGCGGGTTGTTCGACGGCATGCCCATCGCGCTCCGCGATTCGTCGCGCGACTCGTCGCTCGACTTGACTGGGAAGCGAGGTGCTCGCAGCGGCGACGTGATCGGCGGTCGCTACATCGTCGAGGGTCAGCTCGGTCGCGGCGGCATGGGTCGCGTGCTGCGCGTTCGCCACCAGGCGCTCGGCAAGGCGTTCGCACTCAAGCTGATCAAGAGCGCGATCGCGACCAACCCGAAGATCCGCGAGATGTTCTATCGCGAGGCGCGGCTCGCCTCGGCGCTCACCCACGACAACATCTGCTCGATCGTCGACTTCGGTCAGGACGACACCTTCGGGCTGTTCATGGTGATGGAGCTGCTCGATGGGCAGACCGTGCACAGCAAGCTCCACCATACCGGCAAGCTCACACCGAGGGTCGCGTGCGACGTCATGTGGCAAGTCGCCGATGCCGTGCGCTTCATCCATGGCAAGCAGATCATCCACGGCGACATCAAGACCGAGAACATCTTCCTCGTGCGCACGACGCTGCAGCGCCGCCTGATCAAGCTCCTCGATTTCGGGCTGGCGCGACCGGACCTCGGTCGCACCGAGGGCGTCGACGGCACGCCCGAGTACCTCGCCCCCGAGCGGATCGACGGTGCCGCCGCCTCGCAGGCGAGCGACATCTACGCGCTCGGCATCGTACTGTTCGAGCTGCTCAGCGGCGGCGTGCCGTTCACCGGCAGCATCCAGGAGATCTTCACGAAGCACGGCACCGAGATCGTGCCGGCACCGTCGAGCTTCACCGAGGATCCGCTCGACGAGCGTGCCGATGCGCTCGTCGCGCGCGCCACCGCGAAGGATCCGGCGCAGCGCCACCCCGACGTCCAGTCGTTCATGTACGAGCTGCGCGCGTTGATGGGGATGCTCGGCATGGAGAATCGATCGCGTCGTGCGCTCGCTCCCGATGCCGCTCGCGAGCGTCGCGAGCTCGATCATCGGCAGAAGGCCGCCGCCGAGGTGTTCGGCTCGGTGCCGCTCCCGATGGCGTCGTGCAACGCCGCGGGTCAGGTGCGCGCTGCGAACGCCGCGTTCTACGAGTTCCTGGGCGCGGCCGGTGATGCTGGAGGGCTCGCGCTCGGCGACTCCGCGCTCCCCGAGATCTATCCGCAGCTACTCGAGGATCTCGCCGCGTGCGTCGAGCAGCGCCGCACGATCAAGCGGGTGATCTACCTCGACGAGGGTGGTGATCGTGTGGTCGAGGCTGCGGTGGTGCTGACCGCAGCGCCGAACAGTGCGGAGGTCACCGCCGGAGAAGTGCACATGTTTCTTCATCCGCTCGGGATCGGGAAACCGAAACCGTAGGGCCCACCTAGCGACGGACCGCGAGCAGGACGCCACCGGCGATGCCCGCGAACAGGCACCCGAGGTGGAGCGCGCCGAGCCCGATCGCTCCCTGCAGCGGGTTCGCCGCGGTCCACGGCTGAAACGGCTCGATGTCGCGATGCATGACTCCGTCGAACAGCGGGTGGGTCAGTGCACCGGTCATCGCACCGACGACGAGCCCGATCGACGAGCCTTCCGAGCGCATCGCGATTGACCTCGCCTCGAACCAGGCACGCGCTCGACGCAGCACGCGCCGCGCACCGAGCAACAGCAAGCTCGTCGCGACTCCCGCGAGCGCCGCTCCCACGAACGTGTGCAGCTGCCGGTGGACGACGGCGCTCTCCGTGGCGAGGTAGTACGCAGCCTCGCAATCGATCACGACCGTGGCGGCCACGAACCCGGACCACGAGAACCACCGCGGCGCGATCCCCTTACCGAGCAGCCCCGGCCCGAAGTGAAACGGCGTGAAGGGCAGCTAGAACCCGACAGCGAGACCGAGCGAGACGTCACCACCGATGCCGGTGTTGAGCCGCGCCGTCCCGAGCTTGTCGACCACCGCGATGCCGGCCATCGCCGAGACATCCGCCATGAACGCGAGGTTGCCGGTCAGCTGCTTGACGAAGCCGATGCCCGCACCGAGCAGGAGCGGACCCTGCGCGACGATATCCGTGTCCCCACCGTTCGCCTGCATCTGCAGCTTGATCGTGTTGCGCATGACGCCGCCTCCGACCTGTCCCATGAAGCGCAGGCCTTCGCCCGACTCCGAGAGTGCATAGCGAACACGCACCACCGCGGCAGGCGCGATCGTCGAGTGCTTCGCGTTCGGTGGATCGACGTTCGCGCCGAGAGGGAAGCCGACGCGACCTGCGAGCCCGATGGAGAGCTGCGGGTTGACGTAGTAGCCGAGCTCCGGCGTCAGCACGACGAGGCTGTTGCCGACGCAGCACGTCTGCACCTCGTTGTTCGCCTCGGTGATGCCGGTGACGTAGCCGAAGCCGGTGCCACCCGAGACGGCGATGAACACCCTCGCCGGCTTGCCGCCCGTGATCGTGGTGCCCTTGGTGACGCCGCCGCCACCGCCACCACCGCCGCCGCCTTTCTTGTTGAGCGGATCCTCGCCATCGTTGGGGAGGACCCCTCCCGCGCCGGCGGTGATCTCGAGCAGGTTCGGCGTGCGCGAGCTACCGGCGGTCGCGCCGCTGATCGGGCGGTTGTTCGCGTCCATCGCCGCGACGTAATAGTGAAGGATCGACCCCTTCAGGGCGGTGCCCGGGATCGAGCCCGTGTACTTGCAGCCGCTCTTGGTCAGCTTGCCTTCGGTGAAGTCGGTCGCACCCTCGGGGCGGTACATCACCACGACACGGGCGGCGGTGATGTCGGCCGCGAGGTACGCCTCGATCGGCTGCGGGGTGCCGGTCTTGCCGCCATCCGGCTCCTTGAACTGGAGGCCCTTGATCGACGCGCAGTCGGTGCCATCCCCCGGCTCCGTCGGACCCGGCGTGCCACCGGCATCACCGCGGACGCTATCGAGGAGCTTGGTCAGCTCGGGCGCCTTGTACGCGGCCTCGATCTGGATCTTCGGATCGATCTTGACCGCGGCGGTGAACGCCTTCTTCGCGCCGTCGGCATCGCCACCTGCGAACGAAGTGATGCCGAGGTAGACGTAGAGCTTCGCGGAGACTGGATCCTTGTCGAGCTTCGCCTTGGTGGCCGCGGCGATCGCTTTCTGGAGCGACGCCTTGGCAGCGTCGTAGTCCATCAGGTCGTAGCTCTCCATCGCGGACTTCGCCGCTTTGTCCGCGTCAGCTTTCGGATCGGCATGCGCAACGCCGCCAGCGAGCAGCAGCGCAAGAATCACCCCACGTCGGGTTCCCATCGCGCTGATATACCGCAGCCGGTTGTCGGATCGCTCATATTGTTAGCCCACACGGATTGTTAGCCCCCACGTTAGCCCCACGTTAGCCCCCACGTTACCCCCCACGTACTTTCGGGGCAGGTCTAACGGCCCGTAATGACGAACTCGACTCGGCGGTTCTTGGCCCGGCCGTCGGCGGTCCGGTTGTCCTCGAGCGGCTGGTCCTCGCCGTAGCCCTTCGGGTCCATCCGATCGCTCGAGATGCCCTTTTTGATGAGGTAGTTGCGCACCGATTCCGACCGCTTCTGGGACAGCGACTTGTTGAAGGCGTCGTTGCCCTGGCTATCGGTATGTCCCTGGACCTCGACCTTGATCTTGGGATTGTCGCGGAGGGCGGAGGCGACGTCATCGAGGAGCGGGAACGAGACCGATTTGATGGTGGCCTTGTTGGTGTCGAAGAACACGGCCTGCTTGAGCTCGATCTTCTTCTCGGTGACGACCACGCGCGTGTACGTCTTGGGGCAGCCGTCGGGCGGGTTGCCCGGGACCATCGGGCACTTGTCGTCTTTGTCCGCGATATTGTCGGCGTCGTTATCGTTGTCGGGGCAGCCGTCGTCATCCTCGAACCCGTCGCGGTCCTCGGGATCGTTCGGGCACTTGTCGGCCTTGTCGGCCAGCCCATCGGCGTCGTTGTCGAGATCCGGGCAGCCGTCGTCGTCCTCGAACTTGTCCTTGTCCTCGGGCTCGTCGGGGCACTTGTCGACCTTGTCGGCGAGGCCGTCCTCGTCGTTGTCGAGATCGGGACAGCCGTCCTCGTCCATGAAGTTGTCTTTGTCTTCGGGGGCGCGCGGGCACTTGTCGACATCGTCGAGGATGCCGTCGCCGTCCTGGTCGCCGGGCGCGGGCTTGGCCGCCACCTGCCCCGCCGTGCATCTAGCTTTCGGCGACTTCTCGATCGCGGCCTTCGCGTTGGTCTCGGCGACCTCGGCCTCGCGACGTGCTTCGTAGTAGTTGCCCTCGTCGAGCGCGTGCGACGCGAAGTCGTTGTGCGACTCCGCCATCGCGAGCTCGACCGGCGCGCAACGCTCTGCACCATTGTCGCGCGCAGTGGTGATCAGGCCGCCCGTCGCGCGCGTGCGATCGCGCACGGCACCGCCAGCGCAACTGACGAGGAGAAGGAGCACTGCGAGCCTCACCTGTCACCCTTTGCCGGCGCGATCGGCGCCTCTTCGTCTTTCGACTTTGCCGGCGCGACCTCCGGCTCGAGATCTAACGGCCGCTTCGACGGATCCTTTTTCGCCGCCACCGCCTCTTGCTCGGCGAGATCGGCCGCTTCCGAGGCCAGGCGACCGAACCGATTCGCGCCCTGGTAGTCGGCGTACGCCGCACGCTCGCGCGCCTTCACCAGATACTCTTTCGCGCGCGTCCAATAGTACGGCGCGTACTTGTCAGCCTCGGCCGCGCGCGCCTTCTCGACACGATCAGAGGCCTTGCGCGTGACCTCGCCGACGTACGCCACCGGACCGCATGCGGTCAGGAGGAGGGCGACGAGGACGAGGGTCGAGAGGCGCACCGCGCCTAGCGTATCACCGGGCACGCACTCGCCGCCCGTCGCGCCCCAACTCGATCGCGATGTAGATCGCCGATCCGAACAGCGCGAGCAACGACACCGCAAATGCCCATCCCAGCTTGACGTCGAACAGCGACGTCACCTGCTCGGTCTGCCACCCGAGGTAGTCCGCTGCCGTGCCGAGCCGGTTGATCCCGGCGACGACAAGGATCAGCAGCACCAGCAAGAAGAACCCGCCGCCGTAGAGCAGCGCACCTTGGAAGCCGCGGCGGATCATCTGTGACGCCACGTACCAGCCACCGATCACCAGCGTCGCGTGCCCCACCATCAGCGGCAACACGGCGATGCCCGAGACCTTCTCGGGGTTGAACCAGTACATCCACGCCCACGCCGGATGCACCGCGTAGAAGTAGAGCGCGATCGGAGCGACCACCCCGCCCGCGTGCAGCAGCACGAGGTGAAAGGCCGGCGCCGAGAACGGGCCGTCCGCGCGGAGCCGGTCACGCGCGATCAGCGCGAACCCGATGCCGAACAGCAGATTGACCAGTGCAACGACCGGAATAGCAGCGGCCTCCGCGAGGAACCTAACACGGCGTTGTGTTTGGTCTCTCCGCTGGTGAGCAGTTCCGACACCGCCCCGCGTGACGAGACCTATGTAACCGTGGGTTACACGCAGCCAGCTACCTGCGTTCGAGCGGCGGCGTCCGCGAGCCGGTATCGGGCTCGGGCTCGGACGCACCGAGCAGTCCACCTGCTGCGGTGAACTCGACCGCGGGCGTGTCCTGGCTCTCTCCGCGCTGCTTCTTCTCGCGGTCTTCGAGGAGCGTTGGCGGTGGGGTCGGGATGTCGATCTCGCCTGCGACGAACGAGCCGTTGATCACGGGCAGCGCGGGCGCCGCAGCACTCACGCCCTCGATCGGGGTGCCGTCGTGGGCCTCGTTGGCATCCTCCTCGAGCGCGCGCACGGCGGCTGACAGCCCGGTGACCACCCAGTCGTCGCCCGATGGCGCAGCCGCGAGCCCGGAGGCGGTGAAGTCGCGATCGGAGGAACTGGACGCGACCGACATCCGCTCCATCGTCTCGTCGGGAGCCGGCGGCGGGATCACCGCTTCGGAGCTGATCGCACCCGACAGCCCATCGTCGATCTCGTCGAGCTTGTGGACCGCGGTATCGACGGCCGGTGACTGCGGCGCTTCCTGGAACACCGTCGCCTCGAAGTCGTCGTCGGCGAGGATCTCCATCGGCTTCGGGTTGTCGTCGTCGGACGCGTCGGTCTCGATCTCGAAGCGATCCGCGAGCACGGTGTAGGCGGTGCGCAGCGCACGGCGTGCCGCGGAGGCGGTGAAGTCGCGGCGAACGCGCTCGTACGCGAGCTGCGCGATCCGCTCGCGGAGCTGCGGCTCGCCGATCAAGCGAAGGACCTTGCGCGCGAGGTCGATCGGATCGCCGGGCTCGAACAGCAGCGCCTCGCGGTTGTTCTCGACGACCTGCGCGAGCGTGTCGCGACGCGGTGCGACCACGGCGCGCTTGCACGCCATGTACTCGAGGATCTTCGTCGGGTAGAGCACCGTCGGGTTGGGAATCAGATCGCTGGCCGCCGGCACGACGCACACGGTGGCCGTGGCGATCAGCGCGGGCAGCTGATCGTGGTCGACGGCGCCGAGCACCTCGACCTTTCCCTCGAGACCCAGCTCGCGAATCCCCTGCTCCAGGTTCTGCTCGAACTTCGGTGCGAACGATCCGGCGAGCACCAACCGCGCATCGACCTCGCGTGCGATCGCGACCATCGCGCGCAGCAACACGCGGATGCCGCGCCCGCCATCGATCGACCCGATATAAACGATCCGCGGCGGCCCACCCTTCGGTTGCTCGTCCCAATCGAACCGATCGACATCGACGCCCGGCGGCGACAGCATCACCCGCTCGGGCTTGCCGCGCCCCTGCAGCGCGTTGACGGCGGCAGGCGTGGGCGCGAGCACCATGTCGGCGCCGAGCAGGCAGGCCTCCTCGTCGCGGCCGTACTGCGCGTCGAGCTCGGCGTCGTGGAGGCTGTCGCCGAGGGGAGAGCGCGACAGATCGTAGACCACCGCATAGCCAAGCCGCGCCCGCGCCTCGAGCACCGGCATGCAGCTCCAGCTATCGCGGCAGTGGACGATGTCGTAGTCCGCGCCGTCGAGCTGGCGCTTGAGTGCGCGCTGGAACGACTGGATCTGCGATCGCAGATCCGATTCGTGGGTGGGTACGCGCAGCACGCGCACCGAGCCCTGGCGCTCGACGTAGGCCTGCTCGCCCTCGCGCACGACCAGCAGATCGACGCTGTGCATCGGCGTCAGCGACCGGATGACGTGGCGCAGCTGCACCCCGGCGCGGCGCGGCCCTGGCACCGCGCAAAAGCCGGTCAACAGCACACGGGGCATGGCAATCAATCGTCCGTCAGAGGCTCAGCACATACAAGCGTGATTCCCGACGGGAACTCCTGGCCACGATCGGACGATCCACCGGTGCCAAACCGTGAGCCGGTGTCTTGATCCGGATCCCCTGGTGCTGTATTCCCGGCGGGTGATTCGCTTGATCGAGTACCTACGACAACATCTAATGATCGACTTCCAGGGTGATCTGAGTGTTGGGAAGGTGAGGGAGCTCCTGGCGGGCGATGATTCGCGCGATGCGAAGCAACTGCTGGCGAAGTTGGTTGCCGAGCGCAGCGTCGAGGACATGATGCTCGTCCTCGCCGATTGCCTCCTCGAGCCGGTGCAAAACGCCCTCACCGACGACGTGATGAAGGAAAATATCCGGATGTACTCCGAGAGCTGATCTTCCGCTCGCACGCTCCCGGTGGTGCTAGGTTCATCGAATGGGAGAACCGGTCACCGATACCAAAGTGCCGTCGCTCGTGGCGTACGGTCTCGCCGTGCTCGGTATCGTGGTTGCCGCGATCGGTGATCACGGTGTGTTGTACGGTTCGATCTGGGGCGGCCTGATCTCCGCCACGGGAGCCATCCCCGCGTGCCTCGGCATGTGGAAAGGGATCCAGCAGGAGACCCAGGGCACGCTCGCCATGTCGGTGATCGCGGTGCTCGTCGCGCTCGGCGTGGGTGCAGCGCTGATCATTCTCCGCGTCGTTCACTGGGTCTCGTGAAGCTCGCCGGACTTGTTGTCGGCCTGCTGGCGCTGGTCGCCGGTAGTGCTGCACCGCTGCTCGAGACCGCCTCCGCACAGCCGGCGCCGAAGCGCGCGAATCCCGATCGCAAGTTCGAGCACCACGGGCAGGCGATGGGCACCACCATCAGCTTGTTCTTCTGGGGAGACGACGAGGCGGGCGCGGCGAAGGCGGCGGAAGCCGTGTTCAAGGAGATGAAGCGGATCGATCAGGTGATGACCACCTGGACGCCCGACTCCGAGGTCTCGCAGATCAACAGCAACGCCGGCCTCAAACCGGTGGTCGTCTCCGAGGAGACCTTCACGGTGATCGAGCGCGCGCAGGATGTCGCGAAGCGCACGCGTGGCATCTTCGACATCACCGTCGGCGCGTTCCGCGGCCTGTGGAAGTTCGATCAGGACATGGACGGCACGCTGCCTTCACCCGCCGACGTCAAGAAGCGCCTCGCGCTGATCGGCTATCGCGACATCGTGCTCGACAAGGCGAAGAAGTCCGTCTTCCTCAAGCGCAAGGGCATGTCGATCACACTCGGCGGGATCGCGAAGGGCTACGCCGTCGACAAGTGCGTCGCGCTGCTGCACGCGATGAACTTCACCGACTTCATGGTGCAGGCCGGTGGCGACATGTACATCGCAGGCAAGAAGGGCATGGCGCCGTGGGTCGTCGGCATTCGCGATCCGCGGGGCAAGGAGCTGCCGGGCAAGGAGATGGCGCCGTTCGCGTCGATGCCGATCGAGGATCACTCGTTCTCGACGTCGGGCGACTACGAGCGCGGCTTCGTCAAGGACGGCGTTCGTTACCACCACATCCTCGATCCGCGCACGGGTCAGCCGGCACGCGCCTCTCGTAGCGTCACGGTGAAGGCGAAGGATGCGTTCACCGCCGACGCGTGGTCGAAGGTGATGTTCATCCTCGGCTACAAGGCAGCGCTGGAGCTGATCAAGCGCGAGAAGCTGACGGACTTCGAAGTGGTCTGGGTCGACGACAAGAACGAGATCCACCAGACCAAGGGCATCGAGAGCCAGCTGACGATCATCCGGCCGCCGACCGCCGGGATCTAGAACCGACCCGTTACCGATCGATCACTGCTGCCTGCCGAAAGCTAAGGCACCGCGACGACGCCGACGATCGCCCGCACCATGTCCGCGGGATCGGCGTCGGGATCGCGGAGCACGATCCGCGCGGGCAGGATCTCGCGAGCGGCACGGGCGATCTCCGTGGCGATCACGTACGGCCGCTTCGCATCGCGGGCGAGCTGCGCGGCGCGCTCGATCACCTGCCCGACATCGCCGGCCAGGGCACCGGTGACGATCCCCTCGGTGCGGCTCGGGTCGGTCGCACGGACCAACGCGGCCGCGTAGTCGTGGAGCTTCAGATCGACGTAGGTGTCGCCGGTCGGCGGCGGCTCGATGCCGAGCCGCTTGCGCAGCCCCTGGTTGTCCGCGGCGAGCCGGCGGTTCTCCGCCTCGAGCTCGCGGATCCTGCGCTCGAGGACGTCGACGCGGGCAGCCGTGCGCTCGAGGCCCGCCAGGTAGGTCGCCCGCGCTTCGTCGTCGTCCCGGAACACGAGGTCCAGGATATCAACTCTGCCCGCCGGGAACGGTCTCGACTTCGACGAACGGCGCTGCGAGCCAGCGTGCGATCGCCGTCTCGATCGTGGCCGGCGTGACCTCCCGATACCGCGCGAGCTCCGTCGCGAAGCTGTCGGGTGAGTCGGTGTAGAGCATCGAGCGCTGGACGATCGAGGCTCGGCGGGCGATGCCGGAGATCCCCCAGATCGCACCGGCTTCGCGGCGGGTCACCATCCGATCGATCGAGCGCTGGTCGAGGCCCTGCGTGCAGACCTCGTCGAGCACCGCACGGACCGCGTCGGGATCGCTGCCGGGCCGGAGATCGATGGCGACGTGGATCTCGCCACCGAGCCGCGTGTTGATCGTCCACGCCGAGACGCGCTGCGCGAGCTGCTTCTCGTAGACCAGCGTGCGCCACAACGCGCCGGTGCCGATCGCACCCCACGCGGCGGTCAGCACGTCGAGCTCCGCTTCGTGCGCGCCGTCGACCGGAGGGCCGATCCACGCGCGGTGGATCCGCACCAGCGTCGCGAATTGATCCGTGATCTGCTCGCGCTTCCGTACCGGCTCGACGGTGATCGGCGCGCGACGCGGTGGGCGCTGCGAGGCGGGGAAGCTTCCGAAATAGCGATCGATCAACGCATCGACGTTCGGCGGCAGATCGCCGGCGACCACCAGCGTGGCGTTCGCGGGCACGTACCACGTGCGATAGAACGCGAGCACGTCCTCGAACGTCGCCGCCTGGATATCGTCGTGCTGGCCGATCACGAGGTGCCGCAGCGGATGGCCCTCGGGATACAGCAGCTGCGCGACCGCGAAGCGATCCGCACCGTACGGCGTGTTCTCGTAGCGCTGGCGGCGCTCCGCGCGCACCACACTCTGCTGCGCGATCAGCCGATCGACATCGAAGTGCGGCGCGAAGTACCCCATGCGGCCGGCCTCGAGCCACAGCGCGAGCTCGAGCTGATGCGACGGCACCACCTCGTGATACGCGGTGCGATCCGGACCGGTCGACGCGTTCGCATCGGTGGCGCCGGCGCGCTTGAGCACCTCGTAATGGTGGCCGCCGAGCAGCGAGGGCGGCGTCTTGAACAGGTGCTCGAACAGGTGCGCGAACCCGGTGCGATCGACGCGCTCGTCGCTCGAGCCGACCCGGTACCACACGCTGACCGCGGTCTGCGGCACGGTGCTGTCGGGGTGGAGCACCACCTCGAGCCCACTCGGCAAGGTGCGCCGATGCGCCGCGAGGTGCGGTAGGCCATCGACGAACGCGACCGAGGACATCGCGCTCTTATACCCCGAGCGTCCGGCGCGGCTGGCCCGTCACGGCGCTTCGAACGCACCGCTGTCGGAGTTCGATCCCGCCGGGTTCGGACGCGGCAAGCCCTCGAAGTCCGTGGTGACCATGGTCTCCTGCCCGGGCTCGGCTGCCTCGCGCGCCTTGCTGCCCTCGGAGAGGTGGAAGTCGCCGGCGGTGCGGTTGACGAAGATCGTGTCGATGCCGGTGACCTGGTTGCCGGTGCCCTGCGAGGTCACCGAGACATCGTCGAAGACCGAGAACCTGGGCGCACAGGCCCCGCCGGTGATCGGGTGGCCGCTGTTGTACGCGAAGATGTTGCTGGTCACGGCGACCGAGGCATCGCAGCCAAGCGCGGCACCGTCCGACGGCAAGGCGGTCGTATTGATGATCGTGTTGAAGCGGATCACGCTGCCCGCGTTCATCCCGAACGCGAAGATCGAGTCGTTGAAGCCGTCGCGGTGGATGATCAGGTTGTTCTCCATCACGATCTGGCCACCGCTCAGCTGGACCGAGCCGTCGCGGTTGGACTCGAAGCGCGTGCGCGTGACCCGCGCGGTGCACTGCGTGTTGTTGTCGTCGACCCTCGAGGTCTCGAACAGCGATCGATCGATCGTCAGCGTCGAGTTCTCGCACGCGACGACGTTCGCGGTGGTCGCGGCCAGGGTCCCGACGTGCGAGCGGCGCAGCGTCATGTCGGCGCCGGTGATGCCGCGCAGGGCGAGGCCGTTGTTGCCGTTGATGTCGACGTTCTCGAACACCACCTTGGCGTTGGGGCCGGTGACCAGCACCGAGGGGATCGGTGCGGGGCCCGCGGGCGGCGACGTCATCCGGACGCCCTCGATAATAATATTCGCCGGCCCGGTGATCGAGAACGTCCCCTGATTGCCCACCCCGAGCGTGGTGTCCTCGCCGTCGATCACGAGCGTGCCCGACAGCGCGACCGGCGACGTCGACAGCGTGCCGCCGAGGATGTGGATCACCGTGCGCGTGCCGCGGTTGGCGATCGCGAACTCGAGCGTATCGCACGGTGCGTTGCGGGTGCAGGGCGCGGTGTCGGTGCCCGACATCGTCACGAAGGCGACCTCGGCATCGTCGACACAGGTGCCATCGGCTTCGATGCAAACCCCGCCCGCGCACTCGCTATCCTCGCTGCAGCCGCGGCAGGCCTGGCTGACGGAATCGCAGATCGGCGCGGCCGCGTCGCATTGGTCGTCGGTCTCGCAGCCGACGCACGCACCGTCGGTGGCGCAGATCGGCGCCGAGGGATCCGTGCAATCCGCCGTGACCGCGCAGGTCGCCTGACACTGGCTGTTCACGCAGAACGGCGCTGCTGGATCCTGGCACTCCACCGCGGTCGTACACGTGTTGGGCACGTTCGACCGGACCTCGCCACACGCGGCAACCAGCACCAGATAGAGGACGACTCGCATGACCGTGATTCTGACACGGTTGCGAAGCTAGCGTTCGCGCTGGAGCGACAGGGCGAGCTGATAGAGCTGACGGCGCGGCTTGCCGGTGACCACGACGAGTCGTTGTGCCGCGTCTTTCGGACCGAGCCCTTCGCCGAGCAGGCGCCGGAGCTCGGCCTCGATATCGACCTCGACCTGCGCGCCCTGCGCTGCTCCCGCGACCACCAGCGTGCACTCGCCGCGCGGCGAGGTCTCCGCGAACTTCGCGGCGAGCTGGGCGAGCGTTCCGCGCACGTGCTCCTCGTACAGCTTCGTCAGCTCGCGACCGAGGCTCGCTTCGCGCTGCGCTCCCATCGCCTCGACGAGCGCGGCCAGCGTGGCGCCCACGCGATCCGGGGCCTCGAAGAAGATCAGCGTCGCGACCTCGTTGCGCAGCGTGCCGAACAGCTCGCGACGCGCACCATCTTCGCGCGGTGGAAAGCCGACGAACATGAACCGCTCGCTCGGCAGGCCCGAACCGACGAGGGCCGCGAGCACGGCGGATGGCCCTGGCACGACCTCGACGCGCGCACCGGCCTCGATCGCCGCCGCGATCGCGTAGCTCCCGGGATCCGAGACGCCCGGCATCCCGGCCTCGCTGATCACCGCGACGTGCTCGCCGGTGACGAGCGCGGCGATCAGATCCTTGGTGCGCTCGGCCTCGTTCCCCTCGAAGTACGACACCAGCTTGCGCTTGTGGTTGACCGCGCCCAGGGCATCGACATGGGTGAGCAACACCTTCGCGCTCCGGGTGTCCTCGGCGGCGATCACGTCGACGCTGCGGAGGATTCGCGCGGCGCGCAGGGACAGATCCTCGAGGTTTCCGATCGGCGTGCCGACCACGTACAGCGTGCCGGTCACTGCCCCACCACGGTGACCTCGATGTCGGTCGGATTCTTCGCGAGCACTTCCCCGCTGCGGTGGAGTGCCTCACCGACAGCCTTCGTGGGTACCCGCAACGTCAACCCGCTGGCGCCGCACTTGCTGTCGAACGTCCAACCGTTGATCGGCATCACCTCCTCGAGCTTGGTGACGAGGTAGCGGTCGCGATAGGTCTCGACGAGCCGGTGGTTCGCGGCTTCACCGCGCTCGTCGACCACATACGTCAGCTTGACGACGTGGCCACCGCTCGTCCCACAAGCCTCGATCTTGTACTTGCCGAACACGCCCGTCGCGAGCGGTCGTAGGACCACCTTCGGGTTGTGGCAGCCCAGCACGCAGGCGAGGACGAGCCACCTCATCGCTAGTCGCGCGTCATCGCGTCGATGTCGACCGCGGAACCGAGCTCGGCCTCGAGATACTTCTTCAACCGGTCGAGCATGCGCTTCTCGAGCTGGCGCGCGCGTTCGCGTGACACCTGATAGCGATCGCCGATCTCCTGCAGCGTCAACGGCTCGTCGGTCAGCCAGCGCTCGCGGAAGATTGTCTGCTCGCGACCCTCGAGCGTCTTCGCGAAGGTCTCGAGGTGCCCCTTGAGCAGCTGCGCGAACTCGCTCTGCGCGACCGCGTGGTCCGGACGATCCGCCGCGTCGTCCGGTAGGTAGTCCATCCGGGTGCGCGTGCCGTCGTCGTCGCCACCACCGAGCGGCGCATCGAGCGAGGCCTCGGGCGCCGCGAGCCGGCGCTCCATCTCGATGACCTCCTTCTCGGAGACATCGAGCTTCTCGGCGAGCAGCGCGGTGGTCGGTTGGAAGCCGAGCTGTTCGAGCTTCTCGCGCTCCTTGCGCAGGTTGAAGAACAGCTTGCGCTGCGCCTGCGTGGTGCCGATCTTCACCAACCGCCAGTTGTTGAGGATGAACTTGAGGATGTAGGCGCGGATCCAGAACGCCGCGTAGCTCGACAGCTTGACGCCGCGATACGGGTCGAACTTTCCGACTGCCTGGATCAGCCCGATGTTGCCCTCTTGCACGAGGTCCAG
>JBBQJJ010000187.1:0-15657 GCA_038325805.1 Haliangiales bacterium
GTCGTTGAGCTTGATGACGCCGGCGTCCACCATCTCATGGTACAGGTCGTTGCCCTCGCGGGTACGCTCGCCGACGCCGGCGAACACCGAGTACGAGCCGGACTTCTTGGCGACGTTGTTGATCAGCTCCTGGATCAGCACGGTCTTGCCGACGCCGGCACCACCGAACAGCCCGATCTTGCCGCCGCGGCGATACGGAGCGAGGAGGTCGATGACCTTGATGCCGGTCTCGAACATCTCGACCGTCACGGACTGGTCCGTGAACTTCGGGGCCGAGCGGTGGATCGGGGACCGCTTCTTGTTGTTGAGCGGGCCCATCTCGTCGACCGGCTCACCGACGACGTTCATGATGCGACCGAGGACCTCGGCGCCCACCGGCACCGAGATCGGCGCGCCGGTGTTCTTCACCGCCTGGCCGCGGATCAGACCGTCGGTGTTGTCCATGGCGACGCAGCGGACCGTGTGCTCGCCGAGGTGCTGAGCGACCTCCACGGTCAGGTTGTCCTCGCGCTTGTCGATCGACGGGTTCGACAGCAGGAGTGCGGTGTTGATCTCGGGGAGCTCGGCCGAGTCGAAGGCAACGTCGACGACGGGACCGATGACCTGGACCACGCGGCCCATGCTGTTGGGAGAAAAGTCGGTAGCCATGATGAGTTCCCTTTAACCCTTGAGTGCCTCGGCGCCGCCGACGATCTCGGCGAGCTCCTTGGTAATCGATGCCTGACGCGCGCGGTTGAACTGGAGCGTGAGCGCCGAGATCATGTCGCCCGCGTTCTTGGTCGCGTTCTCCATCGCCGTCATCTGCGATGCGAAGAACGAGGTGATCGACTCGAGTGCAGCGCGGTACAGCAAGATCTGCACGTACAGCGGAACCAGCCGGTCGAGCAGGACCTGCTTGTTCGGCTCGTAGATGAAGTCACCCGACTCGCCGCTCTCCGGCGCCAACGGAGCCGCCTTGCCACCGGTCGTGGTCAGCGCGGTGCTGGCCTCGGTGACCACGGGGAGGATCTGCTTGACGCGCGTGGCCTGCGAGGCCGCGTTCTTGAACTCGTTGTAGACGACGAACACGCGATCGACCTTCCCGGAGGTGAAGTCGTCGATCACGCGGTTCGCCATCTCGCGAGCGACCTCGAGCGCGGTGAGACCCGTGGGGGCCGCATCGAAGCTCGTGATCGTGGCCCGCCGCCGCGAGAAGTACTGGTTGCCCTTGCGGCCGATGATCCGCAGCGAGACTTCCGTGGCCCCCGACAGCTCGTTCGCCGCGTAGCGCTCGACGGCCTTGGTGACGTTCGCGTTGAACGCACCGGCCTGACCGCGATCGCTGGTCATCACGACGATCGCCGCCTTCTGCAGCGGGCGCTCGTCGAACAGCTTGTGGCTGTCCGTGCCGGCAACCGCCGACAGCTCGCTCACCACGCGGGTGATCGCCTGCGTGTAGGGCCGCGCCTGGGTCAGCGCATCCTGCGCGCGCCGGAGCTTCGCCGTGGAGACGAGCTTCATCGCGCGCGTGATCTTGCGCGTGTTCTTGACCGACGTGATCCGGGTGCGGATTGCCTTGAGGCTCGGCATCGCTCTACTTCTTTGCCTTGTCCTCGACGGAGAACTGCTTCGCGAACTCGGTGAGTGCGTCGCGCAGGTTCTTCTCGAGATCGCCCTCGAGCTTTCCGTTGGTCTTCAGCTCGGTGACGATGTCGGCCTTGCGCGACTTCATGAACGAGAGCAGCTCGGTCTCGTAGCGGCCGAGCACGGCGACCGGGTAGTCATCGACGAAGCCGTTGGTGCCGGCGTAGATGATGATGACCTGCTCGTCCATCGACATCGGCGCGAACTGGCCCTGCTTCAGGAGCTCGACCATGCGCTCGCCGCGGTTCAGCTGCTGGAGCGTCGCCTTGTCGAGGTCGGAGCCGAACTGTGCGAACGCTGCCTTCTCGCGATAGCTCGCGAGCTCGAGGCGGAGGCGGCCGGCGATCTTCTTCATCGCCTTGGTCTGCGCAGCGCCACCGACGCGCGACACCGAGATGCCGACGTTCACGGCGGGACGAACGCCCGAGTAGAACAGATCGCCCTCGAGGAAGATCTGACCGTCGGTGATCGAGATGACGTTGGTCGGGATGTATGCGGAGACGTCGCCGGCCTGGGTCTCGATGATCGGCAGCGCCGTCAGCGAGCCGCCGCCTTCCTTGTCCGACATCTTCGCCGCGCGCTCGAGGAGCCGCGAGTGAATGTAGAACACGTCGCCCGGATACGCCTCGCGGCCCGGCGGGCGGCGGAGGAGCAGCGAGAGCTGGCGATACGCGACCGCCTGCTTGGAGAGATCATCATAGACGATCAGTGCGTGGCGACCGGAGTCGCGGAAGTACTCGGCCATCGTGACGCCGGTGTACGGCGCGATGAACTGCAGCGGAGCGGGCTCCGACGCGCCGGCGAGGACGACCGTCGTGTACTCCATCGCGCCGGCCTTGGTGAGGCGATCGACGACGGTGGCCACGGTCGACTGCTTCTGACCGATGGCGACGTAGAAGCAGAACACGTTCTGCCCCTTCTGGTTGAGGATCGTATCGATCGCGATCGCCGTCTTGCCGGTACCGCGGTCGCCGATGATCAGCTCGCGCTGACCGCGGCCGATCGGGATCATCGAGTCGATCGCCTTCATGCCGGTCTGCATCGGCTCGAACACGGACTTGCGCTGGATGATGCCAGGCGCCTTGATCTCGACCTGGCGCTTGTTCGCGCCGGTGATCGGCTTGCCGCCGTCGATCGGAACGCCGACCGCGTTGACGACACGACCGAGGAGCTCCTCGCCGACGGGAACTTCGACGATCTTCTGCGTGCGGCGGACGACATCGCCTTCGCGGACGCTCTCGAACTTGCCGAGGAGCGCAACACCGACGTTGTCCTCCTCGAGGTTGAGCACCATGCCGGAGACCGTCTCACCGCCGGCGCCCTCGAACTCGAGGAGCTCGCCTGCCATGGCGCCCGACAAGCCGTAGACGCGCGCGATGCCGTCACCTGCGGTGAGCACCGTGCCGGTTTCGGTGACCGAGACCTTCTTGTCGTAGTTCTCGATCTGCTTGCGGATGATGTCGCTGATCTCTGCGGCGCGAATGTCCATAAGTCCTCTGGCTTCTTACTTGGTGAGCTCTTCACGCAGGGTGCGGAGCTGGGTGCGCAAACTTCCGTCGTAGACCACGTCGCCGACCTTCGCGACCACGCCACCGAGCAGCGTGGGGTCTTCCTTGCGCGTGACTTCGACCTTCTTGCCCGAGAGCGTCTCGAGCGCGGCTTTGATCGAAGAGATCTGAGAGGCGTCGAGCGGCTTTGCCGAGGTGATCACCGCCGACACGCGGCCGGCCTTCGCCTCGATCATCGCGTCGAGCTCGCGAGAGATCGCCTGGATCGACGACATCCGCTCGCCATCGAGCAGCAGGTACACCAGGCTCTTGGTGTTCGGCTGTGCGCCGATCCTCTCGAGGAGCCCGTCGATCACCTTGCGGCGATCACCGCGGCGGATCGCCGGGTTGGTCAACACGGTGACCAGCTCTGCGGAGTCGGTCAACGCCTTGGCGAGGCTGCGAAGCTCGCCCGCGACGCCTTGCGCGTTCGGGAGAGCGATCACGGCCTTCGCGTAGCGACGTGCGAGACTGCCGGACGCCATCAGCGCACTTCCTTCTGTGCAACGGCCTGCACGCCGGAGATGAACGTGTTGATCACCTGCTGCTGATCCGTCGCCGTCATCTTGTCGCGCAGCAACTGCTCCGCGGCGGTGGTGGCTGCGTACGTGACCTCGCGGATCAGCATGGCGCGGGCGAGCTCGATCTCGGCGGCGATCCGCGTCTCCGCGTCCTTCTTCATCTGCGCGGCCTGGCGATCGGTCGCCTCGAGGATCCGCTTCTTGTCGGCCTCAGCGTCGGCGCGGATGCCGTCGACCATCGCCTTGATCTCGGCGTCGGCCTTCGACAGCTTGCTCTGATATTCCTCGAGGCGATCCTGTGCCTGCTTGCGCAGCTTCGCCGCTTCCTCGAGCGCGTTCTTGATCTGATCGCTGCGGTCCGCCGCCAGCTTCTCGAACGCCGGCTTGGCCTTCCACGCCAGGATGATCAGCAGGAGCACGAAGTTCAGCACCATGAAGATGAACGGCGCGCTCATCTCCTCTTCGGGAACCGGGGCGCCGTGGGCATCGAGCATCGGCTTGCCGTCGTGATCGAGCATCACGCCGTCGCCCATCTTGCCGCCCATCACGTCCTTGCCGTAATGCTCGCCCGGGCTGCCGAGGTAGTTGAAGTGCAGCGACGGATCGTGGTGGTGCTCCGCCGTCTTGTCGTGCTTCGCGGGCTCGCCGCCTACTTCGGACTTCGTGTCGTCGGCGAGCGCGACGCGCATCGCCAAGAAGCTCGTGCCGAACGACGCCAGGAACGCCACCGCGGTGAACACGGCGACGGTGATCAGCTTCTTCATGGCGGTCATGCGCCACCCACTTCCCGACCGAGGAGCTTGCTGGCCATCTTCTGCGCGAGAACGGTCGCCTCGGGCATCAGCTTCGCGCGCGCATCCTCGACCTCGGTGCGCATCTTCGTGCCGGCCTCTTCGAGCGCCTTCTGCGCCGCCGCCCGGGCCTTGTCGGTCACTTCGCGTTCGTGCGCCGAAGCCTCGGTCCGCAGCTTGCGGCCCTCTTCATTGCCCTTCGCACGCGCGACGCTCAGCTGCTTCTCGTATTCTGCGAGCTTCCCATCGGCCTCGGCGGTCATCCGCTCGGCCTCGGCGCGAGCGCCTTCGATGCCCGCCCGGCGCCGCTCGCGCAACGCGAGGTAGGGCTGGAACAGCATCTTGTTCGCGATCACGTACATGATCAGGAACAGGCCGAACTGTACGAAGACCGTCCCGTCGACGTCGATCAACGGATGGCCGCCGGACGCGATTGCTGATGCTGCTTGATCCATGCTGACTCGCCTTAGCCTGAGGCAACCTGCCGAAAGTCCTGGCGCGGCGCTGCTTAATAGTCGGGGCCACCGTCGGTGTCAACGGTCGGATGCCCCAGCTTTCAGGACGGGTCCTGCGACATTGCGCCGCGAGATCCCGAAGGCGAGCGAACGTGCCTCAAACGGGCGGGAGAATCTCGGAAATCGCGACCTCGACATCGGGGAACGCCACCATCCGGATCACGTCACCCCGTTGATGGGTGGTCCGCTGGCGCCACTCGCCGTTGTGGCGGTCGCGATAGACCTCGACCACGCCTTCTACGTGGTTGACGATCCAGTACTCATCAACCTCGGCGAGCCCGTAGAGCAACGCCTTCGGGCCCTTGTCAATCCTCAGGGACGGGCGGGAGACCTCGGCGACGAGGAACGCCTTGCTAGGGTGTTCGCGCCACTGATCGAAGTCCGCGGCGGTGACCATGACGTCGGGCTCGGGTTCCGAGATGTCGGATGCTGCCAACGGGGCTCCGACGCGAACCAAGGCTCGCTCGTCGATCGATTTCCTGAGCGAATCTGCGAGTCGGTTCGTCGACTCGCAATGCGCCGGGTCAATAGGCGGCATCTGCACCACCATTCCAAACAAGAGCTCGATGTGCTCCCGTTCGAAACACCCCTCGGCGACTAACTTGTCGTACTCGACCCGTTTCAGCGGCCGACACCGCAGCCCCGCCCGCATGATCGTTTCCGGATTCGACATCGCAATCATGAGCGTACGCCTCCACGGCGAGGACGAACAGCACGGGTTGTGCCGCGACCACCAGCTCGCGATCTCGACGACTTGGGTCGTTACCTGTCCGCCAGTCGGACAGCGTGTCCGGTCGGCAGCCGGACGCCGGACAAGCGATCGCCGATGATCGATCGTCGATGGGTCGTCGTCTAGCAGAGGTGAAGACGCTGGTGGAGGTGATGACGCTGGTGGGCGCTGGTGGTGACGACGCTGGTGGAGGGTGATGGTGTTGGTGGATGGTGTTGGTGGGTGATGGCGCTGGTGGAGGTGATGGCGCCGGTGGAGGTGGAGGTGAAGGCGAAGGTGAAGGTGAAGGTGAAGGCGAAGGCGAAGGCGAAGGTGAAGGTGAAGGCGAAGGTGAAGGTGAAGGTGAAGGTGAAGGTGAAGGCGAAGGCGAAGGCGAAGGCGAAGGCGAAGGCGAAGGCGAAGGCGCTGCAGATAGCGCTACGGAGGCAGAAGTGGTCGAGATGTCGGAGGTGGAGATGACGCTCGAGGTACGAGCTTGGTCGCGTCGGCGTTCGCGGAAGTCGTGAGTGCCACGTCACTGTTGATTTCGGCCCTCGGTGCACGGCCTCTCGCCCGCGCTTCCGCGCAACGGCACGCGCCGAGCGCATGACCGGCGATGCGCTGCGGGCGATCGCCGCACAGATGATCGCTCTGGTGAACACGGCCGTCGGCGACGCGCTCGTCACGCGCCGTGCGCGGGTCGCGCTTCGGGACGAAGCCCCGAGCCGCTTCTCTTCCACGTTGATCGCGTATCAAGTTGCACTCGAGGTTGTCGGCGAGCTCAGGCCGCTCGTCGAGCAGATCCGGAAATACGATGCGAACCTGGCGAAGCAGCTCGTCGATGCGGCGAGCAGCACGGTGCAGAACCTCGCCGAGGGTATGGGTCATCGCGGCGGCAATCGCCGGTTGAAGTGGGAGATCGCGTTCGGCGAGGCGAACGAGATCAAGGGCAGCCTCGATGTCGCGAGGGCCTGGGGCTACGTCCTCGACGATCACGGCGTGCGAGAGAAGCTCGGGCGACTGCTCGCGCTGTGCTGGGGGCTCACCAAGGGTGGGACGCAGAGCCAGCGATCAACCCGAGCCAGATCGGTGCCGCAGAGCTGACCGTAGGCGTGAGCTCATCCCACGTGGGACGGAGTGAATGATCAGCCCTTGACAGGCGTCGGCGCGGCCGGCTTCGGCTGCTGCACGACCGGCTGCTTCGTCGCGCCTTCCATGAAGGAGCGGCCCTCGAAGATCACGCCCTTATCGATCTGCAGGATCGGGGTGTGGAGGTCACCCTTCACGCGGCCCGGTGCATGGATCTCGATCGAGCGCTTCGCCTTGATGTTGCCGACGACGGTGCCCTGGATGATCACTTCGCCGATATCGATCTCGGCTTCGACGATGGCGCCCTCGCCGATCACGAGCACGTCATCCGAGAACACCTCGCCCTTGAAGCGCCCGTCGATGCGAACGGTGCCCTCGAAGGTGAGCTTGCCTTCGAACGTTGCGCCACGTCCGAGCAGCGTGGTGATCTCGCCCATTGCCTGTCGTGCTGCGGTGGCTGCCATGAGGCGCTGAACCTAGCATCGCGCTCGGGCTGCGATCGACGATCGCCCGCGCAAAAGCGCTCACTTAATTAATCGAGGTGCGACGATAGATCGTATCGACGATCAACTCGGCGCCGACGGTCTCGACGACGACCTTGCCGCCCGCGATCGCGCGCAAAGCGAAGAGTGACCCCTCCGTCGCTCCGGCCATCGCATAAATCTCCGTCGAGAAATTCGTACTTGACGTTGCTGTGCAGCTCGAGCCCGACGTAGTTCGCGTACGTGTATCGGTGGTGTCTGCGCGTCGTGACCACGAAGGAAGCGTACGCGAGTTCGGTGCTTCGCAAACATGCGCCATTGGGTGGCCGGTAGGCGAACGGCGGCTCGTTCGGCGAACTCCGCGTGATCCGGGCGCATCAAGGGACGCAACCGCCTCACGCCCCGGCCGAAGCCGCGGGCCTATGCTTTCAGTTCCATCGTTCCGGGCTCGCTGGCAGTATCCGATGATGCGTTTGTGGTGTTGGTGTGTCGTTGCTCTCGCTGCCTGTACAAAACCCAATCCGGCGGTCTGCTGTCTCGACGAGGCCGACTGCGCGTCGATCGGGGTCAGCGATCCGGAGCGAACCTGCGCCGAAGGCCTCGCGTGCGTCAACAACGCCTGCGTGGTGCCGTCGTGCTCGACGGATGGCTGCTCGGCGGAGGCGCCGGTCTGTGACATCGGACTCGATGTTTGCACCGGTTGTACGGGGCCCGCGGACTGCGATCAGTTCGATACCAAGGTCTGCGATACCGAGAGCGGCGCGTGCGTCGGGTGCCTCGAAGCGACGGACTGCTTGGCGGGGGCTCCGATTTGCGACGCCAACGTTTGTCGAGGTTGTCGGCTCGATTCGGAATGTGACTCTGGGGCGTGCGACGCCGTCGAAGGAAGCTGCATTGCCGAGGCGAACATCGTTTACGTAAGCCCGACCGGAACGGACGTTGCGCCATGCGACCGTGCCGCGCCGTGTTTGCGGATTCGTTTTGGCGTTCAACAAACGACCGGAACAAGAAACCATGTGGTGCTCACACCCGGCACCTACATGAACAACGGGCAAATCAACCTCAACCCACAGAACACGACTGCAACAGAGCTATTCATTCACGGCGGCGGTGCCACGGTTTCCGATACGACCGGGGAGCTCCTGTTCGCGATCTCGGCGGTGTCTGCGACCATTCGAGATGTCTCGCTGGACTATCCCTTCGGTCGCGCGCTTGCCATCGCCGGCCCGACAACGCTCGAGCGCGTGATCGTGAAGAGCAGAGTGCAAGTCGAAGCGCCCACCGTTGCTCGTGATCTTCGTGTCACTACGACGGTGGCCGAAGCGATCGCCGTTCTTGCGGGTGGCTCGCTGACTCTCGATCGCGCTGTCCTTCAAGGAGGAGAACATTCACTGACCGCAGCCAACAATACGACCCTCACGTTGTCGAACGTTCTCGCGTTCGGATCGAGCGACACTGCCTTCAATATCGTCGGTGCGAATGGAACGATCGAGTTCACGACGATCGGTCGTGCGGGTGCCAGTTCGACGACTGGTGCAGGGATCAACTGCACGGTGAACCTGGCCGTACGATCGAGCATCGTCTGGACGAGCAACTCGTTCCGGCCCGCAATCAGCGGTCCATGTCCGCTCGCGAACGTGTTTGCTGGCCCCACCGCGGTGGCCGGTGCCGAAACCACGGACCCATTGTTCGTCCAAGAGACCGCGAACGACTACCACCTCGGAGCCGAAAGTCCGGCGCGCGACAAGGTCGATGACGGACCGGATCGCGACTTCGAGGGCGATGCTCGGCCAAGCGGCGTGCGATTCGATATCGGCGCCGACGAAGCGACTCGCTAGAACAAGCCGCCGACGCAGCTTGCGATGTCGAAGAACATGAACGCGAGCGCCTTTTCCTGTGGAGTCAGGTCGAGGTTATTTTCGCCGCCTACGCAATTACTCGGGTAGCTCGCGTTATTGCTGCTTCCCGAGACGTGCATGTCGGTGAACACGACCTTGCCGCACTTCTGATCCGGCGTGACATTTACGGGGGTCGTGAACTGGAACATCTGCGGGTGATCGTCACGCACCACCCAACGTTCCACTTTGGTGCTGTCGGTGATCGTTTGCGCCGTCGTACGGCCTTCCTGCACTTGGAACAGACCGCGCGTCATCGGCGATGCTCCGACGTTGACCATCCAGTCGGCGAAGAGCATTCCCTTCGGATTGGAGACTTCGTCGATGGTCACGCCACCGTTGAAGTTGTCTGTGCTGTTCCAGGACACGAGATCTTTCCACTGAGCAGGTGCCAGATTGGGGTTGTTGTCCTCGAAGTTTCCGCTGACCCAGATGTTGTGCCAGTGCGATGCGAAAACGCGACCGCCAACGTTGGCGTATTCCTGCATCGCATCGAGTGCGGGCTGCTGCTTGGTGTTAGGGCCTTGCTCCCCTTCGCACGAAAGGATGGTGATGTCGTAAGCGCTCAGCGTGTTGGTGGAGTTCCAGACCGTGGTGGCCTCGGGAAGGTTTCCTGAGCCGCCACCGAATCCGCCCTTAAACGAAGGCGTTCCGTTGCCGTGATAGAGGTGGATGCGCTTGTCGTCTCCATCCTTGCCGATCTCGGTATCGGCGATGCCGAGCTTGCGAACAAGACACTCCATCGTGTCGGCACCACCGGTCGTGATCGCGATCTTCGGGATGTCACCTTCCGACTTGTTCTTCGGAAGCCGCGTCTCCCCTGCACCGACCATCGTATCCGTGCACTGCGCGATCGTCGGGAGCGTGATCTGGCGGCGCCACTTGCCCGTCGTGATCACGAGCGGGATGTTGTCGCCGACGGGCACGTTGTCGAGCTTGAACGCACCCGTCGCGTCGCTGACGGTTTGCGCGACGGCGGAGCCTGGCAGCGACGGGTTGCAGCGATCGCACTGCACCCCCTCGTTGAACGGCGGCAGCGGATCGCGGTTGACGTAGACCGTGACGCCATTGAGCGGCAGCGTGCCGTTCGGCGCGAACACGGTTCCACTGATCGACGTGTTGGGTAGACCCATCGCCGCGCAGTCGACGACCTGACACTCGATGCCGACGCACGCGTCGGGGGTGTCATCATCGTCGCCGGTATCATCGCTCTTACCACCGCAGCCGATGGTAGCGACGAACAGACTGGTCCACAAAGCAGCGTTGCGAGACGCGCGCATCAAGGCCTCCTCAATCAAACCACTAGTCTATCGGAGGTAGGGCTTGATCGGAAACTAACCTGGCGCTGTCCTCTTCTTACTGAAGGACTCCGACGCAGGACGAGATGTCGAAGAAGATGAAGGCGAGGGCCTTCTCCTGCGGCGTCAACTCGGCCGTGCTGCACTGTGCCGGGAACGTGCCGTTGCCCGGCGACGACGAGCCCGACGCAACGTGCATGTCGGAGAACACCACCTTGCCGCAACGCTGCTCGGGGGCGACGTCGATCGGGGTGGTGAAGAGGGCGTCCTGCACGCTCGACTGCGGTTGCGCCGGGTTAGACCCGGGGACAGTGGTGATCGACCGGGCGGGGTCGACATAGACCCAGCGCTCGGCCAGGGCTGGATTGGCGATCGAGGGTGCCGTGTAGCGCGGTGAGGTCACGCTGACCTCGTTGCGAGTCGTCGATGCACCTACATTCATCAACCACGTTGCGAACGAGGTGCCCTTGGGGTTCGGCAACCCACCGATGACGGCGGGGGGCACCACGGTCGACTCGTCGACTGTCGTGATCTGTGCAGCGTTGGTCTGGCTCGCGTCGAACGCCCAGTTGAAGATCGTCTTCCAATCCGCCATGCCGTACGCAGGGTTGGTGGGGTTGGCGCGATCGCCGCTGATCCAGACGTTGTGCCAGTGGGACATGAACACGCGCCCACCGACGCCGGCGTAATCGTGGAGTGCTTGCAGTGAGGTCTGCGGCTTGTCGTTGACGCCGGCGGCGTTGCCGGTGCCGGTGATCAGCTGATCACCTTCGCAGGACAGCAACACGATGTCGTAGGTGTCGAGGCTCGCGCGCGTGTCCCAGAACGGTTTGGCGGGTGCGAAGTTTCGCGCACCACCGGGATGCGAAGCCGCGAACGCTGGCGTGCCGTTACCACGATACAGGTGCACGGCGGTGTCTTCGCTCCCGGTGCCGAACTCGGAGTCCTCGATGCCCATCTTCCGGATCAGGCACTCGAGCGCATCGGCGTTGCCCGTGGTGATCGCGATCTTCGGGATGTCACCCTCGCTGCGATTCTTCGGCAGCGTGGTGTCGACCTTCGCAGCCGCGTTGTCTTCGCACGCCGCCACCGTCGAGAGCTTGAACTGGCGGCGCCATTTTCCGGACTGGATCACGATCGGAACGTCGGCGGTGGCGGGTACGTTCTCGAGGCGGAAGTTGCCGGACTCGTCGGTGGTGGTCGCCGTGATCGATCCGCCTTGCAGCGTGCCACAGCGATCGCATTGCACGCCGTCGGGCAGCGGACCGGGATCCGACGACGGCACGTAGACGTTGACGCCGTAGAGCGGCAGCGTTCCGTTCGGCGCGAACACGGTGCCCGTCACCGTCGTCGGTGGAAGACCTTTCGCGGTGCAATCGACGACTGCGCAGAACAAGTCGGTGCACGCGTCAGCCGTGGGGAGCTCCGCATCGGGCTCGCCTTGTTTTGGTTTGGAGCCGCACGCGAACAGCAGCGTGATCCCCGTCGAGACCACCAGTCGAGAAAAACCCATGACACTTATCTTATCAAGCCGCGCGCCATCGGGAAGAGCCGCGTGCTCCCTCGACGATCACAATCACACTCCGACAAATGTCCTCAGTACGACTGACCCCACCGACGTGTCGGTGGGACTACTTCTTGAGGGTCACATCGAGGACGATCTTGCCGTCCTGTGGCCAGTTCAGCTCCTGGATGTGAGGCTGGAACCCCTTGAGTCGGATCTCGACGGTCTTCGCCGAAGACATGTCGAGGTCGACGATGGTTTTCGGCGTCTGACCCTTCGGCTCACCGTTGATCAGGATGTCGGCCTTGTCGGGCTTGCTGTCGACGACGATCTTGCCGGTGATCTGCTTGAGGATCGCCATCACCTTCGACTGACCGGTTCCCTTGGGAATGTCGACGGTTTCTTCGTAGATCGCGTGCCGTGGGAGCACGAGCTTGATGCTGTGCCGCGCCGACATCGGCACCTCGTCGATGGTGATCGGCGTGACGCCGACTCGGGTGTTGTCGTAGAACACGTCGGCGCCAGCGGGGACGGACTCGACGATGACCGAGCCGTGGGTCGACGATCCGCCCTCACGGGTCATGCGTATGATCAGGAACGTGGCGATCGCCGCGAGCGAAACGGCGAGGATCCCCGCGATCGCATAGGAGAACCACCGTCGACGCGCGGCGCCCAGCTTGTACTGCGACGGGATCTCGTCGACCTCGTAGAGCCGCATCTGACCGGTCAACGTCATCGGCTGAGGAGGCGGGTAGCCCATCTGATAGAGCGCACCCGGCGTCATCTGCGGGTATTGCGGATAACTGGTCTGCGGCATCTGGGTCGCGACCGGGTACTGCGGTGCCTGCCCCTGAACATGCATGTAGGGCTGGAGGTGGGCGGGCACACCCCCGTCGTGGGTGGCGGCCATCATCGGCGACGGTGTGGGCAGACCCATCGGGAGACCCGAGGCATCCGCGGTGTAGCCACCGTGTGTGGGGTGGACGCCGGGAGTCGCCGACGGGAACTGCGGCGTGGGCGGCGGTTGCGTGGGTGGTCGTGACGAGACCTGGGGCACCGGCATCGGTTCGCTCGACTGCGAGCCCACGATCTGTTGCAGCACCGAGTGCGAGGGCACGCCCTGCCCCGGCGTACGGCGCGAGGCTTTCGGCTTGCGGAGCGCACTGACGGCAGGCGCGTGCGTCTTCGCGGCGAGCGCCGGCGGCGGTTGGATCGTTCGCTTGCTCTTGGAGACTGGATGGGTGATCTGCGCCATGTCGCGCGACAGCGTCGGGCCCTCTTCGTCGATCCCATCGATCCCGTCGGCGTCTTCGTCTGGCTCGTCGGGCTGAGGCGCGCCGGTGATCAACGTGGCTTCGACGCCATCCTCGCCGGAGACATCCATCATGAAGCCGGTCATGCCCGTGGGCGCGGAGACCATCGTGCGCTCGCCGATGTTGTCGAGGAGCTCGTCACCGGTGCCGTCGGTATCGACCGAGTCCCACTGCGCGACGGACAGCTTGCGACCGGTCGCAGGATCGAGCAGGCCACTGTCCTCGCCCGACGGCGGCGCGTGATGCGCGAGCTGCCGCGTCTCTTCATGGGCGTGGCGAGGCTTTGGCTGACGCGCCTTGTCGAGGGGTGGCCTCGACGGTGGTTTGATCGAAGGGATCGGCTTCGCGTTCGCCGGTAGCGGCAACGGGCGCGGCGGCGGCGGCGGTGGTTCGCTCGGCTTGAGCTCGGCGACGCGGAAGATCACGCTGTTCTCGTCGCGCAGACTCTCGCGATCGCGCGCACGCGCGAGCTCGGAGCCGTCGAGCGTGTGCGTCGAGTTGATGCCGTCGCGAATCTCGACCGCGTAGCCCGGATCGTTCGGGACCTCCATCGGATCGCCGATCACCTGCTTGATCAGCGTCGCGATCTTGCCGGCGGTGAACACCGGCGAGTAGGAGTGCAGAAAACGCTCGAGGTCGGACGAGAAATCACCGGCGGACTGGTAGCGCTCGCCGGGGACCTTCTGCAGCGCGTGCATCACGATCTTCTCGAGCTGCGGCGGCACTCCGCGACGCAACCGAGACGGCGGCGCGATCTCGGCCTTGCGCGCCATGTCGAGGAGCTTGTGCAGATCCTCCTCGAGGTAGAGCATCTGCCCCGTGATCATCTCGTAGAGCACGATGCCGGCGCTGAAGATGTCCGAGCGGTAGTCGATCGAATCGCCCCAGGCCTGCTCGGGGCTCATGTAGTAGTACTTGCCCTTGATCACGCCGACGGCGGTCTGGCGTGCCTTCATCGTCGCCTTCGCGATGCCGAAGTCGACGAGCTTGACCTCGCCCGCGAAGGACACGAGCACGTTTTGCGGAGACACGTCGCGATGGACGATGCCGAGCGCCTTGCCGACGTGATCCTTCTTGCGGTGCGCGTGGTCGAGCGCGGACGCGACCTCCTTGCCGATGAAGGCGCAGACATCAAGCGGCATCTCGACGTCCTGCTCGGACGCGCGGCGCAGGATCTTGTAGAGATCCGCACCGTCGACGAACTCCATCGTGATGTAGTAGGTCTCGCCGACGCGGCCGAGATCGAACGTCTGCGCGATGTTGCCGTGCGTGAGCTGCACCGCGATCTTCGCTTCGTCGACGAGCATCTGGATGAACTGCTCGTCCTCCGCGAAGTTCGGATGGATCATCTTGAGCGCGACGTACTTCTCGAACCCGGCGATGCCCGTGGTCTTCGCGAGATGGATCTCGGCCATGCCGCCGACTGCGATCTGGCGGATCAGGCGGTACGGGCCGAACTGCCGCTCAGCCACCCACGTCCTCCGCTTTCGGCTTCGAGAACGGCAGGCTCGGGTCGTAGGTCTCGGGCAGCGGTCCCTTCAAGAGATCCGCGTTGCCGGGATGGACGAACACGCCGACGAGGCGCAGCGGCGTCTTCGCCCCGCGATCGAACATGCAGACGACCTCGGTCGCGATGCCGTAGGCGACGTTGACCACGTACGTCGCGGCCGCGTTGGCGACGAGATAGAGGCCGAGGCCCGCGCCGTACGTCTTGCGATCGATCTGGTTTGGCTGGGTGATGCACTTCTCGATGTACGCGAGGATCGTGTTCTTCGCGAGGCGACCGAACCTGTCGCGCACGGCGACGGCGAACGTGGTGTCGGTGGCCGCGTAGCGGATCGAGACCGGACGCGGCGAGCGCGTGTCTCGACGCTGTTTCGGGTCGACCTCGGCGAACACCTGCTTGCCCTGCTCGTCGACGGGCGCGTCGTAGAGCGCGTTCATCAGCAGCTCTTCGCAGACGGCGCCGATCGCGGTACGCACCTGACGGCGCATCTTCGATTCCTCGGCGAACGCGAGCACGGTGTCGATCGCCTTTCCTCGCCCGTCGAAGTCGCGCAGCCGCGCGTAGTGCACCGGCGTTCCCGTCGGGAGGTACTTCTCGATCCCGAAGATGTCGCCGGTCAGCAGCTTTTGCGCGGTGACGAACACGCCGTCCTCGAGCTCGTCACCGACGATCACGTGGTTGACGCGGTCGTCGCGGAGGTAGCGCGTCAGATCGACGAGCTTCGCCTGTGGCGTCACGATCGTGACGTGCGCGCGCTCGCGCAGCTTCGGCACCAGCTTGCCGAGGTTCGCGATGTCACCGCCGGTCGTCGAGAAGAACACGTAGCGATGTGGAATGACGTCCGCGGCGATCGCCTCGGGGCT
>JBBQJJ010000188.1:0-15637 GCA_038325805.1 Haliangiales bacterium
CGCTGCGACTTCTTATCGCGAATGAAGTAATGGATCGAGACCGGGAGGATCGGATCCTTCTTGTCCGCGAGGCGCTTGCAGTTGAAGGCCTCCAGATCGTCGAACACGAGCCCTGCGATCTTTGCCGTGATCGGTTTGACGTCGTGCATGAGGACCACGCCGCCCTCCTGCTTGACGATCATCGACATCACCTTCTTGCGCAGTCGCTCGGAGTCCGACGCCTTCCAATCGAGCGTGTCGACCGACCAGAACGCCTCGGTGAGGCCGCGCTTCTTGAGCCAGCCGCGGCTGGTGGCGTCGAGCGCACCGAACGGCGCGCGGAACAGGCCGACCTTCTTGCCGGATTCGCGGGCAAGGATCCTGACGGCGTCGTCGACCTCGAGGCCGAGCTTCGCGGCATTCGAGCCGCGCAGATTCGGATGCGAGTACGAGTGCGAGCCGATCACGAAGCCGGCCTTGACCTCGCGCTGCAGGATCTCGCGGCTCTTCTCGCCGGACTTGCCGACGAGGCGCTGCGAGACGATGAAGAACGTCGCCGGGATGTTGTACTTCTCGAGTGCATCGATCACGTGCGGCGTGGTCTGCGGATTCGGGCCGTCGTCGAAGGTGAAGGCGACGTAGCCTCGGAGCTCCTCGCCCTGGATCTGATCGCCCTTGCCGAGCACCGGATCGTCGGTCAGCGTCGCGACATCGACCTTCGGTTCCTTCGGAGGCTTCGGCGCCTTTTCCTTCGGCTTCGACTGCTGTTTCGCCGGCGGATCTTTCTTCTTCGTCTTCTCGGCGTACGCGGGGGTGGCCACGCACGCGAGGATCAAGCCACTGACCCAGTGCCCTCGCACGACTGAGACACTAGCACGGGCGATTCGCTAAGCTGTCCGTCCACCGTGCGCGTCGTCGCCACTTCCACGCTACCCATCGATCTCGCGGGGCAACTTGCCCGTGCGCTACCTGACGTGGAGGTCAGTGTCCCGACCGAGGGTCACGTCGGCTTGGCTCGCGTCGATCTCACCGAGGCCGACGCGCTGATCTGCTTGCTGCTCGACAAGATCGATCGCGCGACACTTTTGAAGGCCCCGAAGCTTCGCGTGGTCGCGAACTGCGCCGTCGGCCTCGACAACATCGATGTCGCGGCCGCGACCGCGGCAGGAGTCGCGGTGACCAACACGCCGAACGTGCTCACCGAAGCGACCGCGGAGTTCGCGTTCACGCTGATGCTGGCCGCCGTGCGCCGACTCGGCGAGGGCGAACGGCTCGTGCGGTCAGGCCAGTGGACCGGCTGGGCGCTCGATCAACTGCTCGGCAGCGAGCTCTCCGGCAAGCAGCTCGGCATCGTCGGCTATGGTCGAATCGGCCGCGCGATGGCACGCCGCGCCCGGGCCTTCGGGATGCAGATCGCGATCGCGCACGGCACCCCGGAGCCTGGGGATCACGTGGTCGCGCTCGACGAGCTATTCTGTTCGAGCGACGTGGTCAGCCTGCATTGCCCCCTGACGCCCGAGACCCGCCAGCTCGTCGACGAGCGCCGACTCGCGCTGATGAAGCGCACGGCGGTCCTCGTCAACACGGCGCGCGGCGGCTGCGTCGACGAGGAGGCGCTCGCGGCGGCGCTGATCTCGGGTCGGATCGCCGGCGCGGGGCTCGATGTCTACGCGCACGAGCCGCGGATTTCACCGGCGCTGGTCGGCTGTGAGCGCGCGGTCTTGGCGCCGCACATCGGATCGGCTACCACGGAGACCAGGACAGCGATGGCTCAGCTCTGTGCAGATGCGGTGATCGCGGTGTTGTCGAATCGCCGCCCACCGAACCAGGTGAACGAAACGAACGGGCGAACGATATGAACGGGCGAACGAGATGAGCGAGGCCCAGATCCTGATCGTGACCTCGAGTGGCGCACCTTCGTCGGCGGTGGTGCCGGTGCTCGCTGCGATCGAAGCGGCCGGCATGCGCGTCCGCGCGATCGACGTTGGCCACGCCGGTGGTGGGGGAGGGGGTGTCGCCGATCGGGTGCGCCGCGCGATCCTCGGGGAGGGCGCCGAGCGCCGGCTCCGCCGCGAGCTCGAGCTGTCGCCCCCGGATGCCGCCGTCGTCTTCGATCCGCATGCAGCGGTCGCGCTGACCGCCGCGCGCGACAACGTGCCTGCGATCGCGGGCGCCGCGGCACCGGTGATCGGCGTCGTCGGCGAGCTCGAGCCGGCTGCGGCGTGGGCACAGACGGATTGCGATCGGTTCATCGCCGTCGACGAGCTGGCGGCCGTCGCGCTCGCGGACGCCGGCGTCGAGGGCGATCGGATCCTCGTCGTCGGTGCGCTCGGTGAGCGCGCGTTCGCCGAGGCCGGCGCGCAGGATCGCACCGCGCTCCGTCAGAGGTTCAAGCTCGGGTCCAAGGTCGCGCTCGTCGAGGTCGGCGGGCTCGGCGCCGAGCACACCGGTCAGCTCGCGCTCCAGCTCTCGCTGCTCGACGGCGGCGACAAGATCCAGTTCCTGTTCGACGCCGCCGGCGATTCCGATGCGGCCGCCGTGCTGCGCCGTCAGGTCCCGGCGCTCGGACTCAAGGGCAAGCTGTTCGGCAACACGCCGGATGCGCCGATGTTGTGGCGGGCCGCCGATATCATCGTCGCGCGGCCCAGACCGGAGACGGTCGCCCGCGTGATGCTGGTCGGGGGCAAGCTGGTCGCGTTGATCGACGACACGATCGCGAACGGTGCGAAGGCGGCCGCCGCGCTCGAGCTCCGCAAGCGCGGGATCGCGGCGAAGGGCCTGCTCCTGCTCTCCAGCGCGCTCGATGCGGCATTCCATGGTGTCCCGCCGGGCCCGACCGCCGACGGCAGTGACAACACCGCCGACATCGTCGCCGCGGTCGCCGCCGACAAGCGCGGTGTGATCGACGAGCGTCGCGCTGCTGCCCACGCTGCCACGCGCGATCGGTTGCACGCCGCGAAGACCGCCACGCAGGCGGCCGCAGCCTCGCAGGCGATGCCGGGTGACCTCGAGGATCTCGGTGGCGGTGATGACTCGGCGTTCGACACCTCCGCGATCCCCGACGCGGCCGAGCTGGCGCGGCTGCGCGGCGAGGTCGAGCAACGCAAGATCGAGATGAGCAAGTCGATGATGGCGGCGCGCGATGCAGCGACGGCGTTGTCGGATCAGGCGAAAGCGGCGCGCGAGCGCGGAGCGACCGACGAAGCTTCGCAGCTCGACCGCAAGGCCGACGCCGAGCGCGCGCGCATGCACACGCTCCTCGGGGAGCTCGCGACGCTCGAGTCCGAGCTCGCCGAGCTCGAACGCGTGCGCAAGACCATCAGCGATACGCCACCTCCACGCGCCCGTGCCACATCCCCGTCATCCTCCGACGACGATCTCGGCGATCTCGATGATCTTCCACGCGCACCGCCGCCGCCGTCCGTCGACGATGCGCTCGCGGCGTTGAAGCGCGCCGCGACGTCTGGTGCCGCACCGCCCCCCAGGCAGGGTGCGCGGCCCGCGCCGTCGTCGAATCCACGCAAGGGTTCGAACGTCGACGACGAGCTCGCGGCGCTCAAGAAGAAGATGCAGAACGCGCCGCCGAAAAAGAAGTGATCGGCTAGCGGTAGTAGTCCATGTCGCGCACGGGCGGCTCGGCCCCGGGACTCGCGAGCCATGCGGTGACCGCCGCCGTGATCTCCTCGACGCGTGCAGCGATCTCCGAGGGTGATGCGAACGTCTTCACGTAGTCGCCGATCGTCACTCGCACGGCATCGGTGACGGGCCGGAGCGTCGCCGCCGCTTCTCGGGTGTCGGCAGTCGAGACCGTGACGTTCGCGTCCGCGTCGCGCTGGAAGTAGTCCTCGCCGATGTGCAGGTGCCAGGTGCGCTCGGGGGCACCGCGGGTGAACGCGGCGTGGATCGCCTGGCCGAAAGGCTTCAGCTTCGCGAGCGTCGCGACGTGCGCGTGGCACCACAGCACCTCGGCATCGAGGATCGCTGCCTCGCGGGTCGCGAAGTCGGTGAGCTCGGAGAGTGAGGTGATCACGCGCTCCGACGCACTGGATCTCAGCTGGACCCCGTTGGTGGTCGCGACCACCCACATCGCGGCGGGCCACCGGTGGTGGTCTCCGCGCGCGGAGATGTACGCCTCGATCCCGCCCCCGTTGCCCTGGAAGTAGACGCCCCACCGGCCGCGCTGCTTGAGGAATCGCATGATCGACAACGCGGTATCGGCAACGCCACCGTGCTCCGCCGGCGCCGAGACGCCCCACACCGCAGCGTTTCGGATCGCGTCACGATTTGCCGCGATCTCGGCGGGCGTCGTCGCGCTGCTGGTCTGGTGGTTGGCCTGCTGCGGACCATCGATCATCACGGAGTGCCCCGAGACGATCGCGATCGTGTGACGGTCGCTGACGATCGCGTAGGGCATGTGGGTGTGATGGACCGCGGGATCGAGATCGGGCTCGATCTTGATCAGCTCGACCACACGCGTACCTGCGAGACCGCGCGCGAGCTCTCGCGCGAGCGGCTCACCCCACAACTTCACGACACCCGGCCGTAGCGATCTTCGAGTCGAACGACATCATCGAGCTCGGTAGTCGACACCTCGAGCAACTCGGTGTCCTCGAGCGCGACGTAGCGATGCCGCAACCCGGGCGTGACGTGAAATGGCTCGCGCGGGCCGAGCTCGCGCGACGTCGGCGGATCACCGTCGACGTAGGAGACGAGCTGGATCCGGCCCGCCAGCACCATGATCGTCTCGTCCTTGACGCGGTGGTATTGCAGCGACAGCGCCTCGCCGGCCTTGATGTGGAGGATCTTGCCGACGTAGTGCGGCGTCTCGGCCCAGATCAACTCGTGACCCCAGGGCTTCTCGACGACGCGACTCACTTCTTCGGTGCGGGTGCAGGTGGTGCCGGAGCAGGCTTGTTACTGTCCGGGTTGATCGAGCCCGACGCGTTTGGATCCTCGGTGGTCGGCATCTCGACCTTGGGACGCGCGCCTGGAATCTCGTCGCGGCGATCGACCTTACCGTCGAAGTCGTCGTCGTAGAGGATCGCGAGGAGCACGGTGTCCTTGTACTGCTCCCACAGGTCCGGCTGCCCGTCGTTGTTGCGATCGCGGCGCACGCTCGTCAGGATGCCGCCGGTGTCGTAGACCTCTTTGACGTCGAACTTGCCGTCGAAGTCGGTGTCGCGCTCGACCTCGGCCAGGTTGCCGGTCTTGGTGTCGTAGACCGCGGCCATGTCCCACTTGCCGTCGTAGTCGAAGTCCGCGCGCTCGTAGAGGCGCAGGCCCTTGCGGTTGAGCGCGACGACCCAGTCCTTGCGACCATCGTGATCGAAGTCGACCTGCTTGCAGGTCATGAACTCGACCTTGGTGCCGCCCTCGTCCTCGGTCTTGTAGAGGCGCCAGACATCCGGTCGGTTGTCGTGATTGAGATCGTAGGTGATGACGTTCTTGCCATTGGTGTCACACAGCGTGGGATCCACCTTGGGGATCCCGCTGTCTGCGCTGTCCTTCGGCCCGGTGTCCGACTTCTTTCCTTTACAGCCCGCGAGCGCGAGCCCGGAAAGCAGGACAAGTTTCGCTAGCTTCGACATCACCAGACAAGGCTAAACCCCAGCCGGCGAAGCTGCAACCGTTTGGCCGCCAACTACCTATACGTATCGGCCCAGATCACGCTAACTACGGCGCTGGTCCCGATGTCGTTCCCGTCCGAGCGGATCCGTAATTTTTCGATCATCGCGCACATCGACCACGGCAAGACCACGCTCGCGGATCGCATCCTCGAAGAATGCGGCGCAGTTACCGCCCGCGAAGCCCAGGCTCAGATGCTCGACTCGATGGATCTCGAGCGCGAGCGCGGGATCACCATCAAGGCGCAGTCGGTCCAGCTTCACTTCAAGGCGAAGGACGGGCTGGTCTACCAGCTCCACCTGATCGACACCCCGGGCCACGTCGACTTCCACTACGAAGTCTCGCGATCGCTGTCCGCGTGTGAAGGGGCACTGCTCGTCGTCGATGCCGCGCAGGGCGTCGAGGCGCAGACGCTCGCGAACGTCTACGTCGCGCTCGACAACAACCTCGATATCGTCCCGGTGCTCAACAAGATCGATCTCCCGGTCGCGCGCCCCGATTGGGTGAAGCAGCAGATCGAGGACACGATCGGCCTCGATGCGTCAGAAGCCTGTCTGGTCTCGGCGAAGACCGGGGTTGGCGTTCACGACATGATCGAGACGCTGATCCTGAAGATCCCACCGCCCACCGGCGATCGCGAAGCGCCACTGTCCGCGCTGATCTTCGACAGCTGGTACGACACCTATCGAGGTGTCGTGGTGCTCGTGCGCGTGATGGCGGGCCGGATCACGAAGGGCACCAAGCTCAAGTTCTGGAACACCGGCGTCGAGTACGAGTGCACGATGATCGCCGTCCGTCGACCGGCGATCTTCGAGATGGACACGCTCGAGGCAGGGCAGGTCGGCATCCTCGCCGCCGCCATCAAGGACATCGCCCACGCCCGCGTCGGCGATACCGTGACCGACGCCGCGCGCCCCTGCGCCGAGCCGCTCAAGGGCTTCAAGCTGGTCAAGCCGATGGTGTTCGCGGGGCTGTTTCCCGTCGACAACGAGGACTACCAGGACCTCAAGGATGCGCTCGGCAAGCTGGTGCTCAACGACGCCAGCGTGACCTACGAGCCCGAGACGTCGCTGGCGCTCGGCTTCGGGTTTCGCACCGGCTTCCTCGGCCTGCTCCACATGGAGATCGTCCAGGAGCGCCTCGAGCGCGAGTTCAACCTCAACCTGATCGTCACCGCACCGAGCGTGCGCTACCGGATCCATCTCAACGGGGGCGAGCTCCTCGAGGTCGACAACCCGGCGAAGGTTCCCGATCAGGGCAAGTACGAGCGGGTAGAGGAGCCGATCATCACGGCCACGGTGCACCTGCCGCAGGAGTACGTCGGCCCGATCATGCAGCTCTGCCAGGAGCGGCGAGGCGTCCAGCAGGGTCTGCACTACGACCCGGGTGGCCGGGTTCGCGTGGTCTACGAGATGCCGCTGGCAGAGATCGTGTTCGGGTTCTACGATCGGCTGAAGACGATGTCGCGCGGCTACGCATCCCTCGACTACGAGCCGGCTGGCTATCGCGAGGCCGATCTGGTGCGGCTCGACGTGCTGATCAACGGTGAACGCGTCGATGCGCTCTCGCTGATCTCGCACCGTGAGACCGCGTATCACCGCGGCGTCGAGCTGTGCACCAAGATGAAGGATGTCGTGCCGCGGCAGATGTTCGACGTCGCGATCCAGGCGGCGATCGGCAGCCGTGTGATCTCGCGGACGACGGTCAAGGCCGCGCGCAAGGACGTCACCGCGAAGTGCTACGGCGGTGACATCACCCGCAAGAAGAAGCTCCTCGAGAAACAGAAAGAGGGCAAGAAGCGCATGAAGGCGGTAGGCTCGGTCGAGCTTCCGCAGGAAGCGTTCTTGACGGTTCTCAAGGTCGACTAGTGCGCTCATCTCGTCTCGACCGCAGGGTTCGCAAGGAAGCCGCCGTCCTCGTCAAAGAGGGTCGCGCGGCGCTCGATCTAAAGCGTGGGTTACGTGGCAAGGCGGGCGATCTCGAGGTCGCGGTCACCGAGGTCGAAGCCGGGCTCAAGGCCAAAGATCTGCTGCGCGTCCGCCGCGGCCTGCCGACGCTCGACTCGCTGATCGACGAGCTGATCAAGCGCCCGGCGAAGTCGACGATGCGCGACTACATCGAGTCGATCCTCGCCGCCGTGTTGATCGCTCTCGCACTACGCGCGTTCGTGATCGAGGCGTTCAAGATCCCGTCGAGCTCGATGTACCCGACGCTCGAGATCGGGGACCACATCTTCGTCAACAAGTTCATCTACGGTGTCCGCATCCCCTGGACCAACACGAAGCTGTTCGAGCTACGCGGTCCGAAGCGCGGTGAAGTGATCGTGTTCATGCAGCCGTGCGAGACCGATCGCGACTACATCAAGCGCGTCGTCGCCACGGCCGGTCAGACCGTCGAGGTCCGTTGCAACGTGGTCCATATCGATGGCGTGGCCGTGAAGAGCGAGCTCGTCCCCGAAGCCGATGGTGGCAAGTGTCGCTACGAGGACTATGACGATCGCCAGATGACACCGCCGCCCGAGTCGCGCTGGCACTGGAAAGAATGTTCGCGCTATCGCGAGACCGTCGATGGCGTCGGCTACGAGACGTTCCACGAGTCCGACCGTCCCGAGCGCGATAAGGACCGGGCGAACGGCGGCGATCCGCACGGCGACCAGAAAGACTTCCCGCAGGACACGCATCCTCGGTATTGCTCGTATCAACCCGATGGCGAGAACCGCCGAGCCGAGAACCAGAAGCCCGGCAAGGTGATCGTCACCGAGCCCACGCTCGATGGGGTCGGTGCCAAGACGTGCGGCCTCAACATGAAGTACGAGGTGCCCGCCGGGCACGTCTTCGTGATGGGCGACAACCGCGCGAACTCGAATGACTCGCGCTACTGGGGCCCGGTTCCCGTCGAGAACATCAAGGGCAAGGCGCTGTTCATCTGGCTTAGCTATCGCGACTGGTCGCTGACGAACTGGGGCCAGATCCGCTGGTCGCGGATCGGCAACTTCGTCCACGAGAACAAGTAACGTCGTTACTTCTTCTGCGACTTCGGCGCGACACCCGCCGCGAGTTGCTTGAACACCGTCACCATCGCATCGTCGACGGCAGCCTTCGCCGCATCGTCCCACGTGAACTTGCGATCGCGGTCGGACACCTTCTTGCCGACCTCCTGCTTGATCGTCGCCGAGCCATCACCCGTGAAGCCCATCGTGCGGCCGGGCATGAACTCACCGAGCAGGTGGACCGAGACCTTGACGACCAACCGCTGCGTGTTCGGCTTGTCGGTCGGCTGCACCTCTTCGCTCGCATCGGTGACGTCGACGGTGACCAGGAACGCGCCGGAGACCCCCTTCTTCGCGAGGTGCTTGCGGAACGCGTCCCCCTTGGTCTTCCAGTCCGGTGCCTCGGTGCCGAGATCTCCAACTAACTGCGGGTGGGTGGAGAAGGCCTTTTTGACCTGCTCCTCGACCCGGGGTGCCGCCGCCTTGGCGACGTCGGGCTTGACCTCGGGCTTGACGTTCACGGCCGCGAGGCTGAGGTGGTACTTCTTCTTACTGGGCTGGGCGGTGGCCGTGGTGGTGCAGAACACGACCGCCAAGAGTGCGAGGGTACGGAGAAGCATCAGATTCCTCGTCGGTAAGTTCGGGTGTTCGCTAGAGACGACGCGTGCTAGCGTCGATTCATGGTCAGGCCACGCTGGCACGATGCTTTGATCATCGGGGCGATCGTGGCGCTGTTTTCAGTCGGTGTGTGGGCGCTGTGGTGGGGGGATGTGAGAGGCGCGTTCGGCCTGGAGCCTGCGAAAGGCTCGGCAGAGCCGACCTCGGCACCCGTGGTTCCTGGCAGCACCTGATCTTAGGTCAGCGCGCTGCGAACTTGACCGTGAATACGGTCGCTTAGTACCGTTCGACCAGGGGTGCCTGTAGCGCAGGCCTCAGGAGCGCATGTTCACCATCATCATTCAGGAAAAAGGCGGCGAGCAGCGTCGCATGGTGTTCAACAAGCCCGAGGTCACCATCGGTCGCGTGCAAGGCAACGACATCGTGCTGCCGAAGGGCAACGTGTCGAAGCGTCATGCCCGCATCGTGCTCAAAGACGGCAAGTTCATCATCGTCGATCTCAAGAGCACCAACGGCACGTACGTCAACGGTCGCAAGATCACGAGCCCGCTCGTCGTCAAGGACAGCGACAAGATCTACATCGGCGATTTCATCGTCGGTGTCGACGAGGCTGCGGATGGTGCGGGCGATGGACCGTCGGAGACCACGACGTCACCGCCGGGCATGCAAGCGCCACCACCGCAGATGGAGAATCGTCCACCGCGTCCCACCGAGGCGCAGCCGATGCCCTCGATGCCGCAAGGCATGATGGGTGGTGGTGGTGGTGGAATGATGACCGCGCCGCCTCCGGAACCGCCGCCGCCGATCGCACCACCGCCTCGCTCGGTGCCGCCGCGTCAGCCGCCTGGACCGTCGGCGCGTGTCGAACCGATCGGGCCTCCGCCGGGTCCAGGTCCACTTCCACCATCAGGTCCGATGATGCCGCCGCTCGGTGGTGTCGGCGTCGAACCGCCGACGCGTCGTCCGGCTCCCGGTGGTCGTCCGGGTGGGACGATGCCGCCGCCGATGGCGCCGATTCCACCGGTTGCGCCGCTGATGTCGCCGCCGCCGATCGAACCGCCACCGCCGATGGGCATGGAAGGGTTGGCAGGATTGGCAGGTCCAGGTCCTGGTCCGCTACCCGGTCCTCCGCCGGGCGGTCCGAGCCCGATGGTGCCGCGTGGTCCGATCCCGCGACCTCAACCCGCACCGCCTCCGCAAGAGATGGCGATGCCAGCTCCTCCCGTCGCGCCTCCCGTGGCTTCGGTCGTACCGTTGCGCGAGCAACCGGCCTCCAATGGCGCCGGTTCGAAGCGTGGCCTCGCCGGGGTTGGCGCGCGGAGGGTGGTCGGTCGCTCGGTCGCGATGCCGTCTCGTCGAGGTGTGCAGATCGACCCACTCGATCCGAAGACCGTCAAGATGCTCGATCTCCAGTCGGGGATCCTCGAGCGACTTCGCGCCAAGCTCGACATCGACAAGATTCCACTGGAGCGACTGCATGAAGAGGACGTCTGGCAGCGCGCCGAGCGGGCCACCGTCGATCTCGTCGAGACCCTCGAGACCTCGGGCGAGCTGCCCAAGTACATCGATCAAGAGACGCTGATCAAAGAGACGCTCAACGAGGCGCTCGCACTCGGACCTCTCGAGGATCTTCTCGCCGACGACAAGATCGACGAGATCATCATTGATCGCCGCGATCGCGTGGTGGTCGGCAAGGACGGCATCCTCCGTGGTTCGGGCAAGGCGTTCTCGTCGGACGATACGTTCGAGCGCGTCGTCAAGCGCCTGGTCGCCGAGGCTGGATCGGTGATCGATGATGCTCATCCGCTGATCGATCTGCGGATGCGTGATGGCACCCGGCTCACCGCCGCCGTGTCACCGGTGGCTGCGCGGGGCGCCTGCCTCGTGCTCAAGAAGCCGCCGGCGGTCGCGCATCAGCTCTCCGATCTGGTCGGTCAGAACGCGATGTCTAGCGGGATGGCGGACTTCCTCGCCACCTGTGTGACCGCACGCCGCAACATTCTCGTCACCGGTAGCGCCGGCTCGGGGAAGAGCGCGGTGGTTGCCGCGATCGTGGGCTCCGCCCCCGCGGGCGAACGCGTGGTGTCGATCGAGGAGGTCGCCGAGCTGGCGATCGGTCGCGACGAGTGGATCCAGCTCGAGGCGCGCCCCGGCAACGGTCGCGCACCCTCGATCGAGCTCGCCCATTTGCTCGAGACCGCGCTCCGGCTCAACCCGGATCGGCTCGTCGTCGGTGAAGTGAAGGGCCGCGAGGCGCTGCCGCTCGCGAGCTCGCTGTGCTCGAGCATCGACGGTGCAGTCGTCGCGGTCAGTGCCGACGGTGCGCAAGCCGCGTTGAACCGGATGGTCACGCTCGGCCGGATCCACGCGCCGGTGTCGTCCGATGGTTCGATCCGCGAGCTCGTCGCGCAGGCGTTCGAGATCGTGATCCACGTCAGCAAGTGGGCCGATGGCTCGCTCAAGGTGCTGTCGATCGAGGAGATCGTCGGCTCGAACGACAGCGGCTTCGATACCACGGTGCTGTTTCAGTTCTCGAACAACGCGTTCGGAGCGACGGGCACGGTGCCGCGGTTCTATAGCGAGCTCGAAGCGCGCGGGATCCCGGCCGACCAGGCCGTGTTCCGCTGATTCTTAGTTCGTCGACTGATCGACCTTGCGCGCGAGCTCGAGGACCTCGAGGTCGCGTGGCCACACGGCGCGCAGGATCTCGAGGAGGCCCAGCGCTGACGCGCGATCGCCCGACCCGAGCGATTCTCGCGCGCCATCGAGCTGCGCGCCCTTGAGCTGAGGGTCTAGCAGGGCAGCCTTGGACGCCGCTTGCGCACGTGTGACGTCATCACCGTGGCGCAGCGCAAGTCGCGCGAGCTGCGCGAACAAGTAGCCGGCTTGCGGATGCTGCGCGCCCTCCGCGGTGTCGGCGGCCATCCGCGCTTCGTCGACGGCGTTGCCGAGGTCGCCCATGCGCTCGGAGATCCGCGCGAGATCGAGCCATGCCCATGCGAAGGTCGGATCGGCGGCGACGGTCTGTTCGAGCTCGTCACGTGCGCTGTCGAGCGCCTCCTCGCCGAGATACGTCAGCGCGAGGCGCCAGCGTGGGCCCGGGGCAGAGGGGTCGCGCTTGAGTTGCGCCTTGAGCGCGCGCTGCAGGACCTTCGGATTGATCTCGCCTTCCTCGTCGTAGGCGTCCTCGGCGAACTCGCCATCGGCGTCGTAGAAGTTGGCCGTTGCATCGAAGATTCCTGCGAGCCAACGATCGAGGCGCGTGCCGTCGCACACGGCATCGTCGAGTGATTCGTCGTCGCGCCAGATCTTGCCGCGCTCGTCGATCACGATCGCCGCACCATCGATCTCGCCGAACCTCCAGTGGCCCGGCGTTGGCGTGGTCACCGCCTCGGACGACACGATCTCGACGGCGTCGACGAACAACCGTAACCCGTCGCAGTGCGCGTAGAGCTCGATCAGTTGCGGCGGCAAGCCGGCCGGTAGCTTCGCGGCGGGAGGCTCGACATCGTGGAGACCCGGAGGCGCCTCGTCGAGCATCGCGAACACGCGACTCAGCGCATCGTGTTCGTCCTCGCCGCCACCGCGCCGCTTCTTCGCCATCGGAGCGATCAACTCAACGGAGCGAGAGGCCGCCGACGGCGACGATCGGCTCGCCGTTGACATCGGTACCGCGGAACACGGCCACCACGCGGACGCCGGCGGACGGCGAAGCAAGCTGGATCGGGTCTTTGCCCGTGATCTGTTGCGACACGAGCTTGGTCCGCACACCGCGCTCGTCCTCGACGAGGACGTCGAGCGTACCTGCCGCGAGATCCGTGCCGGTGATCGTGAGCTGGCCACCGGCGGTGAGCGTGAGCTCGCCGCGGAGCAGGAAGTCGAGCAGACCGGTCTCGTAGGCCGCAACCTCGGGGAGGATCGTCGACAGCTGATCGAGCATGCAGTCGTCGTCGATCGCGAATTGCAGCACGTCGTCCTGCACCCGGTAACGGGCGAGACAGGTGCCGTCCTTGGTGCGCAGCGTGGTGCCCTCGTCGCGATTCGCCGCCATCACATTGAGGCGAGTCGGCGGGACCGGCTGTGGGCGTGCGAGCTTGGGCTTCTCGTCCTTCGAGACGCGGCTCGGAGCCGGCAGCGTGTTGGCCGAGTAGTAGGTCCGCTCGGTCACGTCGGCGAGGCCATCACCGGACTTCGACGTGAAGTACTCGACGAGGCGCGTGCGCGTGATCGTGCGCGACGGTGCGGGGACGCCGAGACGGCCGTAGGCGAGGGCGGCGATCCGCTCGAACCTCGAGCCGAGGTCGTCGGGACCCGCGCCGAGCGGTTCGAAGTGCGCGGCCGCATCGTTGCGGACGCGCGATGGAGCACCGAGATCGCCGAGCGCGTGGATGATCGCACCGGCGGCGACGAGCGCGGCCGCCATGTGGCGCGAGCGTTCGCCGGGCGTCGATGCGCTCACTGCCTTGACGTACTGCGAGAGGAAGTTGTCGACGTTGAACGGGTTCGCCTTGTCGGTTACCCATTGCGGCGCCGGCACACCCTTGTCCGGCAGCTGCGCCCGACCGAATGCCTCGCGGAACTTGTCGCTGATGCCGCTGGTGAGCGAGCGATCGGGAGCCTCCCATCCCTTGCGGGTGCGGGGATCGAAGAAGTGGTTCGCGCCGTGTGCGGCGGGGACGTCGGCAAGGGCAGCGCCGGCGGCGATCCACGCCAGCGCAGTTTGTCGGCCGCGACCGTCGGGGACCGAGCCATGGGTCGGCGACAGCAACTTGAGCGCCTTGGCCAGCGCGGGTGCGTCGGCGGGCGGGATCGTGAGCGGCTCGAACAAGCCACCGCCAAACCCGATCGACACCAGCCGCTTGTGCAAGCGCGACTTGAGTGCGGCTTGCTCGGCGAGCCCAGCGTGTGTGGTTTGTGGTTCCCACGCCGCCGCGGGGTGGGCGAGTGCGAGAGAGAGGAGGACTGTGGCAAGCGCCTTCTTCACGGACCCTTACCTCCGACGCTGATCGGCAGCAGCGTCTTGACCTTGTCATGCGTGATCTTGGCGAGTGCGACGGCGTCGTCGGGCGACGTGCATTGGCTCGCGCCGCACGTGATCAGGACGACGATGCCGCGTGGCGCATCGAGGTACCCGACACCCTTGATCTCGTTGCCCTGCGGATCCTTTTCGAGGGCGACGAACGAGCGCGACGCGATGTCGTCCTTCTCGTTGATGCCGGGCAGCTGGCCGGACAGCGCTTCGTATTGCTCCTGGGCCTTGCCTGGCTCGAGCTTCCACATGCGGAGCGCGATGTCCCACGTCTCCGGGCGACCGATCGCCTTGAAGTGCTGCGACGAGTAGCTCGCCGTATCGGGCTCGTCCTGCAACGGGCCGGTCTCGAACTGACCGTCGTACTTCGTTCGCTTCTTGATCTCGGCCTCGGTGAGGAGCTGCGCGGCCACGATGTACGTGCCCTCGTTACCGCGCCCCGGGCGGAGGTCGTCGCCGGAGGGACGTCTTCCGTCGAGCTCCGCGCTCGCGTCGGCGAGCTCCCACTGCGTGAGCGCCGCGACGGCGGTACCGCCACCGACGAACCGGAGGTGGCGCGCGTGCGAGAGCTCGGTGCGCCAGCGCTCGAGCAGCACCTGGTTCGAGTACTGCGCGAAGTCCATCCGCAGACCGAGATCGCTAAAGCGTCGATCGCTGCGATACGCGATGTAGCCGCGCTTGTAGACCAGCAGCGTGAACTCGGTGACGCGCGCGCCGCTCGGCAAGGCGGTGAGGGCGGGCACCTTGTAATAGCCGGCTGCATCGGTGGAGCCGACGAAGTCCTTCGCTCCCGCAGGCTCGGAGAGGCCAGTGCCACGCTCGAGCGTCCACGTCGCGTAGACCAGCGCGCCGGCGACGGCGAGCTTGGTGGTCGTGTCGACGACTCGTCCGCTGAACGGACCGTCGAGGGTGCCGGGCTCGGCTGCATCGGGGCGCACGCGATACGGAGCCGTCCGCACCGAGGACTCCGCGCACGCCGCGATGGCGAGCACGAATGTGACGAGGAAGACGATCGCTCTCAAGCCGGCCGGTAGTACCAAGGTGCGCCTCGTCGTGCAAACCGGCACGGAGCCATTCCCGGAACTGGATCTTGTTGAGACACTGAGCCCGAGTTCAACCATCAGGGGTCCGATGCGCTGTTCGATGTGTGGCCATGAAAGCCCGCCGGGGTCGGCGTTCTGCCTCAACTGTGGCAGTTCGCTCGCTCCAGCGTTCGGGCAGACTCCCGCTGCGGCCGCCGGGTTGCCCATGCAGTGCGGTGTGTGTCGTGGTGAGAACCCACCCGGAATGAAGTTCTGCCGCAGCTGCGGCAGTGCACTGGCTGGTGGTGTGCCGTCGGCCATGCCCGTCGCCGCCACCATGATGTCGGATCAACCGCACGCCGAGGTCCAGGCGTT
>JBBQJJ010000189.1:0-15568 GCA_038325805.1 Haliangiales bacterium
GCTGGGGCTCGCGTTCGTGGAGCCCGCCGCGCGCGGTCTCGGACCGACGCGTCAATCCGAGCGCCTCTCGCACTACGAAGCCGCTGTCGCCGCCCTCGAGAGCGCGGGGCTCACGTACCTGTGTGATTGCTCGCGGGCGGAGATCACACGGGCCGCCAGCGCGCCCCACGAAGGCGACGAGGGGCCCGCATACCCCAAGACTTGCCGCCCGCTGGGCATGGCGCCCCGGCTTTTCAAGCGGCCGCCGGCCCTCCGGCTCGCGGCTCCCCTCGGCGGTGAGGCGGATGACTTCGTGCTGAGGAGAGGCGACGGCGTATTCGCGTATCAGCTCGCAGTGGTGGTCGACGACCTCGGCATGGGTATCACGGAGATCGTTCGCGGCGCCGACCTGCGCCCGAGCGTCCCGCGGCAGGTCGCCCTCGCGCAGCTGCTCGGCGGAAAGCTGCCGCCGGTCGTGCATGTCCCGCTCCTGGTAGGGCCTTCGGGAGCGCGCCTCGCCAAGCGTGACGGGGGCAGCACGGTACGCGAGCTCGCGGCGCGGGGTGTCCCGGCACCGCGGCTCCTGCAATCGGTCGCCAGGGCATATGGCTTCGAGGTGGCGGCAGAGGACCCGGCCTTCGCGAGCGCGAGCTGCCGATCGAGGTACTCGCGTCGCCCCTCGAGGATCTGCTGGCGTGCCACCAGGTAGTCGGAGATGGCGAGCTGTCCCGACTCGAGGCTGCGTGAGAGCAACATCTCGCTATCGGCGAGCCTGGTGAGGACCTCGCGCTCGAACACCTCGACGGCCTCGCGCGCATTCACATATGCGTGCTGCGCGTCGACGACCTGGCGCGAAGCGGCGGTCACCGTCGCGGTCCGCTCGCTGTCGATCCGCTTCTGCTTCGCTCGAGCGACGGCGCGATCACCGCGCGCGGGATTCCACAGCGGCAGCGTGAACGAGACACCCGCAAGCGCGATCGCGTCACCCTCGTCGAGCTGGTACCCGAACCAGATGCCGAGATCAGGCCGACCGTTCGCCCGGGCGCGGCCATCCTCGGCGTTCGCGACTGCTGCCTCGGCGTCGAGTGCACGCACGTCGGCGCGACCGGTGACGCTCGTCGGAGCGAGAGCGATCGCCGGCGGCACGAGAGCACCGGCGAGCACGATGGTGTCGTCGGGCTTCGCGCCGATCATCGCACCGCGGTTGCCGATCGCCCCTGCGCGTTCCGACGGCGCGGCGGCGAGGGCGGAACGCGCACGACCGAGCGCGATGGTCGCGAGGTGGACGTCTAGGTCGGTGAGCTCGCCGGCCGTGCGACGGCGCTCCGCCACTTCGGCAGCACGCGTCGCGACCTCCTGGGTGCGCGTCGCGAGCTCGACCACGAGATCGGCGTGGCGAGCTTCACAGTAGATCATGGAGACCTCCAGGCCGAGCGTGCGCAACTCGGCATCGCCGAGGGCGCGCGCATGGGCGAGCTCGGCATCGGCAACGGCGACACGTGCGCCGCGCCGTCCGAGCTCGAGTTGCTGGCTGAGCTGCGCCTGCAGGTTGAGGGTGCGCCCGTTGCCGAACCGCGGGCCGGCGCCGATCTGCAGCTCGGGCCGCTGCGTGAACGGCACCGACGCACCGCTGCCCAGCGCACCCACCTCGCCGATCCGACCGAGCGCGGCCACGGCTTCGGGCGCGCGTTGTCGCGCGAGTGAGACAGCGGTCGGCAGATCGATCGTCAGCGTCTCCGCAGAAGCGGAAGCGCCGATCAAGACAAGCATCAAGGCGGCGAACCGCGTGTGACCACCCAACCGCATACACACCTCGAGACGGACGCAGGTCCGCCGGTGAGTCGAATGAAACGGACCAGCGACGCGACCTCTCAGCTCACCGACACGGGCCTCGAGTCGGAGCCGATTCGATCCTTGGATCGACCTCCGCACGCGAGCCTCCGCTCCGATGAGCTGTGCTGTCACGCGACGAGCTCTCGAGCGATCCTGACCCGGACCGAGAGATCGACGTGCGTGGACGCCAGCCGATCAGCTCGCACGAACAGACCACGCTCGAGACGCAATGCGTCCGCTCGGTCGGTTTACGTGGAACAGGTCAGACGGCGCGACGAGGGACGTGCAGGATCTCGTGCGGGTCAGGGCTCGCGTGCATGTCGCTAACCGCCGGTGCGCACACGAAGGCGCGCGGCGGAGTCACCGCGGTGATCGGCTGCGCGGTGCTGCTGACGAACAAGGCAGCGCTTGAACAGTGGCAGCGACAAGCGACGCCCGGGAGGCAATCGTCACCGCAGCCATCGTCCTCGCAACTCTCACCACAGGCATCGTCCATCACCAGATCCGCGATGCCGACCGCATGGGTCAGCGCGAGCGCGAACACGAGGATGCGAGCCAGCGGCACGGATCTACGGATACCACGACATGCGGCGACCGCGACTCGCAAGTTGCTCGAGTCCTGACTGACCTCCGGTCGGACGGTGCGGCAGCCGGACACCAGCGAACCCATCGGCCAAGGAGGTGGGCCGTCACGGCGGCGTCGCGACCCACCATCGGACGACGGGCTCGTCGATCGTCATCGTCAACGCCATCACCGAGCGGATCTCGACCTCGCCGGAGAGCTCCCACGCGTATAGCCGGCCGCGATAGATCCCGAAGTGCGGCGCATCGAGCGTCAGCATCCCGAGCTCGCAGCGCACGGACGTGGAGATCATCGCGCCGAGTTCATCCTCGAGCTCGACCACCACGCGATGCGGATCGCCGCATCGCGAGGGATCCCACGCGGCGACGAGGCGCGACGCCGGGGGCGTGTCCGGCACCGGCGCATCGATGCACGCGACGAACGACATCCAGAACACGAGGGACAACGCGACAGGTGAACAAAACCAAACGACGAAGCGCATGGCAGCGGCGCTTCGCAACCCGTGTGCCTCGCCAGTCGACTGAAATCATTGCCGCGTGTTGTCCGTGTCCGGCTGAATTCCGGACGCGCAGTCCGGCCAGCGGACGAGCAGGTGTCATGCTGCCGCGCATGTCCCGGGTTCTGTTCGCGTGCGCCTTGATCGCTTGCTCTCCCCCACCGAAGACCAAGACGATCACCGCCGACGATGCGCCCGAGCGGTTCGATGACGTCGCGGTTCAAGTCACCGCGCACCTCCACGCCCTCGATCCGAGCGAGGCCGTCAGCCTCGGCCTCCACGAGTACGACGGCAAGCTACCGGACATCTCGCCGGCGGGATTCGAGACCTCCCTCGCGCAGCTGGAGAAGGACCGCAAGGCGCTGATCGGATCCGAGGCCAGCACGGCGAGGCAGCGTGTCGAGCGCGACGTGCTCCTCTATGCGGTGCGCGGCCAGCTCGTCGCCCGGATCGAGCTCGACCGCCTGCACACCAACCCGATGCACGCGCTGTCCGCGATCAACCTCGACGCGTACATCCTCCGCGACTACGCGCCGCTCGTGCAGCGCGCGCAGGGAGTGATCGATCTGTGTCGCGCCCTGCCCGGTTATCTCGCGCAGGCGCGCACTGGCATGAAGCTGCCGATGCCGAGGCCGTGGATCGACACCGCGCTGCTGATCACCAAGGGCCACCTCGCGTTCGCCGACAAGGACGTCCGCGCGCAGTTCGCCGTCACCATCCCGCTCGCGAATCAGGCGGATATCGATCCCGCCCTCGATCTGTGCAAGAAGGCGCTGACCGAGCATGCCGCGTGGCTCGAGCTGCAACAGCCCGCGGGCACCACTCTATTCGCGCTCGGCCCGGAGAAGTTCCGCAAGATGCTCGCGGACACCCAGGGGGTCGACATCGATCTCGACAAGCTCACGCAGATCGCCGATTCCGATCTCGCTCGCAACACCAAGGCGATCGAGGACGCCGCGCGCCTGATCGGCGCCTCGCGCAAGACCCGCGAGGTCGTGCTCGAGCAAGCGGAGGACAAGGCCGCCGCGAGCGAGCTGCTCGAGCTCGCGACCCAGCAGACCGAGGCGATGCGCCGGTTCGTCGAGGACAACCGGATCGTGACCATCCCGTCGAAGGACATCGCGCTCGTGCGCGAGACCCCGTCGTTCGCGCGGTGGAACTCGGCATCGCTCGACGCGCCCGGCGCGTTCGAGCAGAAATCGTTACCCGCCTTCTATTACATCTCGCCGCCGGACCCGAAGTGGCCGGCCGCCGAGCAGCGCGCGTACATCATCCCGACCAACGATCTGCTGTTCACCACGATCCACGAGGTGTGGCCCGGGCACTTCCTGCAGAAGCTGCACATCGACAAGTCACCGTCGAAGGTGCTGCGCTCGTTCTGCACCTACTCGAACAACGAGGGCTGGGCCCACTACACCGAGGAGATGATGTTCGATGCCGGCGCCGGCAATCGCACGCCGCAGGCGCGGATCGGCATGTTGAAAGAGGCGCTGCTCCGCAACGTTCGCTTCGTGGCGGCGATCGGCCTCCACACCCGCGGCATGACCGTCGACCAGGCAACGGCGGTGTTCAGCGAGAAGGGCTTCGTCGATCCGGGCAACGCGCGGCAGCAGGCGACGCGTGGCACGTTCGATCCCATGTACCTCGCGTACACGCTCGGCAAGCTGATGATCCGGAAGCTACGCGACGACTGGATGAAGAAGCACCCCGGTGCGGAGCTCGCGGACTTCCACGACGAATTTCTGTCCTACGGCTGTGCGCCGGTTCCGGTGATCCGCCGCGAGATGCTAGGAGAGGATTCCGCGGCTCTCTGACCCAGGGTTGACCTCGGCCTGCCGGAGGATTGTCTGTCGGGAGTCCGCGCTACGCGCTCACCCGGTCGATTGAATTCGGGTCCCCGGCGCGAGGACGCACCACCATCAAGCCCCATCCTTCGCCTCGTCGAAGGATCGACCACAGGCGAACTCTGGGTGGCAGCGTCGATTGTATTCGGGGTCCCGGCTCGAGGACGAGCCACCCCGTTCCCCATCATTCGCCTGTCGAAGGATCGGCACAGGCGAACTCCAGGTTAGTGAGAGACGCGCGCGAGGAGCTTCGCCATGTCATCGGCGTGCTCCTCTTCCTTCGCGAGCAACTCCTCGATCAATCGGCGGGTCGTCGGGTCATCGTTGCCGAGCCAGCGCACGATCTCCGAGTAGGTCGCGACCGCGATCCGCTCGGCGATCAGATCCTCCTGGATCATCGCGTTGAGCGTGTCGCCGACGCCGAACTCCGCATGGCTGCGGTCGGCCAAGCCCTTCGGGTTGAGGTTCGGCGTGCCCCCGAGCTCGGCGATCCGCTTCGCCACCTTGTCCGCATGGTCCTGCTCCTCCTTCGCGTGCTCGAGGAACTCCTCCTCGATGCCCGGCGCGTGGATGCCCTTCGCCATGTAGTAGTGGCTCTTGTAGCGGAGCACGCACACGGTCTCGGTCGCGAGGACCTCGTTGAGCACCGAGATCACCTTGTCCCGATCTGCCTGGTAGTTCCCCGTCACGGCGCCCTCTTCCATCTTCTCTTTGGCGCGCTGACGAATGCCTTCGATGTCTGCTTTGAACGAGCTCATGTGCGAGTCCTCTCGCAAGGCGTGCGCCGACGTAACCCGTCGAAAATCCAACTTGCTCACCGCGCGAGGCTGCCACACGCGCCCTGGCGCTCGGCCGCCTGTGTCACCATCGTCCCCGTAGTGCTGCGCTGGCCGGGTAACTTCCTCCACTTCCTCTGGCTCTTGATCGTCGTGATCCTCGGCGGGATCACGTACGGCGTCGCGCGCCTGGGCATCGCGCTGTTCATCTGGGGAGCGCGTCGATCTCGCGCGCTAGCCACGCTGCGGGGCTGGTGGCTCTACCAGATGATGACCACGCTCGGCGCGACGTTCATCAAGCTCGGTCAGGTGATGAGCACGCGGCCGGATCTGTTCGAGCCACAGATCATCTCGTACATGCGTCGCCTGCAGGACAAGCTGCCGCCGTTCTCGTTCGCGAAGGCAAGGGCAACGATCGAGGCCGAGCTCGGCAAGCCGTTGGCCGAGATGTTCAGCGAGTTCGACGAGAAGCCGATCGCGGCGGCGAGCGTGGCGCAGGTTCACCGCGCGAAGTTGAAGGACGGCCAGGAGGTCGCGGTCAAGGTCCTGCGGCCCGGCGTGCGGCGGCAGGTCGAGCGCGACAAGGCGATCCTGCTCGGCGCTGCGAAGCTGACGACGATCCGCCCGAAGTGGCGCCTCAACGATCCGGTGGGCCACACGCGCCACTTCGTCGACGCGATCCGCGATCAGACCGACCTCCGGCTCGAGGCCGAGAACTACACCCGCTTCCGCGAGAATTTCAAGGGCCGCCCCGGCGTGTCGTTCCCCGAGGTGCTCGCGGACTACTCCAAGGAGAAGGTCCTGACCATGGAGTTCGTCCGCGGCCACAAGGTGGATGCGCTGCCCGCGAACATGACCGAGGAGCAGAAGAAGAAGCTCGCCGAAGTGGTCCGGATGACGATGTTCAAGATGTGCTTCGAGGACGGCTTCGTGCACGCGGACATGCACCCCGGCAACATGGTCGTCCAGGACGACGGCAAGCTCGTCGTGTTCGACGCCGGCATGGCGAAGCTGCTCGCCGACGACGTGCTGATCCAGTTCATCGACATGACGAAGTGCCTGTCGATGGGCACCCCCGATGATCTCGTCGCTCACCTCAAGCGCTTCCACACGTACGTCGGCGAGATCGACTGGGCGACGCTGCGCGCAGAGGTTGGCGAGTTCGCGATCAAGTTCCGCAGCAAGGATGTGGCGAAGCTCGAGTACGGCGAGCTGATCGGCGAGATGTTCGCGATCGGGCGCAAGTACAAGGTGCGCCCGGTGACCGACATGATGCTGGTGTTCGTCGCGCTGGTCACCGCGCAGGGCATCGGCAAGATGCTCGAGCCCGACCACAACGTGTTCGCGGCCGTCGCGATGTTCTTGATGCCGATCCTGAGGAAGCGGAACGAGCTGATTCCGAACACCAGCGAGGCGAAGGCCGCGGCTGGTTGAGCGGAGCATCACCCGTCGCGAGTGTGTGGGAGGTGCTCGAAGTCCAGACCGAAGCGCGCGAGGTACTTGCGCAGGCGGTCGGCGTCGTTCTTGGACGTCCGGCCGGCGAGCGAGCTCGCGAACAGCGCGCGGCCCGCGGCGGAGAGTGAGGCTGCGTTGCGACACACGGCGACGACGTCCGCCAGCTGCACGCGATCGAAGCGATCGAGCTCGCGATCACCGAGCAGGCCTTCCAGTCCATCGTGGTCGGCCCGTGCGGCATCGAGCCGCGCGATCTCGTTGGCGACGATCGCCTGATCGATCCGGCCACCCTCCGAGAGCGTGGCCATCCTGCGCAACGCGGCGTTGAAGTCGCGGAAGTTCGCCGGCCATGGCGCGGCCTCGGAGAACCGGACGAAGGCATCGCGCGCAAGCTTCGCGAACGAGATGCGTGCTCCGAGCTCGGCAGAGAGTCGCTCGAGCTCGTAGTCGAGGTTGGGCACCACATCCTCGGGTCGTTCGCGCAGCGCCGGGATCCGGAACGTCCACAGCGCGAGACGCGCGAGCAGATCTTCGCGGAACCGCCCTGCCCTGACGTCGGCGGCGAGATCGCGATTGGTGCCGGCGACGAGCTGGAAGTCCGAGCTCACGAGCTTGTCGGCGCCGAGCGGATAGAACCGCTTCTCCTCGATCGCGGTCAGCAGCATCGCCTGCTCGTCACGTCCGAGCTCGCCGATCTCGTCGAGGAACACCAGCCCCTTGTCGGCCTTGCGGAGCAGCCCGGTGCGCGCCTCGGCGGCGCCGGTGAACGCACCCTTGACGTGACCGAACAGCATCGACATCGCGAGATCGCCGCGCAGCGTGGCGCAGTTGACCGCGACCAGCTCGCCGGCGAGGTGCTGCCGCGCCTGCTTGAGCTCGTGGATGCGCCGCGCGAGTGCCGTCTTGCCGGTGCCGGTCTCGCCGACCAGCAGCAGCGGATCCTTGGACTTGCTCGCGACCTGCTCGAGCTCGTCGATCATCGCGTTGAACCGGGGATTCTTCGTCGGGATGCCCTGCTTGAGCAGCGACGTTCCAGTCCGCGTGCGCTCGCGAAACCGCGCGGCGAGCCGGTCGTAGCGCGCGAGCTCGAGATCGATGACCTCCAGCTTGCCGGCGGTCGTGCGCTTGTCGATCGGACCCGGTGACGACTGCAGGAGCACGCTTGGCATCGCGCGGGTCTCGCACAGGAGGAACAGGCAGATCTGGACGACGTGCGTCCCGGTCGTGATGTGGAGGAAGTACTCCTCGGTCGCGGGCTTCCATGGATAGGCCTGTGCGAAGTCGTCGAGGGCCGCGTAGACCTCGCCGAAGTCCCACGGGTTCGCGAGGGCGAGGACGTGCGGTCGAACCTCCGTCGCGGGAGACTCGCGTGCGATGTCGGCGATCACCTGGGTCGTCAGCGGCTCGCTGTTGGCTTGCACGATCAGCTCGAAGCGATCGACGTGAAACTCCGGCTGCTGGCAGATCGCGACGCTCGGTCGCCACTTCTCCCAGCGCTTGTCGCGCAGGCCGGCATCGAGGGTGGAGCCAAGAAGGCCGATCACGACGCGCTTCTTCATGACGCCCTGTGGCCTGCCAACGCCTCACCAACGACCGCGATCGAGCGCAGCAGCGCCGTGAGCTCGTGCGATTGGACGAGCAGGTGATCGATCAAGCCGTCTTCGCAGATCGGAGCGGGCGCGCCAGACCACGCCTTGCCACGTTTCGCGAGTAGCTCGCGCCCACGCAACGCGGCGAGCGGCTGGGGATCGGTCGCCGCGACCGCGTGCTCGAGCTGGACCCCGTGCGGACTTGTGCTGGAGATCACCCGGTCGCACCCCACTCGGACGAGCTCGCCTTGGAGCGCGATCCACGCCTCGCGCGGATCGGCGGCTTGCAGCGCATCGGCGGAGACCGGCTCGGTGATCACCGCGTGGTGGGCCCGCCAATCGATCGTCATCGAGGCACCGGACCATGCACCTGCGTGCCCGGCAGGTTGGCGCGGAGCGCGTCGAGGCCGCTCGGCGACAGCTTCGTGCCATCGAGCTCCAGCACGCGCAGGTTCGAGGCAGTCGACAAGCCCGCGACGCTGCGATCGGTGATCGGATTGTCGCGAAGATCGAGGTGCCGCAGCTGGTGCCGGAGCGGCGATGACAGCAGCGGCGCGAGCGTCTCGTCGAAGGCGACGCAACCGCGCAACCGCAGATGCGTGAGGGATGCGAGCCCGCCGCCGACGAACAGCTGCGGCAGGCTCCGCTCGAACGCCGTGTGACTGACATCGAGAAGCTGCAGCGCCGGCAGGTTGCCACCGATCGCACGAGCCACGTCTTCCAATGTTCCCATCGGACGGTCGACGTACCGCACCGGCGGGACGAACAGCCGCAACACGCGCAAGGCGCGGAGTGACGGAGCGACCGCCGCGAACTGGGCGCGGGTCTGGTCGAGCTCGAGGATCTCGAGGCGATCGGCCGCCGGATGGAGCTCGGCGGTGTTGGCCGCCCGCAGCGACAAGTGCCGGAGTCGCGGCGCGGTCTCGCACAACCGCCGCACGAGATCGGGCGCGGGCCGCGCGAGTTCGATGGCCTCTAGCCGAGGCACTACCGCGGGAGGAAAGCTCCACTCGAATTCGCGATCGGTGGAGTCGTCGCCCGGAGACAGCGCGCACAGGCGAGGAAGCTCGCTCAACCACCGTGCGAGCGCAGCGCGATCTGGGACTGGTCCCGAGAGCACGATCCGGAGCTGCTTGACCTGTCGCATCCGTGGTTCGGCCATCAACTCGGCGCCGTTCGTCGATAACTCGACCTCCAACGACTCGAGCAGCGGTGCGCGATCGAACAGCACCGCCGGATCTCGTAGCTGGTACGCGTCGACGTGCGCGACGAAGCCGCGCTTGATCCCACAACCTTCGGGCAGGCCGACGGTCCAGGTGTCGGAGTGATCGGTCAGCAAGCGCCTCTCCATCTCCCGGAGCTCGTCGAGGCGGTTGGAGTCGCAGGTCGCAAACACGTCCGCCATCCAGTCTCGATCGGCGAGGTGATCGCCGTGCGACTCGCGGTCGAGCCCTCTTGCGAGACGAGTGAGCTCGCATCCAAGTCGCGCGAGCTCGCATTGCACGGCGATCAGATCACCACGCGGATCGCCGGCGGCCTGCAGCGCATCCGCGAGCACGAGACGCGGTTCGTCGGCGTCCATGTCCTCGACGACCGCGCGGTAGAGTGCGGGCCAGTCCGTCATGACTGGTTTTTTGGCCTCGGGTCGTGACCGCACAGAGGTGCGCGGGAGGCGACCAGACCTCTGTCGTCGAGCTCGTTCGTCCCTGCCACCTATCTTGCAGGATAACTCAGTATCCTCTCAGATACAGAGCTGTATCATAACTAATAGGAACAACTACCGTCATCATCTGGTCCATGAGCTGCACAAGGTCCGCTCGCCATGACGAACTACCAGCTCCTGACGACGACCCATCTTCCGATCAAGGCGTGGACGAACGGCGTCCCGTTCGAGGCCGAGGCCGAGGCGCAGCTCCGTCGCGTGGCGCAGTTGCCGTTCATCCACCAGTGGGTCGCGGTGATGCCGGACGTCCACGCGGGCATCGGTGCCACGGTCGGCTCGGTCATCGCGTCGAAGCGCGCGGTGATCCCGGCGGCGGTCGGTGTCGATATCGGCTGCGGCATGATGGCGGTGAAGACGTCGCTGCGTGCCGACCAGCTGCCGGATGACCTGCGTCCGCTGCGCCTCGCGATCGAGGCGGCGGTGCCGCATGGCCGCTCGGATAAGGGTGGCAAGAACGACCGCGGTGCGTACGGCGACGTGCCGGCGCGCACGGCGACCGCGTGGGCGGAGCTCCAGCCGGGTTACGAGCGCATCCTCGCAGACCACGCGTCGGCGGGTAACGCGCAGCGCGTCAACCAGCTCGGTACGCTCGGCACGGGTAACCACTTCATCGAGATCTGCCTGGACGAGTCCGGCGGCGTCTGGGTGATGTTGCACTCGGGTTCGCGCGGCGTCGGTAACCGCATCGGGTCGTACTTCATCGAGCGCGCGAAGGCAGAGATGCGTCGCTGGTTCGTCAACCTTCCCGACGAGGACCTCGCGTTCTTGCCGCAGGGCAGCGAGCTGTTCGACGACTACCTGCACGCGGTCGAGTGGGCACAGGGCTACGCGGCGAAGAACCGCGAGCTGATGATGCACGCGACGATCGAGGCGCTTCGTGCAACAGGGACGTTGCCGGAGTTCACGGCGCACCTCGAGGCGGTGAACTGTCACCACAACTACGTGTCGTTCGAGCATCACTACGGCGAGAACGTGATCGTGACCCGCAAGGGCGCGGTGCGTGCTCGGACGGGTGAGCTCGGCATCATCCCGGGCTCGATGGGCGCGAAGTCGTTCATCGTGCGCGGCAAGGGCAACCCGGAGTCGTTCTGCTCGTGCTCGCACGGTGCAGGACGCACGATGTCGCGCACGAAGGCCAAGAAGGTGTTCACGCTGGCTGACCACGCAGCAGCAACGGCAGGTGTCGAGTGCCGCAAGGACGTCGACGTGATCGACGAGACGCCCGGTGCGTACAAGGCGATCGACGACGTGATGGCAGCGCAGGCTGACCTCGTCGACATCGTCTACACGCTGAAGCAGATCGTTTGCGTGAAGGGATAGGAATGCTATCCACCCCCGCGCTCGCTTGTCGGTGATCGATTTGATCGACCGGCGCGAGTCGCGGGTTTTGTCGTTCAGGAGGGCTGACGTGAAGACGAAGCAGCTCGTGAAGAAGGAGGAAGTCATGTCTGAAGTTCAGAAGCGAGACCTCGTGCTGCCGCCCGGCAGCTACGCGTACATGCAGGACGTCACCAAGGGCGTCGTGAAGACCTATTCAGGTCCGACGGTGATCAACCCGACGGCGCAGGAGCGCCCGGTCGTCTACGACGACAAGTCGAACACGTTCCGCAACTCGACCTCGCTCGAGGACGCGATGCGGATCTCGCCCATCGCACCCGAGGGCTCGTACGTGATCCTGCGCAACCCGGCGAAGGCGAACAAGCACCCCGACGAGGGCAGCGCCCAGCCGTCCGCGGAGCTCGAGATCGGTCGCGCGATCATCGTGCCCGGTCCGGCGACGTTCGCGCTGTGGCCGGGTCAGGCCGCCGACGTGATCGAGGGTCACCACCTGCGCTCGAACCAGTACTTGCTCGTCCGCGTCTACAACGAGGACGAGGCACGGAAGAACTGGAGCAAGGCCGTGGTCAAGCCGGCGAACGGCGAACCCACCGCGTCGAGCTCGAGCCCCACGATCGCCGTGCCTCCCGATCTCACGGTCGGCAAGCAGCTGATCATTCGCGGCACCGAGGTGTCGTTCTACATCCCGCCGACCGGCATCGAGGTCGTCAAGGACGGCGATAGCTACAACCGCGAGGCGTTGACCCTCGAGCGGCTGGAGTACGCGATCCTCGTCGACGAGAACGGCAAGAAGCGCTACGAGATCGGCCCGCAGGTCGTGTTCCCGCTCCCCACCGAGCGGTTCGTCGAGGCACGCGACGACGGCGGCAAGCCGTCGAAGAAGTTCCGCGCGGTCGAGCTCAACGAGATCCAGGGTCTCCACATCAAGGTGATCGCGGATTACGTCGACCACGGCGTCGCCCACAAGGCAGGTGACGAGCTGTTCATCACCGGCAAGGACACCGCGATCTACTTCCCGCGCGAGGAGCACTCCGCGATCAAGTACGACGGCAAGGCGAAGCACTTCGCGACGGCCATCCCGGCGGGTGAAGCCCGCTACGTGATGAACCGGCTGACGGGTGAGATCCGCACCGTGCGTGGTCCGGCGATGTTGCTGCCGGATCCGCGGCACGAGGTGATCGTGCGTCGTGCGCTGTCCGATCGCGAGAGCGCGCTGTGGTACCCGAACAACGCCGAGGCGCTCTCGTACAACCAGGGCCTGCGCTCGATCATCCACACCGTGCCGACCACGCGTGCGGGTGCCTTGAGCGAAGGTGACGTCGAGCGCGCCGGCAAGCGGATCGCGAAGCCCGGCAACATCGCGATGGAGTCGTCGCGCGTCTCGGGCGAGCAGGCCCTGATCGCCGACGAGTTCTCGCGCGCGAGCACGTACACCCAGCCGCGCACGATCACGCTCGACACCAAGTTCCAGGGCGCGCCCACGATCAACGTGTGGACGGGCTACGCCGTGCTCGTCACCAGCAAGACGGGGCGCCGCCGCGTCGAGACGGGTCCGACGACGGTCCTGCTCGACTACGACGAGGGTCTCGAGATCCTGTCGCTGTCGACCTCCACGCCCAAGACCACGGTGCGCACGCTCGGCACCCCGTACCTGCAGATCGATAACAACCAGGTCAGCGACATCGTCATGGTCGAGACGCTCGATCACGTCGGTGTGCGGATCCAGCTGTCGTACCGCGTCCACTTCGAGGGTGACTCGCAGAAGTGGTTCACCGTCGAGAACTACATCAAGCTGCTCTGCGACCACGTCAAGAGCGTCCTCAAGGGCGAGATCCGCAAGCTGTCGGTCGAGGACTTCTACGCGGCCTCGACCGGACGGGTCCGCGATCTGGTTCTCGGTCCGTCGCTCGAAGGCGTGCGGCGTGGCATGGCGTTCTCGAACGGCATGCGGATCGTCGACGTCGACGTCATCAACGTGGCGCTCGACGACGACAAGATCCGCGGGCTGCTCGAGCAGGCGCAGCATGACGTGGTGCGCAGCAACATCGAGCTGTCGACGCTGAGCCGCGAGCTCGGCGTCACCAAGCAGCGCGAGCAGCTCGCGCGTGACACGGCCGAGGTCAAGGCGTTGACCAAGCTCCGCAACGACGAGCTTGCACGCGAGCTCGCGACGAGTGAGCTCGCCACCGCCCTCGCCCGCCTCGGCAACACGCTGCGCGAGACGGCAGAGCGTCGCAAGCAGGTCGAGGTCGAGACCGAGATCGATGCGTTCAAGACCACGGCCCGGATCGAGCGGGTCAAGCGCGAGCGCGAGCAGGAGCTCGGCTTCTTCGCGATCGAGCAGGACAAGAAGATCGAGCTGCTGCGTGCCGAGGCCGAGACCGCCGTCCAGCGGTTCCAGGCCGCGTCAGGCAACTTCAGCGAGGCGCTCGTCCAGCTCGGCCGTCACGACACGCTGGTCAAGGTCGCGGAGGCGTGGAACACGCAGAAGATCATCGAGGGCGAGTCGCTCGGAGACACGCTGTCGCGGATGTTCGGCAACACGCCGCTCAAGGCGTTGGTCGATCAGCTCAGCAGCGCGAACGGCAACGCGCACTGATCACGGGAGCTCGTCCGCGCCCATGTCGGGGGCTGCCCCGGCGGGGCGCGGCTGACCGTCGATGTCGAACGTGATCGTGCTGATACCGCCGTCGCGGGCGGCGCTACCGGGTGAGATCCGGTAGAAGCCGTCGCTCGTTGGCCCGAGCGTCGTGATGAACTTCGCGTCGCCGATCAGGTTGTTGCTACCGGCCGGAATCACGGCACTGTTGAACAGGCTGTCGTGGAACGTGCAGCCCGGGCCGAGGGCGTTGTTGACCACGATGTTGCTGTGCGCCTCGAACGCGGCGTCGCAGTCGAGACCGCGTGTAGTGGCGGAGAGATCGTCGTTGGTGTTGTCGGCGATCGTGTTGAGCTCGAAACTGCTTCCGACCACCGGCTTGATCTTGAGCCCGCCGATCGTCGAGCCGGCGGTTCCGTTCTGCACGAATAGGCTGTTCGAGATCGCGAACTTCGTGTTCTCGATCCGCGCACCGCCATTGGCGTTGCCCTGGACGATCGCGCGCGACATCACCAGCTCCCCGCCGCGGATATCGAGGCCGAGGCCCTCGTTCCCGATCACGCGCACACGATCGAGGACGAGTGTGCCTTGGGTAGAGCGGATCCCGTTTCCGGTGTTGCTCGTACCACCCGACAGCGTGAGGTCGTGCAGGCTGACGATCCCGAGCGAGCTGGTGTCGATGACCTGGCCGTTAATGGCGCGCGTGATCACCGCGCCCGGCGCACCATAGAGGTCGATGGTGCGATTGAGGTTCGCGGACATGATATCGGTGACCGTGCCGGTGACCTTGAGGATCGGCTTGCCCGTTTGCATCCCGAGCGCGACCCGCGCGCACGGGTTGGTCTGCGAGCAATCGCCCAGGGTGTTTGGTTCGATGTACGCGACCTGCAGCGGATCCGCGCAGGCGCCGTTGATCAAACAGACCTCGGACGTGCACTCGTCGTGACTGACGCAGGCACGGCAGTGGAGATCGGCGCCACACACCGGCTGCTCGCCGCCACACACGCCCTCGGTCCCGACGCATTCGACGCAGACTCCTTCCGCGCAGATCGGGGCCTTCGCCGGGCATGTCTGATCGTCCGGGAAGCAGGTGATCGCCGCGTCTGGATCGACCGCTGGGCCGTCGCTACTGGCGACCGTGGGATTCTCGAAACCCAGCAATTGTCGGCAACCTGCCGTCAGGACCAGCAGCAGGACCGTGCGCACGAGCCGAGCGTACCCGAACCGGATTCGGAACTTGTAGGTTTCGCTTGAGCCGGGCTCCCATTAGTGCGACAGAACCGCACATGCTGCACGACACCCCGCCCGAGAAGTCGTCGTCGAACCTGTTTCAGCGGTTCATGCCGGCCCTAC
>JBBQJJ010000190.1:0-15437 GCA_038325805.1 Haliangiales bacterium
GTGCGAGCGGGGGGACTCGAACCCCCATGCCGTAAGGCGCTACCACCTAAAGATAGTGTGGATACCAATTTCACCACGCTCGCGAAGGCGACTCGTATAGCACGCCGACGACGTGGGCGTCTGCGAATGGCAGTTCGCGCAGAAGCGCAGGTTCCAAGATGCAGATCGGAAAGGTCGCGCCGGTCGCGACCCCTCGGAGATGCTCGAGAAACCGTAACCTGCACCTGGCTGTCGACCTCTAACCCTCGTCATGCTCCCCACCGGCAAGACCGTCGAAGTGTTCTACGATGGCGACTGTCCCCTCTGCATGCGCGAGATCCGCATGCTGATGCGGAAGGACCGTGCGTCACGCATCGTGTTCACCAACATCGCCGCGCCCACGTTCGATGCCGCCAGGTACGGGACCACCTACGCCGCGTTGATGACCCGGATCCGCGGCCGGCTACCCGACGGGACGTGGATCGATGGCGTCGAGGTGTTCCGGCAGCTCTACACCGCGATCGGGTGGCGATGGCTGGTGGCGATCACTCGCATCCCCGGCATCTCCCACCTGATGTCCCTCGGCTATCGGGTATTTGCCGCCAATCGACTCCGGCTGACCGGGCGCTGTGCTCCCGACGGCGCGTGCGAGCTTCCTGCTAAAAGCTGACAATAGGCTGACAGCGGCCCGGCGCATGGTGCCGGCATGGAATACGCCATCGCGACGTCCCGGCCGTTCTCGTTCTCCCAGACCCTCGCGTTCGTTCGCCGGTTTCCGGCGGTGCAGGGCGAGTACATCGTCACCGACGATTCGCTGACCGCCGCCGTGGCGATCGACGGAAGCGCGGTGCCGTTCACGTTGCGAGGAGAGCTGGTCGTCGACACCGAGGACGAGCGTGCAGCTCGGATGGCCGCGTGCTTCGTGGGCGCGAGCGACGATGTCGCCGGCTTGTATGCGCGAGCCGCCGGCGATGGCGTGTTCGAGGCGGTGATCGAGCAACTCTACGGCTTGCATCACGTGCGGTTCCTCAGCCTCGGCGAGATCGCGGTGTACAGCGTGCTCATGCAGCGCGCGCCGATCACGATGGCGGCGGCGATGAAGCGAAAGTTTCTCGCGGCGTTCGGCTACGAGGCGACGGTGAAAGGGCAGGTGTTGCGCGCGATGCCGGAGCTGTCGCGGTTGGCGGAGCTCGATGGAGCGGAGATCGCGAAGGCGATCAATCACTCGATCAAGGGCGCGCGCATCGCCGACGTCGTGCGCGGCGTCGCGGCGCTCGGCGAAGCCTGGTTGCGCGAGGCGCCGTACGCGGAGGCGCGCGATGCACTCCTCGAGCTCCCCGGCATCGGACCGTTCTCGGCGGGCGCGATCCTGTTGCGCGGCCTCGGCCGGATGGACGAGCTGCCCTCGCATCGCAACTTCGAGGAGGCGGGCAAGGCGGTGTACGGCGCGGCGTTCGATCCGGCTGCGATCGCGAGGCGATACGGCCGATCGATCGGCTACTGGGCGTTCTACGTGATGGCGACCGAGGGTAGGCGCCGATCTTCGATGTCTGCTGCAGGATCGCGCGGCGTCGGTCGAACCGCGAGCCCGGTGACTGCATCTCGATCGGCATGACCCGGTCGTCGTTTGACCTTCGAAAAATTCATCGCTCCCCGAAAAGAACCGCTGGCAGGCCGCGTATGGGCAGTTGATGGCAAACCAAACCCTCTTGCTCGCGCTGATGGCGGCGTGCGGCTCGGCAGACGCTCAGCCGGCGCGCCAGCCCGCACCAACTCCCTCCAACGAGCCCCTGTTCGACGTCGATACCGAGGCGGTGAAACCACCCGCTGTTGGATCGCAGGTCGACGGCATGCTCAAGTCGTTGCACGTTCGCGTCTGTGTACGCGCGGATGTCGCACCGTTCGCGTCGTTCGGTGATCAAGGGTTGCGCGGCTTCGATGTCGCGCTCGCCAACGAGATCATCGATCAGCTCAGCATCGACCACAAACAGGCGTTGTCTCCGACCTGGGTGGTGGTCAGTGCCGCCGAGCGCATCAAGCGAACCCAGGACGGCGCGTGCGACTTCATGGTCGCGGCGTTCTCGTTGACACCGGAGCGCGCGGCGCAGCTGGCGACCAGCAAGGTCTACCTGCGCACCGACAAGGTCTTGCTCGCCGCTGCCAAGATCACGCGCAGCAAGCCGGTGATCGCCCAGCTCGAGGGCGCGACCGGCACCGCTCCGGTCGGGGTGCCCCGCGTGTTCCGCACCTATCAAGAGATCATCCACGCGATGGATATGGGCGAGGTCGACTACGTCGCGACCGATCGTCCGATCGCCGAGCACCTGATGCGCTCGTCGGTCACGAGCTTCGCGATCTCGAAGATGCTCGCGCCGAACGCGGAGTCGTATGTCGTCGCGACCGGCAAGCCCAATCGCGAGCTCGCGACGGCGATCGATCGCGCGTTGACCAACATCGCGAACAGCGGCCGGCTCGCGCTGCTCGAGCGGAGGTGGCTGTGAAGATCTTCGTCGTCATCCTGTTGGCGTTCGTGATCTCGATCGGCGCGGCGGTGATCCTCACGCCCGACGCCGAAGCCGGGTGCTCCACCACCACGATCACCACGAGCTCGCGGAACGGCCGGAGCTCGAGATCGATGACCTCGTGCACCGTGCCTCGAGTCAAGCGCTGCAGCTTCACGAACCGCTGCTCTCCGGTGCGGACCTGCTCGTCGGTGTCGAGCCGCGGCCGGACATCGAGCGTGTGTACGACGCGTCAGCAGTGTCGCCGCGTCGAGGTCTGCTCGTGAGGTAGGATCGCCTCCGGGCGAGCGTGCCGGACAAGACGGATCCAGAACCACCGACCGTGGTGGCCTCCTTGCGTGACCGGGATGTCGCCCGGCTGCGCGCCGTGCTCGCGGATTCTCAGGACGACCTGTTCGGGGGAACCTTCGAGCTCGTGCGCGAAGCCGGTGCGGGTGGCATGGGCAAGGTGTACGAGGCGATCGAGCGCGCGACCTCGCGACGCGTCGCGATCAAGGTGATCACCGGGCTGGCCGGGCCCTCGGAGCTCGCGCGGTTCGCCGCAGAGATCGACGTCATCGAACGGCTCGATCACCCTGCGATCGTCGACTACGTCGCGCACGGCGAGACCGTCGACGGCGAGCCGTATCTGGCGATGGAGTGGCTGGTCGGCGAGAGCCTGTCGCAGCGCCTGGAGCGCGAGCCGCTGTCGATCGCCGATGCCGTGATCCTCGGCGAGCGGATCGCCGATGCGCTCGATCACGCGCACGGCGCGGGGGTGGTGCATCGCGATCTCAAGCCGTCGAACATCTTCCTCGTCGACCACCAGGCGAGCGGCGCACACCTGATCGATTTCGGCGTGGCCAAGCAGGCCGATCGCGATCTCACGCACACCGGTCAGCTGATCGGGACGCCGGGGTACATGGCGCCCGAGCAAGTCCGCGGTCACAAGACGGTCAACGCCTCCGCCGACTTGTTCGCGCTCGGGTGCGTGCTGTACAGGGCAGTCTCGGGGAAGGACGCGTTCGGCGGCGTCGAGGTCATGGAGATCCTGGCGCGGCTGCTCCTGGAGGATCCCGAGCCGATCGACAACCTGGTGAGCGAGCTGCCGCCTCGCTTCGTCCACCTGATCAACTCGCTGCTGTCGAAGGATCCGGCGCGTCGGCTCGGCGATGCAGCGATCGCGGCAGCGGAGCTTCGCGAGCTCCGGCGTGCGCTCGAGACCCGTGATACCGACGCGCTCGCGTTGCGCCCGGATACGGTGCCGACGCCGGTGCCGGCGGGCGACGCGACCCTCGCCGATGGTCCGCTGTCGCTGCACCGCGACTTTCGTCGGCGGCGAGGATGGTGGGTCGTCGCGGTCGGCCTCGCGCTCGTCGCGATCGCGATCGTGATCGTGGCGGTGAATCGGCATGGGCCACTCACGTGCAGCGCCTCGAGACCCGACGTCTGCGAGGAGCAGTGCGAAGGTGGCGATGCGACCACGTGTTACCTCTACGCGCGCATCCTGCACGACGACAACAACGCCGAGCTCCTCAATCACGAGAAGGCGCGCGAGCTGGACGTGAGGGCGTGCGAACGCGGCGAGACGCGCGCGTGCAAGCCGGCGGCAAGCTCGTTGATCGCCGTCGCGACCAAGCACACCCCCGATCCGACCGCCGCACGCCTTCTCCTGGAGAAGGCCGAGAACATGTACGTGCTCGCGTGCGATCGCGATGACCTCGAGATCTGCCAGTTGTTCGGGTGGAAGCTGTCGAAGGGGCAGGGCGGACCCTTTGCGCCGGATCCTCCACGTGCCTTCAAGCTGGTGATCAAGGCGTGCGAGGGCGGGCGGGCAGCGGCCTGCGATCGCTTGCTCGAGATGGCGGGGGATCCCGACAACGGGGCGGACGACACCCTGCGGAACCAGGCTCGACAGGTCCGCGCGGCCGCGTGTGCTCGTGCCGGCGTGAATTGTTCGAGCGCGCGTTAGTCGCACCGCGGTGAACGCGCGGTAAGCTCGCCGCAGCCGTGTTCCCGACGACGCGATCCTCGGCGATTGCCGACCTGCTGAGCGGAGATCCCGAGCGGCAGGCGCGGAGCGTTGGCGTGATCGCCGAGGCGTACTGGCAGCCCTCGCGCCGGTACATGCAGCTGCGGTGGCGTGCGAACGAGAGCGAGGCGGCGGATCTGGTGCAGTCGTTCTTCGAGAACGTGGTGCGGCGCGGCTTGCTCGCGGCCTACCAGCCGGCCCGTGCACGCTTCCGGACGTTCCTGCGCACCTGTCTCGATCACCACGCCGTCGACGATCACCGGCGCCGCTCTGCACAGCGGCGCGGTGGAGGTAGTGACGCGGTCGAGCTGTCGGACGCGCTCGCCGACCAGGCGACGGTCGACCCGGATCAGTTGTTCGAGGCGGAGTGGTTGCGCCACATCATGCAGCTCGCGGTCGCACGGCTCGACGAGCGACTGATCGCGACCGGCAAGGCCACCCACGCGGCGCTGTTTCGCGCATTTCACGTCGGCGACCAGGCGCCGTCCTACTCGGATGCCGCCGCGACCCACGGGTGTAGCGTGACCGACGTGACCAACTGGCTGCACGGTGCCCGCAAGGAGTTCCGTAAGGTGGCACTCGATCTGCTGCGCGAGCTGACGATCGACGACGACGACTTCGCCGCCGAGGCGATGGCGGTGTTCGGGATCGACGTCAAACGCTGAGATCGCCGTCGAACACGTGCGTCGCTGGGCCGGTCATCGCGACGTTTGCGAGATCGTGGTGCACCGTGATCGCGAGTCGTCCGCCGGGGAGCTGGATGCTGATCGGAACTCCCGCATCGGCGCGGTTCGTCAGCACCGCTGCGACCGCCGTCGCGGAGGCTCCGGTGCCACACGCGAGCGTCAGCCCGCACGCACGCTCCCAGACATGAACCTCGATCGCGAATCGCGACCGCGCGTAGGCGAACTCGACGTTTGCCTTGAGCGGAAACCACGGATGACGCTCGAGCACGGGGCCTTGCTCGCGCGCGAGTCGGCGCGCTTCGTCGGCGGACTCGACGAACACGACGAGGTGCGGGTTGCCCGTCGACACGCCGGTGATCCGGCGCTCGATTCCCTCGATCACGTAAGGCTCGTCGATGCAGCGACCCTCACCGCTCATCGGGATCTGCGGGCGCTCGAGCCGCGGCGGTCCGAGCAGCACGGTGATGTCGTCGCGATCGACGGAGCAGCGAAGGGTTCCCGCGTTGGTCTCGATCTGCATCGCGTCGCCGAGCCCACCGCGATCGCGGAGATAGCGCACGACGCAGCGCAGGCCGTTGCCGCACATCTCGGCGATGCTGCCATCGCTGTTGATGACTTCCATGCGTGCATCACCCGTCAGCCCCGGCAGGATCGCCAGGACACCGTCGGCGCCGACACCGTACCGGCGATCGCAGATCGCGACGCCGCGCGCCTTCCAGGGCTGCAGCTCCTCCGGCCGCTCACGCAGGTCGACGACGATGAAGTCGTTCCCGATCCCGTGATACTTGGCGAACCGCACACCTGACCGTAGCATCGTGGTGATGCGACCGCGCCACGTGATGGTGATCGACCCGGCGATGCACACGCCGGAGCTCGATTGCTTCAATCGGATGGCTGTCGTCGCGGAGCTCCCGCTCACCTATCACCTGCCCGCGATGCACGGGATGGGCAGTCTCCAGCGCGACGAAGCGAACCTCGCCGGGGTGATCGTGCTCGGCAGCGCGAGCTCGATCAACGACAAGCTGCCGTGGCAGGCGGAGCTCGGCGCGTGGCTCGACAAGCGGATGCGCGATGGCGTGCCCACGCTCGGCCTGTGCTTCGGGCACCAGCTGATCGGCGGGTTGTTCGGCGCGCGCTGCGACTTCTTGTTCCCTGATCACCGCAAGCTCTCGGGGTTCGCGCCGGTGCAGGTCGCTGCCAGTTCGCTGTGGGGCGAGGCACGCACCTGCCAGCTCTTTCAGTCGCATCGCGAGGTGATGATCGACTGTCCCGCCGAGCTCGTCGTCACCGCGCAGCGTCCCGAGGTGCCGAACGACGGCTACGCCCACCGCGAGCTCCCGATCTGGACGTTCCAGACGCATCCCGAGGCCACCGCCGAGTTCCTCGCAAACCGCGGCGAGCCGCCCGAGGAGCCCGCTCGGTTCGCCGACGGTCACGCGATCGTCGATCGCTTCCTCGCGCTTACTGCGCTCCCTGACTCGCGTTCTCGAGGATCGGCCTGAGCGGGCGGCGATCCTGATACTCGATGACGATCGCCGTCGAGCGCTGCGGAAACTGCGTGCGGTCGACGACGGACAGCTGATCCCAGCGGATGCCGCGCGCGCGCAGCTCCTTGACCGACGCGACCGACAACCACGAGCCCGTGTTCGCGTAGTAGCCGAGCTTGTTGATCGGCACGAGCGCGCCACCGAGCGTGTGCGTGTGACCGAACACGATCACGGCGAGGGCGGGGTTCTGCGACAACAACCGCTTCGCCGCGGTCTCCATCGATTCGCCGAACAGCGTCTCGCGCAGCCGACCGAGCGCCGCCAGGTCCGTCCGCTGGAGCTCGCCGAGCGCCGCACGCACGTCGGGGAGCGCGCGCACCGCGTCGACCACCGTGGTCCACAGCGACGCGAGATCCGGATCGTAGAGCAATCGCGTCAGGCCGTTGACGACCCCGATCGCCTTGGTGTCGCCCTTCGCGAGCCGATCCGCGAGCTGCCCCATCACGTCGCTCGCCGACGGACCGCCATCGCCACCCGGCGTACCGAACACGCCCTGGAGCATCGCACCGACGGCATCGCGGTTGAACTCGCGGGTCTCCGCCATCCGCAACAGATCGATGAACCGCAGCGCTGCACCGACGTCGCGCTTCGGATCCGGGTTGTCTTTCATCGCCCACAGGATCGCGGCGGACTCGGGGTAGAGGTTGTCGATGAACGGGACCTGGCGCTCGGTCTCGGTATAGAACGCGTCGACGAACACCTCGCCCCACGACGACTGCAGCCGGCACCGGCCATCGCTCGCGCGCGCGAACGGCGCATGCTTGGTCGCGAACTTGTTCGCCGCGTCGTAGGCATGACCGTGCTCGACGTGGACGCCACCGTGCTCGTACGCCGCCGCGTCGACGAACATCAAGCGCGCGGGATCCGCCGGCGCGATGGCCTTCGCGATCTCGAGCTGCACCTTCGGCCACAGCAAGTCCGCATCGTGATTGCCCGCGACGATGATGACGCGGTGATCGTCCCTGGCGATCAGCTCGCCCATCGCCCGGAAGACGTCGCGGTGCGCGGCGATCACCAACCGCGTGGCGTCGAGGCTGAACGTCTGATCGGCGGCGAGCACCGGCGTGCCCGGGGGTGCGTTCGGATCGCGTTTCGGCAGCGCGCGCATCGCAGCGGCGATCTGCCAGTACTCGATGAAGTCGCCGGCGATGATCAGATCGGTCGGGCCGACGCTGCCGTGGCGTTCGAGGAACGCGCGCCACTCCGCTTCGGCGTAGAAGTCCTCGATTCCCGAGAATCGCTTGTCGGTCACGCCCGGACCGAGGTGCAAGTCGCTGACGATCACCTTGCGACGCAGTAAGGGCTCCGCATCGACGGTGACGTGGAACGCCTCCCCCCGGGCGAGCAGCTGATCGCAGAGCGCGCGATCGTCTAGCTTCGCGAGTGGGAAGCGATCCGCGAGCTTCGACTCCGCAGGCGTCAGCGCGGGCTTGCCACCACCACACGCGACGACGAGCAAACCCAGGATCCGCGCGCCACGCCACATGGTGAGAGCGTAACAGACGAAACGCGCTTGCTCCTCGGCGGCGGACCTTGCCGGATGGAGTAACCGCCGCCACAACGTCGGTTCGCCGTCTGGTCGCCGCTGCAGAAGCGACTTACCGTCGGGCTCGATGCTCGCCGAGTCCGCGCTCGAGATCGCTGCGAAGTTGCGCCGCCGCGAGGTGTCCTCCGTCGAGCTCGCCGAGGCCGCGCTCGCCGCGATCGAGAAGACCCGCGGGCTCGGGGCATGGGTCGAGGTCTCGCGCTCGCGCGCCCTCGCGAGTGCCAAGCGCGCCGATGCGTTGCTCGCCGCAGGCGTGTCCGCGCCGTTCCTCGGCGTGCCGAGCGGGATCAAGGATCAGGAGAGTCTGCGCGGGCATCGCACGCGGCTCGGCTCGCAGGCGTTCCGCTTCTTGTATGCGCCGCTCGACGGCTTCACCGCACGAACCTGCCGCGCCGCCGGGTTCACGCTGCTCGGCAAGCTCGCTTGCAGCGAGTTGACGATCCTGCCGGTCATTCAATCGCCACCCACGCGCAACCCGCACGACCACACGCGCTATGCCGGCGGCTCGTCGGGTGGTAGCGCGGCAGCGATCGCGGCGGGGACGATCCCGATCGCACCCGCGTCCGATGGCGGCGGCTCGATCCGGATCCCGGCGAGCTTCTGCGGTCTGGTCGGCGTCAAACCAGGACGCGGTGCGATGCCAAACGTCTACGGTCGCTTCGACGCCCTCGGCATCAGCACGATCGGTCCGCTCGCGAGGACGGTGCGCGATGCCGCGGCGCTGATGGACGTGCTCGCAGCTTCGCCGGGCCGGTTCGTCGCGGCGTGCGATGGCGAGGTGCCGCGGTTGCGTGTGCGCTTCCTCGCGCGCTCGCCGATCGTGGAGTGCGATCCCGAGATCGCCGCAGCTGCGGAAGCCGTCGCACGCCGGCTCGAGCAACTGGGTCACACGCTCGCGGATGCCGAGCCGATCATCGGCAGCGTGGACGATTTCATCCCCGTGATGGCCAACCTCGTCGCCAAGGTACCGCTCGTGTTCGGCATGAAGCGACGGGTCGAGCCGACCACGCGCTGGCTCCACGAGCTTGGCAAGCGCGGTTCGAACACGGCCGCACTCGAGGCGGGGCGAGCCCTCGGACGCCGCGTGCTGGCGTGGTTCGGCGATACCGATGTGCTGGTCACGCCGACGGTCGCGATCCTTCCGCCCCTCGTCGGCTCGTTCGCCGGACTCGACGGGGAGGGCGTGTTCCGCGCGGCCGCGCCGATCGGCGCACTCACGGCCCCGTTCAACGTGTCAGGGCAACCGGCGATCTCGTTGCCGCTCGCAGCCTCGAAGACCGGGTTGCCGATCGGCATCCAGCTGGTCGGCCGGCTCGGCTCGGACGCGTTGCTCCTCGCCCTCGCATCCCGCCTGATGGCTTAGCCGCGGACGATCATCACGCCGAACAACGCCAACATCCCGATCACCGACAGCGCGAGCAGCACGACCCAGCCGCGCTTCATGAAGTCGAGCGCGTTGAACTCGCCGTTCGGGATGTGATTCTCGGCGGTGTAGAGATGGTGGTCGTGGACCTTCATGTTCCCGCCGCGTGCCTCGATAGACCTGGCGAGCACGGATAGCTCGGTCTCGGTGTGCGCGGGCACAGCGACGCCCTTCGCGGAGCGTAGATAGCGCTGGTCGAAGGTATTCGCGGTGCTCATATCGGAGGGGAAAGCACGCGATATGCCAGCCGGGGTCAGAGAAAAGCCTACGCGAGCAAATCGACGCGCTCGATCAACACCGCGGGCGGACCGACGTACGCACCGCGACGCAGCGGCTTCTCGGCCTTCCGGCGGCGGGCCCGCGACAACGCCGAGATCAGATCGATGCGGATCGTCCCGCCGGAGAACGGCCGGCCCTCGTCGAGCGCGAGCGCGATCTCGAGGCTGGCATCGCCGGTGTAGAGATCGATCGACAGCGCGCGCAGCCGGCGGATCTCGATCGTGCGGCGCACCGGCGTGCCGTCCCAGGTGCCGGGCGCGATCACGAGGTTGCGAATGCCGCCGTTCGGATCGCGACCACGCAGGGCCGCTTCGCGCATCGTCAGTGCGAGCCCGGCAGAGATGCCGCGCTCGACGAGATCGAACTTGCGCACGGCATCGCCATCTTCACCGACCGGTGCCGAGCGCAGCGCGTGATCGATCGAGCCATCGCTGGTGATCGTCAGCGGCTCGGCGACCTGCGCGGCGCCTGGGACGATCGGTGCGCCCTCGCGATACCGCGTGAGGCCTTTGCGCTCGAGCGTGGCATCCGCCTGGACGGCGAACACCGACCACACCCCGAGGGCGTTGCCGTGGAGGAGGGCATCGGCGCCGAGCACGAGATCGACCGGCTCGCCGAACGAGGGCGCGGCCTGCGCGGTCTGGATCGACGACAGATCCACCATCGCCGCCGACAACGCTGCAGGCATCGACTCGGGATCGAGCAGGTCCGAGATCCGCCGTGCTTCGCGAACCAGCTCGAGACTGCGCTGCCCATCGCTGACCAGTGCGTCGACCCGGACCTGACTCGCGGGCCACTCTTCGTGGAAGCCGCTCTTCGCCTGGATCGCGTACGACTCGCGCGCGATCTCCGCACGCACGCGGACGTTGTCGCGGCCGAGTGCGACCAGCGTGCCGATGGCATCGCCGAGGTTCTTCGGCAGATCGGGATCGACCACGACGACCTGCGCGGGTGCTGCGGGTGGCACCGATCGCCAGCCCGGTCCGACGGCGGTGGTCGCGAGGGACAACGCACGCGCCGCGACCGCCGCAGCGGTGCTCTCGCCCGCATCGACGGTGATGCGTGCACTGCCGCGACCGAGCGCGGAATCGACGTGCAACACGACCGTGAACGAGGTGCGCATCTCGCGCCGCGTCACCTGCCGCAGTTGATCGACGACGTGCAGCTCCTGCGCGCGCTCGATCACCACCCAGTCGGCGACGCGACGTTCGCGCGACACCGCACGGATCAGCTCGCGCCGCGTGATCATCCGAACCTCCGTCGCGCACGCAGCACGCCGGGCTTCGTTCCCTCACCGAGTGGGATCGCGAGCCAAGGCGCTTCGACGGAGCGCCAGCGAGGCTCGCCATCGCACTCGTCGCGCAGATCGAAGCGCTGCCGCTCCGACGATATGCCGCGCACGCTCGTGAACAGCGGACCGAGATCGCCGATCAGCTCGACGTCGGGATAGACGTGACCGGTCAGCTTGCCGCCACGCACGGTCCGCGCACGCGCGGCCGCGATCACCACGCGCGTCGTCCCGGGATCGACGATCGCCGTGAGCCCGCCCTCGAGGATGAAGCCTTCGTCGAGCAGGGTCTCGTGCGTGCTGGTGCCGGGCATCAGCTTGAGGTGCGTGATGCCGGGATCGACCGGACCGACATGCCCGGGCCGCAACCCGCGACCACGACTGCCACCCGCGCGATCACCGAGCACCGCCACGAGCTTGCCCTGATCGATCAACGTCACCGGTCCAGCGGGCTCGCCTTCGTCGTCGAACTCGAAGCCTCCGTAGGAACCTCTTGTCGTCGGATCGTCGATCAAGGTGAGCAGCGGCGAGGCCACCGTCGCACCGATCGTCAGGCCGCGCTTCACTTCAGGTCGCCGTGCGGCTGCCGTGGTGAGTAGCGCCTGAGTCCCCGCATCGAGCAGGCTCGCCGTCACGCTCGGGTCGAGCAGCACCGTGTGCCGCCCGTCGGGAAATGCCGCGGGCGTCATCAGCTCGAGCGCCGAGTCCGTCGCGTGCTGCGCATCCGCTTCGCCGAGCGCACGCGGATCGACGAGCGTGCCGATCCAACCGCGCTCCACGCTTCCGAGCGCCGGGCGCGACCCGTTCCACGCCGCGCGCAACACGCTCTGCCGGACGCGTCGCGAGCGCTGCTCTCGATCGTGACCAGGTGCGATCGAGAACACCCAGCTGTCCTCGACATCGAACAGCGACACGCCGTACACCACACGACTGTCGACGCGCCTGCGCGTGATCGCCTCGACGCGATTGCGCAGCTCACCATCGGTGAACGTCTGCGGCAGCTCGGGTGCGCGGGGCACCGGACCGAAGTCGACCGACGCCGATGACTTCGACGCGCCGACCAGCGCGCGCACCGCCGCGGCGATCCCGAGCTTGCTGAGATCCGACGAGACCTGCTCGCGCCACCCCCCGGCCTGGTCGCGCACGGTGAGCACCACGCCGGTGCGCCGCGTATAGCCGATGCCGGTGCCGAGCACGTCGCTCGCCGCGAGGCTGCGAACGCGCTCGACCGCCAGGGTGTGCACCGTCGGGAACACACCGCGCAGGCGCGCTACGGCTTCGCGTAACCACCCGCGCACCTCGTCGCGATCGGTCACCGCCTCGGACACCTTGGTCGCGGCGAGTCGCGACCCGCCACAGCCGAGCGCCCACAGCAGCGTCGAGGCTGATGCGATGCCCAGCCCGCCGAGGACCTCGCGGCGATTCACCAGGGCACTATATGTCAGCGACCCGGCGCGAGGTGTCGAGTAGACCGTCGAGCGTTCGCGGTACGTTGAAGAGCCATGCTTCGACTCACTTTGATCGCACTCATACTCGGGACTTCCCACCTTGTCGCCAGCGCCGATTGCGCGATGGTCGGCCTCGCTCCCATGGTCTTGTCGCCGACGAACAGCACGATCACTGCCGGTGTCGTGGTCGGCAGCATCGGCGTGCAAGGAGCCACGCTCGAGAAGGGTGACGTCGCGGTCCAGCAGGGCTGGAAGCTCAAGCGGGGCAAGCCGACGATCAAGACGATCGCACCGGGACTGGCGATCTACAGCGCTCCGGCCGACGACGAGCTGTTCGACGCCGGCGGCAAGTCGCTCTACAAGTTCAGGGTCTCGACCACCAAGCCCACGTTGGCGGCACCGACGGTGACCAGGGCCACGCACTCCGGCAAGCGCAACGGCTATCACGAGCCGGAGCGCGTCAAGCTCGAGCTCGCGAGCCCGCTGCCGACCACCGTCGTCGCGGTCATCCTGCACGACGCGAAGGGCACCCCGCGCTCGTGGCACACGACCAGCGCAGGGGCGAAGGAGATCTACGGCTTCTACCAGATGGACTGCACGCCGCTACCGAACGGCACCGTGATGTCGGCGGTCGGCGATTCGATCAAGATCAGCTACGTCGACGCGAGTGGTGCCGTGTCGCCACCGTCGGCCGCGATCACGATCAAGTGAGGGTTTGGGACGGTTGTCCCAATGATCGTTTGGGACGGTTGTCCCAATATCAAGGATTCGCGACGCGGCCGTGCGCATCGACATCCAGCGTCGGTTTCGCACGCTGCGGCCGCTTGACCGCGACCTTCGCACCCGGTGCGCCGCGATCGATCCATGCCGCGATCTTGTTGAAGTCCTCGAACCGCGCCGGCTTGGTCGGTGCACCGAGGAACACCGTCAGGTACTCGCGTCCGCCGAAGCGCGCGGCGGTGATGAAGCAGTAGCCGGCCGGCTTCGTGTAGCCGGTCTTGCCGCCGACCACGTCGTAGCGCTTCGCGACGAGCGGTTGGTTCGTGCTGCCGTAGCCGATCCCGCGCCGGGTCTTACCCTTCGCGTAGACCATCTCGTAATCGTCACCCATGATCTGGCGCAGCACCGGATCGGCGAGCGCGGCGCGCAGGCCGAGGGCCATCTCACGCGCTGTCGACACGTTGCCGTGGAGACCCGACGGATCGGTGAACTTGGTCCGCTTGAGGTGGAGGCTCTTCGCCACCTTGTTCATCGCGTCGACGAGCTCGTCGTGCCCCAGCCCTGCCGCGCGGCCGAGCGCCGTCGGAGCGCGGTTGTCCGACGACATCAACATCGCGCGGAGCAGATCCTTGTTCTTGAACTTCTGACCGACCTCGAGCCGGGTGCGAGCGCCGCCCTTGGCCTCGCGGGCGTCGGATCTGGTGATCTCGGTGTAGCCCTCCAGCTCGAGCTTCGCGGCCCTGACCGCCATCGCGACGAAGATCTTGGTCGTCGAGGCGATCGAGCGAACCTCGTCGGCGTCCTTGCCGTAGAGCTCCGCGCCGGTCTCTGAATCGAGCACGACGACCGCCTTCGAGGACACCTCCGGTTGGTCACCCGCCCAGGTCGGACCGGCGAGCATACCGAGAAGGCCAAACGCGACGAGGAACCGGGACAGCATCGACGTCGGCCCTATCCTGACACGCCCTCGGGGAAGCGGCGACTTTTCATATCCCGTGAGCTAGGATAGGCGTTCCTCGGACAGGACCCATGGACCCCCAACAAGGGCCTCAAGACGCCATCATCGGGCAAACCATCGGCAACTATCTGGTCACCCAGAAGTTAGGCGAGGGTGGGATGGGCGCGGTCTATCTGGCCGAACACCCGTCGATCGGCAAGAAGGTCGCGCTCAAGGTGCTGCACTCCGAGTTCTCGGCGAACGAGGACGTGGTCACCCGCTTCTTCAACGAAGCCAAGGCCGTCAACAACATCGGCCATCCCAACATCGTCGATATCACCGACTACGGCGTGATCCAGGGGCTCGGCCGCGATCACCTCGTCTACTTCATCATGGAGTACCTCGGCGGCGTCACGCTCGCGAAGCTGATCCGCACCGAGTCGCCGATGTCGCCGGAGCGCTCGCTCAACATCGCGCTGCAGGTCGCCGATGCGCTCGCGGCATCGCATCGCTGCGGCATCGTCCACCGCGATCTCAAGCCCGACAACATCATGCTGACCTCGCGGGGCCGCGAGAAAGACTTCGTCAAGCTGCTCGATTTCGGCATCGCGAAGCTCACGGGCGGTGCCGCAGGCTCGCGGCAAACGCGCACCGGCATCGTGATGGGCACGCCGGCGTATATGTCGCCCGAGCAGTGCGATGGCCGCGGCAACATCGATCACCGCACCGACGTCTACGCGCTCGGCGTCGTGATGTACGAGATGCTGGCCGGGCGCGTCCCGTTCCTCGGTGAGGGCTATGGCGAGGTGTTGGTCCAGCACCTCACGCAGCCACCGATTCCGCCGTCGCAGTTCCGGATGGTGAATCCACACGTCGAGGCCATGATCCTCAAGGCGCTCGAGAAGCGGATGGAGCTGCGCTACCCGACGATGGACGAGATGACGCGCGCGATGTCCGATCCGGTCGCGTACGTCGAGCAGCACGGTGGCATCGCGACGTTCGGTCAGGTGCAACTGATGCCGTCGTCGGCACCGATGCCTGACATCCGGAC
>JBBQJJ010000191.1:0-15434 GCA_038325805.1 Haliangiales bacterium
TGCTTCGGCGACGAACCCGTGCCCGCCTCCCTCTCCCCCGAAGTCATCGATCTCTGCCTGCGCCGCGAACTCGGCTTCCGCGGCCTCGTCATGACCGACGATCTCGACATGGGCGCCATCCTCAACACCTTCGGTTGGCCGGAAACCATCCGCCGCGCCGTCCATGCCGGAAACGATTTCATCATGATCTGCCACCGCCTCGATGCCGCCGAGGAAGCCAAACAAATCCTCGAAACCATGGCCCCCCGCGATCTCGACCGCGCCCTCACCGCCCTCGCCACCTTCAAAACCCGCCTCGCCCCGCCCACCGACTTCTCCATCGCCGCCCACCACCGCCTCGACGAAGAAGTATGGAAACTCCGCGTCGCCACCCTCGGCCAAGCCCAAGCCGCCGAACGCAGCCCCGAAGACGGCAAACGCTCGCCCGTGGAAATGTATTGAGGGTTGGGGATTGAGTCACCCCGCACTCCAGAAAACCTCCGCCGGATCGCCCTCTGCATGAGTCCAGACCCCATCCCGCTCGGCCGGAATGCCCTCTTTCCCCTGAAAACCCCCAAAAGTGCGACAAAATGTCCCACAATCACCCTTTTTCCCTCGTTCCCGGCCTGAAAGTGCTCCGCAAATATTCTCATCCGCCCCGAAATTTGCCTTCTCCTCCCGCCACGGTTTTGCCTAGTTTCCCACAACTCTGGAAACCAAAGCACCCTGTCAAGACGCCGTCTGCCCTACACCCAAGCCACCGTCAGCCGCAGCCTCACCGCCGCGCGCGATGCTTGGAACCAGTTCCCGGACAACCGCCTCATCACTCCCATCCACTGGGCAAAGCTCAACACCGCCGATCCCGCATCGCTGCTCACCCGCTACCTCAAGGAAGCTGGCGATGTCGATCTCGCCCTTGCCAACCAAGGCCCGCTCACCCACGCGCTCACCCGCGCCATCGACCGGCTCGCCACGCACGTCAGCCACTTCCACCAAGTCTATGACCTCGGCGTCGCCCGCAGCACCTTCAGCCCCGGTGGCCGCGCCTACTTTGGCCGGGACATCAACGCCGCCACCCTGCCGGACCTCAGCACCATCCCCGCCATCCTCGAAGCCGGCTCCAAAATCGCCCCCGGAGAAGCCGCCCGCGCCCATGCCGAAGCTGCCGCCCACATCCCCATGGCCCTGCCCTCCGCCGCCGATGTCGCCGCCATCCATCCCGCCGCCACCACCGCCCGCGCCGCCGCAGAAACCGCCAAACTCGGCACCGATACCCAACAAGGCGAACTCTCCGCCCTCTACCCCGAGGCCCAAGCGCTCGCCGTGAGCATCATCAACACCATCGAGTTCAATCTATCCGAACGCCCCGACCTCGATGTGCCAGCAGGAGCTCCACGGTTCGTTCAAGCCCGTGCGCGGCGGCTTCCGCGGCAAGTTCCGTGAGGAGTCGTTGATCGTGCACATGACTTTCGCGACGGCGAGCGCGTTCGGCGGTGCGGACTACGGAAGTGAAGACGCCTTCAACCTGGACGGCATCGGCGGGGACGGCGACGAGCACCACCAGATCGACAGCCGCGGCCGTCGACGTCCGTAACTATCGTGTCGACAGCGGGCGGGTGATGACGGCAAAGTCGCCGACATGAGCGCTGAGGTCCCTGAAAACTTCGAAGAGTTCTGGCCGTTCTACGTCTCGCAGCACAAGGACAAGACGTGTCGTCGGCTGCACTTCGTCGGCACGACGATCGCGATGGGGTGCGTCGCAGCGGCCCCGTTCTATCCGCCGGCCTTGCTCGCCGCACCCGTCGCGGGCTACGGCTTCGCGTGGGTCGGTCACTTCGTGTTCGAGAAGAACAAGCCGGCGTCGTGGCTCGGGCACAAGCAGTTCGTATGGTCGCTGCGCGGCGACCTTCGGATGTGGAAAAAGATGGTGACCGGCACGATGGACGCCGAGATTGAGGCGCTCGAGCCCGCGCTCGCCGTCGCGTGAGCTACTGCGCGAAGCGATCCAGGAGCTCGAGGCAAGGCGCGAGCGCCGGAAGCTCTGCGCGATCGGTGCACCGCTGTGCGAGCCCGGCGAGCAACGAGCACGCGTCGAGATGCTCCACCGGATCGAGCTGGCGAACGGCGTGAGCTAGCGCGGCCAGGTGGTGACGGAGTTGCCGCCCGGCCAGCTCGACCATCGTCGGATCGGCGACGTCGGTCGTGTGGATGATCAGCTCCACGGCGCGAGACGCGTTGAACAGCGCCGTCGTGAAGGTCACGAAGGCCGGGCTGGCAGGGGAGGACATGAGGCCGCCATCGCCCGGGCTGCGGGCCGGTTGCCTGCTGTGAGCAGTAGTGAATGGACCCGGCACCGCCTCGCGGTTGTGCGGGTACTGCTCCGAGTGGGAGCATGACCCGATGGTCAGAGCTATTCGTGGGTTATCACGGGAAAACCCTCACCATACGCTCGTAGCGTGTCTCGTTCGGACGTCCGCTCGACGCAACTCCGCCTTGGGGAGCGAATCCAGCTGCTACGGCGGGAGCGGGGCCTGACACAGGAGGCGCTCGCTCACACCTGCGGGATCTCGCAGAAGTACCTCAGCGAGCTGGAGCGCGGCGGTAAGTCTCCGAGCTGGGAGACGTTGGTCGCGCTGGCGCACCGGGGGTTCCGGATCAAGCTCGCGGTGTTGTTGTTCACGATCGATGAAGATCCGAGCCTCGAGGCAAAGCAGCTCGATGACGTCCTGGCAGGGCGCACCAAGGCCGCGCGGTACGACCTGATCAAGGCGGTCGAGCTCATCTTGCGCGCGGGCGAGTCGAAGTAGTTGTCCGTGTCCGGCCAGACGACGGACATGTTGTCCGGCCGGCGGACATCCTGACCAGCCTACGCTAGCGATTCCACGCGTTTGGTTACTGACTCGGCGCGTGCTCATCCGGGCTGGATGCGCTCGCGTTTGCGACCTCGGAGAGCCAAGGAGGTACTGGTATGCTGCAGCTCGCTATGGATCGCTTGTCAGCCGTCGACGATCGAGCCGACAGAGATCAGATCGTCGTGCTCGAGGGAGTCTCGTGGGCCGACTACGACCTCATTGATCAGCTTCGCGGTGATGACGTGCCGCAACCGCGGATCTCGTATCTCGACGCGACGCTGCAGTTGATGACGACCGGGCGCCCGCACGAGTTGCTCAAAAAGCTGGTCGCCCGCCTGGTCGAAGCCAATGCCGACGAACGGGAGATCGAGCTGATCGGCGTCGGCAATGCGACGTTTCGCAAGCGCGCGAAGCAGGCCGGCGCGGAGCCCGACGAGTGCTACTGGATCGACGAGGAGCGCGACGTTCCGGATCTCGCGATCGAGATCGTGCAGACGAGTGGCGGCGTGGACAAGCTCGAGATCTATCGCCGTCTTGGTGTGCGCGAGGTGTGGTTCTGGATCGCGGAATCAATCCTCGTCTATCGGCTCGCGGGCGAGCGATATCGGAAGCACGCCACGAGCGTCGCGTTGCGCGGCATCGATCTCGGGCACGTTGCCGAGTTGCTGCGCACCACGGATGCACGCCGGCAGGCGGCGGTAGCACGCGCGTATCGCAGGTCTCTGCGCGAGACCTAGCGCTGTTACAGTGATCGCGTGAGGAAGCGGTCGCTGAGAGCTAGCCTCGCGTTCGCCTTCGGCGCAGCGGCGGTCGTGATCACCATCGCCCTCGGATACACCGCGTACCGCCGCACCAGCGGTCTCGTCGAAGCGGATGCCCGCGATCGGCTGAGCGATCTGCTCAGCGTCACCGCCGCCGGCATCGATGGCGAGATGCACGCGTCGATTCGCGGCGAGGCCGATCGCGGATCGCCGGCACACCGGAAGCTCGTGGCCTGGCTCGAGGCCGTGAAGGCGAGCAGCCCCGCGATTCGCTTCATCTACACGCAGCGGCGCGTCGGCGATCGCATCCACTTCATCGTCGATCCCGATCCCACGAATCCGATCAGTACCGACTACCTCGAGGTCACCGCCGGCCAGCTCGCACACTATGGCGAGCGCGGCGTGTACGTCGAACCCGAGCTCGTACGGGATCAGTGGGGCGCGTGGCTGAGCGGGACGGCACCCATCCGTAGCGGGGCGGGGCAGGACGGCGTGATCGGCATCGACATCGACGTCGATCGCCTCGAGGAGGCGAGATACGCGCAGTTGTGGGCGATCATCATCGGCTGCGTCGTCGTTGGCGTCGCCGGCGTCCTGTTCGGCGTCTGGTTCTCGGGGCGCGTCGCGAGACCACTCGTGCAGGTGGAGCGCGAGCTCGCGAGGCTGCGCACGCTGGAGCTGTCGCATCCGTTCGCGATCGAGTCAGGCATTCGCGAGGTCGCGAACATCGGCGACGCGGTCGTCAACATGAAGCGCGGGCTCGCGTCGTTCCGGAAGTACGTGCCGGCGGATGTCGTCGCGGAGCTGATCCACTCGAATCAGGAGGCTACGCTGGGCGCGCAGCGCGAGACGTTGACGATCCTGTTCTCCGACATCGCGGGTTTTACGTCGGTCTCCGAGAAGCTGAGTCCCGAGCAGGTCGTGCGACTCCTCGAGCGGTATCTCGCCGGCATGAGCCGCGTGCTCGTCGAGCATCAGTGCACGATCGATAAGTACATCGGCGACGCCGTGATGGGTTTCTGGGGTGCACCGAAGCCCGTGGTCGATCACGAGATCAAGGCGTGCCGCGCCGCCCTCGGATGCCTCGCGATGCTGAAGCGCGAACGCGCTGCGTGGGAGGCCGACGGATTTCCGGCGATCCATGCGCGCATCGGCATTCACACGGGCGAGGTCGTCGTCGGCAATATCGGGTTCGAGGAGCGGCTGAGCTACACGATCATCGGCGATGACGTGAACCTCGCGAGCCGGCTCGAGGGGACGAATAAGTTCTTCGAGACCTCGATCCTCGTCAGCGATGCCACGCTGTCGAAGACCAAGGGGGAGTTCGCGACGCGGATCCTCGGCGAGATCATCGTCAAGGGACGGCAAGGTGCAGTGCGCGTGCACGAGCTCGTCGCCACCGCGAAGGACGTCACCGCCGAGCAGCGCGCGTTCCTCGATCGCTTCAACGCCGCGTGGAATCACTACGCCGCGAAGAACTTTGCCGTCGCATTCGCCGACTTCGCGAAGTGCGCGGACCTGCGGCCGGGCGATCGGACCACGGAGATCTATCGCGAGCGGTGTAAACGCTTGCTCGGCGAGCCACCGGGGAAGGACTGGGTGCCCGCACTCGAGATGAGCGATAAGTAATGGGGAAGGTCACGACCGTCCATACGGTGCTGCAGGGCGCGCTCGACGAGCTCGCCGACAAACCGGCGCCGCCGTATCACGGTGGCGTCGACGCCAAGCCCAAGCTCGGCGTGCTCGGGCATGCGGGGGTCGCGCTGATGCTCGCGGATGCAGTTGCGAAGCACGTCGCGAAGGCGGATCGCGAACGCTTCGAGCGCTGGAGCACGACCGCGCGCCATGTCTATGATCACCATCTCCGCGGTGACGTCACCGTGGTGAAGGGCGACACCTGGACACGGCGGTCATTGGAGGCGAAGGCCAAGGCTGCGCTCCAGAAGGAATTGAATCAGGGCAAGTGGGGAGCATCGTACTTGCCGGAGCAGCCACTGGTTCGCGGTCTGTCGACACCACTACACGTCGGCTTCGTCGCGGCGCTGCTCGCGTTCGATCTCGAGGTCGGGCACGCCGGCGGCGGTCCAGATTCGACGTTCGCCCTTCGAGCCTCCGCGGGACTCGCGGCGCGGCTCGTGGGCGCGCCGCTGGTGCCCGCGCTCGATGCGGCGATGCTCCGCGAGGAGCTGCGGAACATGCTCGCCGAGCGCAGCGATCCGCACGCATCCGACGTCACCGCCTGTCTGTGGCGCGCGGCGAAGGATCGGAAGGTGACCCACGTGCTCGGCCGTCTTGCGTCGAGCGAGCTGCTGCTAACGTTCAAGCAGGGTGCTCGCTGGCGCGTGTTCGCGGGTCCGCGCGATGAGGTGCTCGCGACGGTGCCCGACGCGCAGTTCGAGGCCGCCATCGAAGCGGCGCTGCGCTAACGCTCGGAGAGCTTGCGCGACGCCGATTCCCAGCGCCACACCGGCCCACGACCGGTGAGGTGCACGCCACCACGCCAGGTGTCGATGCCGGCCTCGTGGACGCGATCGATCGCACCCGCGAGCGCCTGCCGGCCGAGCGCGGTGATCGAGGCCTTGATCTCCTTGAACGCGTTGCCGGGCGGCACGCCCTCGACGAAGCCGATCTTCGCGAAGTTCTGCAGCGTGCCAACGAGCAGCGCGTCGGTGATCGGGTAGCGCGGATCGATCGCCTGCACGGTCGCCATCAGCTCGGGGCCGGAGGCGACACCGCGTGCGACCGCGGCGAGCAGCTGGCGCTCGGTGCGCGACAGGCCGGACTGCGGATCGGGGTACTCCTCGAGGTGGCGCTCGATCGCACCGGCGAGAAAAGGGAGCGCTTTCACGCGGCGCGTGAGGAAGGGAAGCGCGCGCGGGTCGGCGGCGGTGATGGCGATCCAGGTGGTGATGGCTTCGTCGATGGCGTCGCGGGAGAGCGGCGCGCGGCGCGGCCACAGCTCGGCGAGTTGCTCGGGCTTGAGCTGACCGAAGCCGAGGAAGTTGGGGATGTCGGGGTGGCGATCGATCGAGACGATCGTCAGCGTTTGCGGCAGGCCGCGGCGCGCGAGGCGAGACAGGATGCGGCAGAGCGCGAGCTGATCGAACAGGTCGTGCTCGTACCAGAGGATGAGCTCCTCGGCGCCGGCGGCTTCGTCGAGGCCGCGGTCGTAGTCGGCGACGCTGGGGCCACCGCCGCGGGTCGCGTGGAACTCGGTGCGGGCCTTGTAGTGCTCGACGTCGGAGACGGGGAGCACGGGACCTTGGTCGAGCGCGTCGGCCCACACGCGGATCTCGCCGGGCAGGTCGGCGAGCGAGAGGGTGTCGGCGGTGTGGTCACCGTTGGTGAGATGGACGATGCGCTCCATCCGCTGCGTGTAGCATGTTACGCATCGGCGATGGCGAAGGGGTCGTTGGCGTTTCGTGCAAGACCTCCGACCGCTGCTCGGCATCAGCGGAACCCTGTCGAGTGAACTAGGATGCGACGTAAGGAGAGATGGGTATGAACAAGCTTGCATTCGGTGTGACGTTGCTCGGTGCCGGAATGGCGTTTGCTCAGCCGGCGAAGAAGGAAGTCCCGGTCGCGAAGGATCCGCCCCCGCCGGCGATGACGAAGCCGACCCCGGCGACAGAGCTCGAGGTCACCAAGGACTGGATCAAGACGTGGACGTGCTCGGCCACCAACCAGGCCAACGAGAAGGTCAGCGGCAAGCTGACGGTCAAGAAGGAGCTCGAGGGCTTCTGGATGTCGTTCAAGTTCGAGACGCAGAAGACCAAGAGCCAGCCGGCGTTCACCGCTCAGGCGATGTTCGGCGTCGATCCGGTGTCCAAGGGCTGGGTGCTGACCGGCTACGACAACCAGGGCGGCTGGATCAACATGAAGGGCAAGGAGGCCTCGGCCACCGCGATGACCTTCGACGGTGAGAGCGGCAGCGGCAGCGGCAAGAAGGTGCCGGCGGTGTTCAAGATGACGCTCGACAAAAAGGCGCTCAAGTTCATCGGCGAGTTCGGCGGCATCAAGGCCTTCGAGCACGACTGCAAGTGATCAGCCGCGCGGGCGCGAGATCCGGAACAACTTGAGCCGGTTCACCATCGTCGTCCGCGAGATGCCGAGGAGTTTGGCAGCGCGGGTCTGATTTCCCGAGCACGCATCGAGCGCCGCGATCAGCTCGCGCCGCTGCGTCTGCTCCTCCGGTGTCAGGTGTGCGAGCACGTCGTCGTCGGAGACAGGCTCCAGGTTCGGCGTGATCGCCGGCGCCACCTTGGGCCTCGGCGCGTCGACGCGCGGCGAGAACGCCAGGTGCTGCACGCCGAACTCGCCACCGCGGGACAGGAGCAGGCCGCGCTCGATCACCGCCTTGAGCTCGCGCACGTTGCCGGGCCAGTCGTGCGCGTGGAGCGCTTCGAACACCGCGGGCGACAGGCGTGCGGTGGTCTTGTTCGCGGCGTCGAAGAAGCGGAGGGCGAGGGTGGGGATGCGATCGCGGCGATCGCGCAACGGCGGGATGACGAGCGTGATGCCGTCGAGCCGGAAGTAGAGATCCTGACGAAATCGCTTCGCCGCCACTTCGGTGGGCAGATCGCGGTTGGTGGCCGCGATGAACCGCACATCGATCATCACCGGCTTGGTCGAGCCGAGCCGCAGGATCTCGCGCGCCTCGATCGCCCGCAGTAACTTGGCCTGCGTGCCGAGCGAGAGCTCGCCGATCTCGTCGAGGAACACCGTACCGCCCTGGACCGATTCGAGCAGGCCGACCTTGCTCGTCACCGCGCCGGTGAACGCGCCCTTCTCGTAGCCGAACAGCTCGCTCTCGATCAGCTGTTCGGCGAGGGCGGCACAGTTGATCCGCGCGAGGTCGCCGGTGCGCCCGGAGAGCGCGTGCAGCGTCTCAGCGAGGACGTCCTTGCCGACGCCCGATTCGCCCTGGATCAACACGCTCGTCGCGCTGTTCGCGACCTCGCGGACGAACCCGGGCACGCCCGTGGGCGTGGGATCGTCGACGCGCAACTTGTCTTTTTCCGAGGAGCTGATCGATGTGTACGTCTGCGCGCGCCCGACCAGGTTGAACGAGAACCCGCCGATGTGAAACGTCTCGCCGGGATCGAGGACGATCGGGTCTCCGCCCCTCGTGGTCTTACCGGTGACGCGGACGCCGTTGGTGGAGCCGAGATCCTGGATCGTCGTCGGGGGACCGAGCCGGAGCACCGCGTGACGCCGCGACAGTGCCGCGTGATCGATCACCACATCGCACTTCGGATCGCGGCCGATCACGAGCTCGTCCTTGTCGAGGAGCTGCGTGCGCAGCTGCCCGTGCCCGGCGACGAGCATGAAGTCGCCGCGGACTGCCGAGCCAGGGTTGCTTACTCTCGGTGTGGTCTCTCCCACCGCGCTAGCGTAACCGAGCTTTCTCCCAGTGCTCGATATCGGAGAGCAGATCCTTGTCGCCCTGCGCGGTCGCTTCCTGCTTCGCCTCGTCGACGAGGACCTGGCCGCGCGCGCGGTCGGCACCACGGGCGATCAGCAGGCGCCCGAGCTTGAACGCGACCATCGGCGGCACCGGTGGCGGGCATTCGACCTCGGTGCACAGCTTGCGTGCGCGCTCGAGCTTGCCCTGCGCGACGTCGAGCCGCTTCGCTTCGATGTCGCAGTGTGCGGACGCTTCGAGGGTCTGGGGCAACTGGCGAATCCGTATTTTCGGTAGCACCGAGATCGCGTGGTCGAGCAAGGGCATCGCTTCGTCGCACAGCTTCGCGTCGAGCAGCCGATATGCGAAGTCGACCTCGATCGCGACCTGGTACTGGAGCTGCCCCTTGCCGGTCGTGAGGTCCTCGACGGCGCGCTTGAAGATCGGCCGCGCCGTGGCGATGCCGTCGGTATCTGCCAGCACGACGGCGAGGTTGCCGCGGCTGAGCGCGGCGTCCACCGGACCGCGGTTGGCGTCGAAGATCACGATGGCTCGCTCGTAGGCTTTGCGTGCCGCGGGAAAATTTCCGCGCTCCTTCTCGATGTTGCCGAGAAGGTGGAGCGCGATCGCGACGTCGCGGTGGTTCGGGCCGTAGAGCCCCTCGCGCATCGCGACGACCTCGGCTTCGATCTTCGCCGCGTTCGTCAGGTCGGATCCCTCGCTGAGGTACTGGGCGATCAAGTGCTTCGCGTTGATGGCCTGCGGGTGGTTCTTGCCATACGCCTTCTCGGAGAACGCGAGACTCTGCTGGGCGAGCGGCAACGCCGCCTTCGGCCCGTCCTTCATGTAGATGACCTGCGAGAGCATCAGCTGGATCGGCGCGCGCCGCGAGTCGGTGTCGGCCGCCTTGACCGAGGCTTCGAGCCCTGCGATCGCCCCCGGGTAGTCGCCCTCGTACATCTTGCGGATCGCGACGGTGGCAAGGAACACGTAGCGGACCTTGGCCGGTGAGCCCGCGCGGACGACCGCGGCCTCCGCGACGGGCTCGAGGATCTTGGCCTCGTCCAGCCGCCGGCTCTCGACGAGCAAGCGGACCAGATCGCTCCATGCTCGCGCGGCGCGGCCGTCCTCGTGCAGCTCCGCGGACAGCTGGGCCAGCTCGCGCAGGTGCTTCTCGTTGGTCTTTTGATCGGAGTTGTCGGAGGCCGCGTCCTGCGCTTCGCCGAGCGCGCGAACGGTCATCGGCAGGTGTCCGAGTGCACGCGCCCGCTCGAGCAGCTTCTCGGCGCCCGCTTGTCGCTGGGCCGAGGGAACGCGCCCTTCCGAGCCGTAAGACTCGCCGATCTCGAAGTAGAGATCGTTGAGCTTCTTGCGCAGCTCCTGATCCTTCGGGCCGACGTGCATGCTCAGGTACCCGCTGTCCGCGCAGGAGGCGATCGGGTCGAGCGCGCCGATCTTGTTGACGGCGCTCGTCACGACGTCCTGGTCCGCGACGAGGAGCCAGGACGTCAGGGTGGCGAGGTCGTGTCGCCGATCGTCGAGACAATCGACGCGCGTTTCGAGCACCTGCGGCGATTGCGTGTTGTCGACGAATGTCGCCCTGCACGCGGCGATGCTGGCCTCGCGCCATTCCTTCGCGTAGCCGTCGAGCCATTCGCTGACGCGCTTGAAGGTATCCTCGGCGATCGCGGGGGCAGCTTTGGTGAAGGCTTCGCGCAGCTTGGTCGCGATCGTTGCATTCCACGCCGACGCGAGCTGCGCTTCTGGATCCGGACACGGATCGATCGCGGGCTCCGGCGACGTTGTCATCGCGATACCTCCAGCGAGCGCACCGGCGGCCAGCACGCCACCCGCGAGCCACGGCCAGCGTCGCTTCGGCCTGCGGTCGAGCTCGGCGAGCAACGCGTTCATCGACGACCAGCGCTCGGTGCGATCGCGCGCGAGCCCGCGGCGGAGCGCCACCTCGATCGAGCTGTCGACGGCGTGGTCACCTGGCTCGCAGATCTCGCCGGCGAGCACGCGCTCGCGATGCGCGTCGCCGGTGGCGGAGTTGCCAGTCCGCGTGGGCGAAACATTGTCCGGATCGTCGGGATCGCCGAACGGCCGCACCTTGTAGAGGGCCTCCCACAACGAGACGCAAAACGCGAACACGTCTGCGCGCGCGTCGGCCTCCTTGCCGGTCCATTGCTCGGGAGCCATGTATGCGGGCGTTCCGGCCACCGAGGCCTCGATTCCGGCGAGCCCGAAATCGGTGACGCGCGGGCGGCCATCCGATCCGATCAGCACGTTGTCCGGTTTGAAGTCGCGATGGACGAGCCCGGCCGCGTGTGCCGCGGCGAGCCCGCGACCACACGCGACGAACGCCGCGACGACCTCTCGCCACGGGCGATCGACCTCGAGCCACTGCCGCAAGGTGGTGCCCTCGACGAGCTCCATCGCGAGGAAGCGACCGTCGCCGAGCTGGCCGATCTCGTACACGGCGACGACGTTCGGATGCGACAGCTTCGCCATCGCTTGCGCCTCGCGCTGCAATCGCACGGCGGCGTCGGCAGTCATCGAGGTCAGGACCTTGATCGCGACCTCGCGATCGAGCTCCGGATCCTTCGCACGCAACACCACACCCATGCCACCGCGACCGAGCACTCCGAGGGGAATGAAGCGACCGTAGGTGGCGCCGGAGTGGTCGCCGTCGGTGTCGCTGATCGGTAACGTCGGAGGGAGATCCACGCGTCATCGTACGCCAGCGAACTGCGCGGTGATCAGTGGCTCCGCGCGTCGCCTGCGAGGCGAACTGACCAGTCGATCTGTTCAATCGCGGGGGCGAACGTGGGTGGCGCCAAGCGCGATCATCAATTCGGCGAGGACCTGCGCCACGCGCTCGGCGGCATCGCCGTGTCGAGGAGCGAGCGCGAAGCGGCCGCGATGGCCGAGCTCGATCGCCGTCCCCCCGAAAGCGACGCGTTCGGCGGCGATGCCGGTGCGTTGCCCGACGCGGGCCTCGAAGGCGCGGACCTCGTGCACCACCGCGGCGCCTGCATCGCGAGCGGAATCAGGTAGGGCGGAGAGCGGATCGCCATCACCGTCGAGCGCCTCGCCGAACGCGTTGAGCACGGCGAGTACTTCATCGCCGGCCTCTCCGAACGCGCTGTAGTTGCCGTCGCTCACCGCTTTGTACTGAGGTGGTACTTCTTCATCTTGTCGATCCGCGTGACGCGCGAGACTCCGAGCCGGCGCGCCGCTTCGGTTTGTTTGCCACCGGGGCTCTCGAGCGCGCGCGCGACCACGCCGCGCTCGAACGCCTCGACCTGCTCCTTGAGCGAAGGTCCGTGGCGCGCGTCGACCGGCGCGGCGTGCTCGTCACCGGGATCCGCTTCGACCGGTGGCGGTGTCTCTGCCGTCTGTGGTGCACCGCTCGCGAACTGGTAGTCGGAGAGCGTGATCAGGCCACCGGTCGACAGGGCGGCGAGCCGCGCGATCGTGTTCTCGAGCTGGCGCACGTTGCCCGGCCAGTCGGCGCGGGTCAGCGCATCGATCAGCGCGGGCTCGAGCGTCACGGAGCCGAGCCCGAAGCGGTCGGCGTAGCGGCGCGCGAACTCGTGGGCGAGGGGAGCAACGTCCTCCTTGCGCTCGCGCAGCGGTGGCACCACGAGCTCGACGACGGCGAGCCGGTAGTACAGATCCTCGCGAAACGTGCCGGTCTTGACGTCGGCGGCGAGGTCCCGATTGGTCGCGGCGACGACGCGAACATCGACCTTCTCGATCCGTCCGCTGCCGACCGGTTGGATCTCACCTTCCTGAAGCGCGCGCAGCAGCTTTGCCTGGATCGCGGGTGGGAGCTCGCCGACCTCGTCGAGGATCAGCGTGCCTCCATCGGCCTGCGAGAAGAAGCCCGCGCGGCTGGCCGTGGCGCCCGTGAACGCGCCGCGGACATGGCCGAACAGCTCCGCATCCGCGAGCTCCGCGGGCAGGGCGGCGCAGTTGAAGCGAACGAGCGGCTTGTTCGCCCGCGGCGACTGCACGTGGAGCAACTCGGCGAACAGCTCCTTGCCGGTGCCGGTCTCGCCACGCACCAGCACGGTGACGTCGCGCGACGCGATCCGCTGCGTGGCCTCGAGCAGGCGGCGCATCGGCTTGGAGTCGCCGATGATCCGCTTGCCGAGCGTTTGCTCGGCGACGAACTTGCGATTGTCGACACGCAGGCGCCGGGTCTCGAGCGCCCGCTCGATCATCACGCCGACCTCGTCGATGTCGAACGGCTTCGCGATGTAGTCGTAGGCGCCTTGCCGCATCGCCTGGACGGCGACGCGCTCGTTGCCGTGCGCGGTCAACAGGATCACGGGTAGGGATGGATCGCGCTGCGCGATCTGCGCGATCAAGTCGAGCCCGCTCATGCCGGGCATCGACAGATCGGTGATCACGGCATCGGCATCGTCGAGCTTCGCGAGCGCCTCGGTGCCGTTGCGCGCGGTGATCGCGCGGTGACCGCGGTCGGCGATCAGCTCGGACAGCGTGAACAACACGCCGGGCTCGTCGTCGACGAGCAACACGCTCGTCATGCCCGCGCCTCGACGAGCGCAGGCTGGACGTCGGACTTGACGAGCTCGGGGACGGCCTTGGGCGAGAACGGCAGCGTGATCGTCGCCGTGGTGCCCTTGCCGACCGTGGAGACGTACGCGAGCGAGCCGCCGTGTTGGGTGATGACGCCCTGGGCGAGCACCACCCCGAGCCCGGTACCGTCGGGGCGCGTCGTGTAGAACGAGGTGCCGAGCCGCTCGAGCTCCTCGGGTTTGATGCCGCGCCCGCTGTCGCGGACCTCGAGCATGGCCGACTCGGCGGCATCGCGGATCTTGAGCGCCACCAGGCCACCGCTCGGCGTGGCCTCGATCGCGTTCATCACCAGGTTGATCAGCGCCTCCTTGAGACGCCGCGGATCGCCGGTGACTGGGGCGGCCTTGCCCTCGAGGGACAGCGACACCCCGGCTTGCTGCGCGCGACCGTCGAGGACGTCGAGCACGTCGCGGGACAGCGCCGACAGATCGATCGGCTCCGGGATGATGTCCTCGAGCGGCCGCGAGAACGACAGGTACTCGTGGAGGATGGTCTCCATCCGGCTGATCTCCGAGGACACCACCGCGAGGCGCTCCTGCGTGCGTTCGCTCTCGGGCGTGCGCGCGACCAGCTGGCAGAGACCCTTGATCGACGCGAGCGGGTTCTTGAGCTCGTGGGCGACCTTCGCACCCACCGATTGCAGCCGGTGCAGCCGCGCCTCGGCGTCGCTCAGCCGCTCCTCGCGGAGACACGAGATCGACTCGCCTGCGCGGCTGGCCACCACGGAGAGCTTGCCGACCAGGAGATGCAGCATGAAGAGGTTCCACGCGAGCGCGATCACCACGGTCGTGGTGTAGTGCACCGTTGGCAGGGCGGGCCCGACGACCTCGGTGGGCAGCGCGACCATCGCGATCACGAGCAGGCCGTTGCCGAGCGCGATCCACCGCGACACCGCGTGCGGGCCGAAGAACAGCAGCGACATCAGCGCGGGCATCGCGGCGTTGGGCATGAACGGCGAGTACACGCCGCCCGTCAGCGACGCGGAGCCGACGATGAAGAGCTGTGCCGCGACGTTCATCATGATGAACGCGCTCGCCGTCTGCGACGGATCCTTGGTCGAGCCGAGGATCAATCGGTGCACGGTGACGAAGCCGAGATAGATGCCGGCGAGCGCGCAGATCCGCCAGCTCGGATAGTCCGCTTCCCACAGGATGAACAGGATCGTCGCCTGGACGATCACGCCGAGCCCGATCGTGAGCATCGTGAAGCGGCGAGCCTCCGAGAGGAAGAACCGATCGCGCTGCGTCTGCCACGCAGTTTCGGGTCGTTGTTCCTCGGTCACGGGCGCGGGTTCTGCCAACGACGTGCCAGCCAGCACCCGCGCGACCGTTTCCTGCGACGCCATGCTGCAACTCTACTGTTAATGGGCTTTCAGGGGCAGATCGGCCTCGAAACGTGACCATGCCCGTCACGAAACGTGACTGCTCCGTTGTAAGGGCCCCCGACACCAAACCCGGTACGCTGCTGTGTTCGCAGGCAGCCTCGTGGGTTGCCGAGTGGCACGTCTGGTGCTTCCGTCCCGACCATGCGAATCGGTATCGCGAGCGTGCTCGCCGGTCTGTGGTCTGCGTCTGCGTACGCGCAACCCGCTCCTGTTCCTGCCCCGCAGCCCGCGGAGGGCGCCGCGATGGCGTCCTTCGAGAAGGATCTCGACGCGCTGTTCACGAACGGCGGTCTGACGGCGGATGTCGCGGCCTCGCGCGCCGGCAAGGTGTCTCCCGCGGTGGCGAGATCGGCAGCATCGATCGATGCCGCGGTGTCGTCGGCGAAGACGGCCGAGCTCGCGCGTGTTCCTCGCGTCGGTGTGACGGCGACGGCGACGCGGTTGTC
>JBBQJJ010000192.1:0-15374 GCA_038325805.1 Haliangiales bacterium
GGTTCGGAGGCGTCGACCCGGCTGTCTTCCAGCGCTTCGGTCACGACCTCGTGGAAGAACTCATCCACGGAAGCAGCCAACGTCAGGTCCATGATCTGATCTTCGGCTAGTTCCCGTTGGTTTCAAGTTCGCCACTGGTTCTCCCTGCTTAGGACCCCTCCGGAATCGCCTTCACTCCCGTGATGCGTGTCGGGAGATCGCCGACGGCCACTCCCGGTGTAGTTATCAACGAATTCGACCGGTAAGCCCCTTGCGCGGGTGTGCTGGCGATCTTAAAGACGCGACTGTTAGCAGTCGGCTGAGGCGAGTGCTAACAAACGTCCCCTCAACCCAGCCGCTTAGGAGAGAAGTCAAATGAACGTCCGTCCGCTTCAGGACCGCATTCTGGTTCGCCGTGTCGAAGAGGTCGAGAAGACCCGTGGTGGCATCATCATTCCGGACTCCGCAAAGGAGCGCCCCCTCGAGGGCAACGTGATCGCTGTCGGTAGCGGTAAGCGCTTGGAAGACGGCACGCTCGTGAAGTGCGACGTACAGGCGGGCGACCGGATCCTGTTCGGCAAGTACGCCGGCACCGAGATCAAGGTCGACGGCGTGGATCACATCATCATTCGCGAGGACGAAGTCCTCGGCGTCATCGAGAAGTAAGGAATCAAGAACATGGCTGCCAAAGACATTATCTTCGACGAGAAGGCTCGCACCCGCGTCCTCGCTGGCGTCGACACGCTTGCCAACGCCGTCAAGGTCACCCTCGGCCCGCGCGGTCGCAATGTGGTGATCGAGAAGTCGTGGGGCGCTCCCACGGTCACCAAGGACGGCGTCACCGTCGCCAAGGAGATCGAGCTCGAGAACAGGTTCGAGAACATGGGCGCGCAGATGGTCAAGGAAGTCGCTTCCAAGACCTCCGACAACGCCGGCGATGGCACCACCACCGCCACCGTGCTCGCGCAGTCGATCTATCGCGAGGGCTCCAAGCTCGTCGCGGCCGGTCACAACCCGATGGAGCTGAAGCGCGGCATCGACACCGCCGTCACGGCGATCATCGAGCAGCTCAAGGCGATCTCGACCCCGACCAAGGGCAAGGAAGACATCGCGCAGGTCGGCACGATCAGCGCGAACGGCGACGTCGAGATCGGCAACATGATTGCCGACGCGATGAAGAAGGTCGGCAAGGAAGGCGTGATCACGGTCGAAGAGGCCAAGACCATGACGTCCGAGCTGGATGTCGTCGAAGGCATGCAGTTCGATCGCGGCTACCTGTCGCCGTACTTCGTGACGGACACCGAGCGCATGGAAGTCGTCCTCAACGACTGCTACGTGCTGATCCACGAGAGGAAGATCTCCAACATGAAGGAGCTCCTCCCGGTGCTCGAGCAGGTTGCCAAGCAGGGCAAGCCGCTCGTGATCATCGCCGAGGACATCGACGGCGAGGCACTGGCCACGCTGGTCGTCAACAAGCTCCGCGGCACGCTGCAGATCTGCGGCGTCAAGGCGCCGGGCTTTGGCGATCGCCGCAAGGAGATGCTGAAGGACATCGCCACCCTCACGGGCGGCCAAGCGGTCACCGAGGATCTCGGCCTCAAGCTCGAGAACCTGACGCTGACGGACCTCGGCACCGCGAAGCGCATCACGGTCGACAAGGACAACACCACGATCATCGATGGCGCGGGCAAGAAGCCCGACATCGAGGCGCGCGTGAAGCAGATCCGCAATGCGATCGAGGACACCACGTCTGACTACGATCGCGAGAAGCTCCAGGAGCGCCTCGCGAAGCTGGTCGGTGGCGTCGCGGTGATCCGCGTCGGCGCGGCCACCGAAATCGAGATGAAGGAGAAGAAGGCGCGCGTCGAGGATGCGATGCACGCCACTCGCGCGGCTGTCGAAGAGGGCGTTGTCCCCGGCGGCGGCGTCGCGTTGATCCGCGCGCAGTCGGCCCTCGAGAAGGTGAAGCTCTCCGAGGAGCAGATGTTCGGCGTCAACATCGTCCGTCGCGCCCTCGAGGAGCCGCTTCGTCAGATCTCCGCGAACGCGGGTGTCGACGGATCGATCGTCGTCTCGAAGGTCAAAGAGGGCCAGGGCTCGTTCGGCTTCAACGCCGCGACGCTCGAGTACGGCGACCTCGTCAAGGCCGGCGTGATCGACCCGACCAAGGTCGTTCGCACGGCCCTCCAGAACGCGGCCTCGGTCGCGGCGCTCCTCCTGACGACCGAGGCGATGATCGCCGAGCGTCCGAAGAAGGAATCGTCGGCTCCGGCCGGCGGCGGCCACGGTGGTGGCGGCATGGGCGGGATGGGCGGCATGGGCGGCATGGGCGGCATGGACTTCTAGTCCAGCTTCTCCGTCGGTCCAACCCGGTTGGACCCGTGACAGCGGCGGCTTCGGCCGCCGTCTTCATTTTCGGCGGCGCACGAGTCGCGCGGGCGGGATGTGGTGCTGCCGCATCAGCGCCACGCAATCGGTCTCCCACACCGCCGTCAGCCACGCGAACGCGGTCTCGGTGATCACCCAGACGGTGACGCTGACGACGAACGCGATCAGAAGTGAAGGCAGCCGTGGCCACTCCGAGGTGACGTAGTCGGCGAGCGACGCATGCCCTCGAAGCAGGAGCAGCGGGCAGATCACCGCGGTGACCGCGAGCGAGAGCTCGCGTCGATTGCGATCGAGCCAGCCGACGCGGCGCGCGAGCACCTGCGCTCGGCTATCGTCACGGCGCAACATCCGTCGAGTCTACCCCACAGCGCACGTCGGTTGACCTCGACCTTTCTGTGCGATCAGCAAACGTCTACTAACCCAGAGTTCGCCTGTGTCGATCCTTCGACCAGCGAATGATGGGGAACGGGGTGTTCCAGAGCTCAGCCTGGAGGACAGAGTCTTCCGGCGAAGCCGGAAGATCGAGGTCAACCGAGGTGAGCTTAGAGATCCTGGATGCATTCGAGCTGCGCTTGCGCGCTCTGTTGTGTCGGGTGACCCGTCTCGGGATTGCACTGAAAGTGCTGGACCACGCACGCGTACGTCGCCTGGTTGGTGTCGTTGCGGGCGATCTCGACGTCGTCCACGCGGATGATCCCGGCGAGGCACTGATCGCGGGCGCCACCTTGGAGATGCTGGCAGCAGTCCCCTTGGGCGTCGCTCGCCTTGGCGTACGTGTCGGGCTTCTTGCCCCCACCGCCACCACACGCGGCGACGGCGAGCGCGAGAGCGAGCCACCAGCGCCTCACTGCGAACCGCGAGTTGCGTGATGCGTTGATTACGAGTGTGGTGGACCGATTCGTGACTCCGCGTTCACGGATCGAGTCGGCGAGGGTCGTGTGAGCCTGACGGCGAAGGGCCAAGTAGTCGGTATTGCATTCGAGGCGGTCCTGCATGCCGAGGAACTGTGGCAAGTCGAGGGCCAGGCTTCCCCCGGAAGCCGCGAGATCCGCGAGACCCGCCGTGGCCAACCCTTTGCTAGCTCGGCCGTTACATGCGCGGGTCTTTCTTGCTTCCCTTGGTGCTCGCAGGTGGGTGTGCCGTCAATCGCGGCATTCGCACCGAGCAGGTCGGTACCGGTCACGGCGCGGTCACCACGCGTGGTGACGGTGCATCCGATGTCAGCGCGGCGCCGGGCGGTGGTGGGATGCCGCTGCCTCGTGGCACCTATGACTTCGAGCTGCGCATCGGCGTGCCACGGGCGCAGCTCGTCGACTGGAAGGTCGCGTGCACCGGTGTAGACGAGCGCAGCGGTCAGGTCGGCCAGGCGTTCGAGGACTATAAACAGCAGCGGCTGACGCAGCTAACGAGAGCGCGCGAGCACCAGGCCGCGATCTACGCACGGGCGGTCACCCAGCCACCGCCAAACGCGGTCGTGGTGGCGCGGCCTCTCGGCGTACGCGTGGTGACGCCGATCGGGCGGCTCGAGGTGCAGCCTGCACCGGTCGTCGTGCGAAGCGAAGAACCCGCGCCGCAGCCAGATCTGGAAGTGCCGCCGGTGACCGAGCTACCGCCGGGTGACTACGGGCAGGGCACGTTCCCGGCGCGCGTCCGCGTGGTGTTGCCGAGTGATGGCGTCTGCGCGATCACCGCCCTTGCCGATGATCGCAACGTCACCGCCTTCTATGCGGTGACGCGCGAGCGGGACCTCGGGGTCGAAGCGGCCGAGCGCAAGCAGGTGGTCTACGTCGGTGCGGTGAGCACGCGTGGTCGGCTGACCGAGCGGCTCGTCGCGTACGGCGCCGATCCGCTGGCGAAACAGCAGCGGCTGGAAGCCGAGGCACGAGCGCGGGCGGAAGCCGAAGCGCGTCGCGGCGCCGAGCTCGCGCGGCAGCGCGAAGCCGAGCTGCGCGTCGACGTCGAGCTGCGTCGCAAGGCCGACGCGGCAGCGGCTGTACGAGGTCAGCGCGAGGCGGAAGACGCGGCGCGGCGTCGCGAGCACGACGCGGTTGCCGAGATCGAGCGCCGCGAGCGGTTGTTGATCGAACAGGAGCGAGCCGAGCGCGCCGAGGAGATGGCGTACGCGGTCGCGTGGGAAGCCGAAGCGCCGGCGCGCGCGCGTGCAGATCTGCTGATCTATCAAAAGGAAGTCTCGATCCGCTGGCGGCTCACGTTGATCGCGTGGCTGGTCACCCACGGTCACGCCGATCCGGATCGCCGTGGTCGAATCGCACGTGCACAGGCGCAGCGCGATCGCGAGCTCCAGGCCGGACTGCTGATCAAGCTCGAGATCGAGCGCACCGAGCGCGAGCGGTTGATCCGGATCCGCATGGAGCAGGATCGCGAGGAGCTCGAGCGCCAGCGCGCGCTGGATCAGATCGCTCGCGACGCGCGCGCCCGCAAGCAACGCCTCGAGGAGCAACGCGCGCAGGAGAGGCTCGCGCGGTGGGAGGCGCAACGTGCAGAGCGAGAGAACCGCGAAGCGATCGAACGCGCGCGGCGCGACCAGGTAGCGCGCGAGCTCGCCGAGCTCAAGCTACGCCGCGCGAACGCAGCGACGCGGATCCGTCAGACCGTGGTGAGCACGCTGATCGGCTATGGCGCGAAGTTGCGCCCGCCGATGCCGGAGCTGCGGCTCGAGAGCCCGGGCCCTGCCCCGTTCGACGGTGCGCAGTGGGCCGTGGGTCGGTGGGAGTGGAATTCGACCCGCGTCGAGTGGCAGTGGCGTGGTGGTGGCTGGCGCGACACCACGCGGTTCGGCGACAGCGGTGGCCAAGTGGTCGTCACCAACCACGTCGTCGTGGAGCCGACGGTCGTCGTCGCTCCGCCGACGGTCACGACCGTGGTGGTCACGCCGGCGGTCGTGATCGACGCCAACGCCCGGCCGGGCTACGAGCCGCGCCCGACGTATCAGCGTCCGGAGCGTCGTCCGGGGTACCAGCCTCGGCCGCGTCCGCAGCGCCCGGGATACCAGCCGCGTCCCGCCGCGCAACGCCCGTCATCGCGCGACCCGAATCGACCGGCGCCCGGTCCGCAGACGAAGCAGTCCGACGACGACAAGCGCCGCCGCTAACGCAACGGGTTCACGCTCTCACGCGCGATCGCAGGATTGCACTCCAACATCTCGTCCGACGTTTAGACGCTCGAGCGTCGACTCACTGTTTCGGAACGAGGTCCGCGCACTCGATCGCGGCCTTCGCCGTCTTCGCGGCGATCATGCAGTCGACCTGGTCTTCGTTGTTCGCCGACTGGCACTGCGAGACCACGGTATCGATCTTGGTCTCGAGCTCGTTGGTGAACTCGGAGAGCCTCTTCTTCCGCACGCCCTCGCGCTTCTCGGCGGGCAGCTGCGCGATCTCGCCGTTGGTACGCTCCCAGAAGGTCAGCGTGGCGTAGTTCCGGGCTGCTTGTTCGCACTTCTCGCGGTCGCCCTTGCAGGCCATGGCAGCGAGACAGAGCACGAGAACGCAGGCGAACCGCATGGGCGGTCACATACCACGAGGCGCATGGGATAGGCTGCGACGATGCGTCGCGCGGCGCTGTGCGTTTTTTGGGTCCTTGTTGCGACGGGGATTTCGCGCGCCGACAGTTCGACCACCGTCCAGGCCGAGGCCGGGGCCGAGGTCGATTCGAACGTCCAGCGCGTCGAGACTGGCCCGGGGGTCGACGCCGCGGAGCTCACATCGCCGGTCGGGCGTGCGGGAGCCAAGCTCGATCACCGCGGCCGGATCGCCGGCGGTGGCTTCCTGATCCACGCGGCGTCGTATGCCCGGCTCGTCGGCAACGCCAACGCGCAGTCCGAGAGCGTCGCGCTGCTCGCGGGTGACCTCAAGTGGTTGCACCCGCTCGGCCAGCGACCGGTCTCGATCGGCTTCTCGATCAGCGGCGCCGATGCGATCGCACTCGACGATGGCGCCGAGCGGATCGATCCGTGCGATCGCCGCCGCCTCGACCGCACGTTCGCGACCTTCGGTGGCGACGTCCTCGTGATCATGCGCAAGGACGAGGACACGGCGCTGACGCTCGGGTTCGGCGGTCGTCGCTTCGTCTACAAGCCGTGCAACAAGTTCGACTGGTACGGCCCGAGCGCGACGGCGCGGCTCGACGTCACGCTGTGGCAACAATCCGGCGGCACGCGCAGCCTCGAGCTGTCGGCCTTCGCGGGGGTCGAGGCGCGGTCGTACAACGACGTCGCGTTCGCCAACGCCTGCGCCGATGACGAGATGCCGGACAACCCGGCGGACTGCTCGGCGCCGACGTCCCTCGCTCGCAGCGATCGCTATCACCGGGTCGGTGCCGAGGTGACCTGGGTCGGCGGCCTGGTCGCCGCGCTCGGCTATCAGCTCGCCGTCACCGACACGAATAGCTACGGCCAGTCGCTGGTGCGCCATCGCGTCAACCTGTCCGCGACGCGCGAGCTGTTCGGTAGCGTCTATGGTACCGCCCTGATCACGCTGCAGTACGACCAGTATCTCGATGGCTTGATCGTGCAGAAGGATCTGCAGAACCAGACCTTCACGACACTCGACGACGAGAACCGCAGCTCGTTTCAGATCCGGCTCGCGAAGCAGCTGTCGTCGACGTTCTCGCTCGAGTCGCGCGTCGCGTACTGGCGCGACCTCGGCGGCGGCGACGACGCCTCGTTCCGCCGCACGCTGTTCTATCTCGGTGGCGTCTACAACAAGTAGTCGTGCTCGATCCGTAGCGGAACAGGGACATTGCACGCGCCATCAGCACGCGTCGATCAATTGATCCCTCTGCGCAACCTCACTTGAGTGTCGTGAACTCGCCGTCGCAGGGCGAGCGCCCCTGGCACCGCGCTCGCCTGGTCGAAGGATCGACACAGGCGAACCCTGGGGTCAACGCGACTTGCGGAGGCTCGCGGCGCGATCCTCGACGGCTTTGCGCTTGTCGCGGAGCTGCTGCAACTTCTTCTTCACGGCATCCTGCGTCAGCTTCGCAGCTGCCGCACGCTTGTTCGGGTCATTGCTGCGCTGCGCGCGATTGAGCTCTTCGATCGTCGAAGGGTCCACGATCTCGGCGAGCGTGACCGTCGCGTCGACCTCGAACGTCGAGACATCCGGGCGGCCTGTATCGGTCGGCGGTGCGCTCGGGGCATCGCTAGCCTCTCCCGAGAGCGCTCCACGACCCGTGCCCGGCGTCGCGCCCTTGCGCGCACTGTTGTCGTCGCGGCGATCCATCTCGTTCGAGCGATCGTGCTGCTTGCGAAGCACGGCGATCCGCTCGAGCTCCTTGGCCTGACCTTCGAGTCCCTTGAGCTGGTTCGAGAGCTCCGCTTCGGCGGCCTGGATCGCCTTCGCCTGTTGATCCAGCTCCTCCGGATCCGCCAACGGATCGATCTGCATGTCGGGCAGCACGATGCGCGCGACCCGCTTGGTCTTCGGCAACACCTGTGCGCGTGCGCTATCGAGTTGCGCCTTACGCGGGGCATTTGGATTGCTCGCGAGCTCTGCGTCGATCGCGGCGATCAGCGTGCGGCGCGCGGCCGCGAGTTGCTCGGTGGCGCGGCGAACGTCACCGCTTGCGGCCTCGAGCTGGCGACCGAGGGCCTCGGCGTCGGCGAGCTTGACGCGCAGCTCGCGATCGCGGCGCCACGACTTCGGCGAGTTCTTGAGTCGCTGCGCGGCGTCGAGCTCGGCGCGGAACTTCACGTTGATCTCGTTCCAGACCTTCGACGCGCGGACCAGCTTGCCTTCCGCGGTCGTCGACGAATTCCACGCTCGCGTGGTGGTGTCCGCCAGCGGGCTGGACTGTGCCCACGCGGTCGCACACGCGACCGTCATGCACAGAGTTACCAACCAGGACCGCATACCAAGTCCATTAATAGCAGCCGCCGTGCCACGCTCAAGTCCTCGTCGCCAATCGGGCTATCAACAGTTGTCCGTGCCGATCCTGGCGTGTCGAGTTGCGGTGCCCTCAGTTTTTTGTGGGGTAGCTAACCCTTGATGGACTCAGGAGATGGACGTTCGCCCGCGAGGCGAGCCACCAAGTAGCGGATTGCCGCGGTGACCATGGGGCTGATTGCCGCGAGGGGCTCACCGTCGGGACGCTCCCAGACCAGGTAGTCGCGGCCCATCGCATCGACGGCCGCGTGGTAGTGGAGCCGACGCAGCCGGTACCCACCGGGTAGCGCGAGGCCGGGATCGGTGACCGCGACGTCGTCCTCGAGGGGTCGGCCGTAGCGCGCCATCACGCGATCGATCGCGGCGACCGACAGGTGCCCGAGCACGCCTTCACCGTCGTCGGCGATCAGCAGGCGGCCGTCATCGACGAGCGTGCCCGTGGTCTTCGCGTGGCGACCATCAGCCAGGATCCGTTCGTCGAGCAGCACGGGTGAGTTGTAGCGCGCTAGAGTCGCGGCATGCGTTGGATTCTTGCGCTGATCGCCTGCGCGATCGCGTGCGGCCCGAAGGTCGTCAACGACCGCCCGGTGGCGGACATCTCGAAACACCTGCCCGCCACGCTGGAGGCCAGTCGCCCGCGCGAAGGCGATGCGAAGACGATCCACGTCCGCGTCTGGGTCGATGCCGGCGTCCGCGCGCAGCCGAAGTGGCGCGAGGAGATCATCGATCAGGCGGACTACGCGAGTCAGTTGCTCGCACCGCTCCTCGGCGTGCGGATCGCGATCGACAAGGTCTCCGACTGGACCCGCACCGGCGAGCCGAGTGCAGCACCCGCCGCGCTCGCGGAGACGGACAAGGGCGAGGGTGTCACCTGGGTGATCGGCTACATCGCGCCGAACGACGTCGCGACCAAGGTGATGAGCGAGCTCGGCAGCGCAGAGCCGCTCGGCAAGTACCTCATCGTGCGCGGTTGGGCCGATCAGGAGGCGAAGGCGCTGAAGGCGACCCTGCCCGATCTCAAGGGCGCCGAGCTCGCCGAGGTGCTCGGCGCACACCGCCGGCACAAGCAGACGGTCGTGTTGCTTCACGTGATCGCTGGCGCGCTCGGTGCAATCGACGAGCAGGATCCGACGTGGATCCAGAACCCGATCTACAAGTCCAAGCAGGTCGGGTTCTCCGATCGCAACCGCGAGCTGTTGCAGATCGGCGTCGACGAGAAGCTCGCCGAGCAGAACGATCAGACGATCGCGAAGAAGCTCCTCGAGGCGATCGAGAAGTCGGAGTTTGGTGGCTGGATGCCGGCGAGCAAGGACGAGGTGACCAAGCGGCTGCGCATCGCGATCGATGCCGGCAAGGGCAGCCGCACCGCGAAGGCCATCCCGCCGGCGGCGTACGATCAGTTCTCGCGGATCCAGACACTCGCACAGCAAGGCAACACGAAGGACGCGCTCGCAGAGCTCGAGAACTTGTTGATCGCGTATCCAGGAAACGCGGCGATGCATCAAGCGCGTTGCCAGATCATGCTCGCGATCGGAGGCCCCGCGGCGATCGCCCGCTCGAAGGAGCCGCGTCCGCCGCCCAAACCCGGGCAGCCGAAGGCACCTCCTCCGCCTCCTCCTCCCCAGGTGGATTGGAAGGGCGCGTGCGCGAAGGCGATCGAGTACGCCGCAGGCGATCCCACGCCGCACCTCGCGATCGCGGTGTCGTACTACGAGGCCAAGCAGGTCAAGTCCGCGCGGGGCGAGCTCACGCTGGCGGAAGCGAAGATCGGCAATCTCCCGTCGAAGGCCGAGATCGACGAGGCGTGGAAAAAGGTCCTCGCGATGTACGTCCAGATGGGCGCACTGACGTGGACCGAGGAGGCGCTGGCGAAGGCGAAGCTAGACAACGATCCTGCCGCAGCCCAGGTCGCGAAGATCCGGGCTCGCTACGGCGTGCCGCAGGGTGCGAAGTTCGTGACGGCGGAGCAAGAAGCCGAGCTGGTCGCGGCGGTGCAGGCGGCGCTGTCCACGGTGTACGCGAACAAGTTCGGCCCGGCGGAGGCGCAGCTCGCCGCGGCGGAGAGGAAGTGGCCCGGTGCACCTGGGATCACGGCCACGCGATGCGACCTCGCCCTCCGGCAGAATCAGCTCGACGCCGCGCGCGCGCAGTGCACCAAGGCGTTGGCCGCGCAACCAGCGAACTCGTGGGCGCTCTATCTGTCGGGCGTGATCTCGCTCAAGCCGGGGAGTGAGGCCGCGACACGACAAGGCATCGACCAGCTCAAGAAGGCGATCGCCGTCGACCCTGATCTGCAGCAGGCCTGGCGAACGCTCGCGAAGGCGTACGTGCGGACCAAGGACAAGGCGGCGTACGAGCAGCTCGGCAAGGACTACCAGGCGAAGTTCGGATCACCGCTCCCTCCCTGACGGCGTCGACCCACCTGGCTATACTCGCGACGTGGATCGTCCTCGGACACGTACTCGTGCAGCTGCACGTGCTCGTGCTCGACGCGCCATCGCAGAGGCTCTCAGGTCGAGGACGAGCACGGGGTTGGTCTCGTCATGAGCTTTCTCCGGCGGATGTTCTCCACCGACTACCGCCAGGCGGTGGCTGCCGAGGCGGCCGGGAACGTCGATCTCGCTGCCGAGCGTTATGGGCTCGCAGGCGAGAACGCCGGGGCCGTACGCATGCACCTCGCACGAGCGGCGCGCGCCGGCAGTCGACTCGCCGAGATCGGTGCCCTGCGCGATGCGATGCGGTGGGCAGGCGAGGATCCCGAGCTGCAAAAGCAGGCCGCCGCGGCACTCGGCAAGGCGCTGTGGGAATCGGCGAAGGCCGAGGGCATCGCGACGGAGCGCGATCGAACGCGCGTGCGCGAGGCGGCCGATCTGCTGGTCACCGGCGACGAGCACGGACTCGCGGGTGAGGCTCTCGAGGCGATCGGCGACCACCTGTCGGCGGCGAACGCGTACTCGGAGGGCGGGTTGGTCGAGCGCATGGAGCACGCGCTCTCGAAAGAGGATGACCTCGCGAACAAGCAGCGCGACGAGAAGATCGCGTTCGCCGACTACGAGACCGCGATGCGGGTCGGCCGTCGCGACGATGCGCGCGTCGAGCTCGTGCGTGCCGTGGCGTCGGCGACCCACGCCGGCGAGTACCGTCGCAAGCTCGATCACCTCGACACGGCGCTGCTCACTGCGGGCAAGCTCGAGCTGCGCCGCCGCGGCAAGCCGCTGATCGTGGCGTGCTCGGCCGACAAGCTGGTGCTCGGTCGCGATCAGCTCTGCGATCTGACGCTGCGTGCCGGTGGCGTGTCGCGACAGCATGCCGAGATCGAGCGCGACGGCAGTCAGTTCCTGCTCCGCGATCTCGATTCGCGCAACGGTACCTCGGTCGCCGGGCTGCCCCTCGCCGGGCGCGTTCCGCTCGTCGGCGAAGGTCGCTTCGGGCTCGGCGACGAATGCAACGTCGACTTCGTGATGGAGAGCGAGCGGCTGATCCTGCGGGTCGCCGGTGGACTCGATCGCGGCGTGGCGCTGATCGCCGGCAGGGAAACCGTCAAGCTCGAGCTCACACCGCTCGGACTCGGCCTTGTGATCATCTTTCAGCGCGGCCGCCCCCTGCTCGGTCGCGGTGCGAGCAAGGACGTGTTGTTCAACAACGAGCCCCTCGGGGACGTCCTCATCCAGCTGATCCGTGGCGACCGGATCGTCGCCGACGGCGACGAGATCGAAGTCGGCTGATGGGGTTCTGGGGTCGCTTGTTCGGCAGGAAGCCGGAGCTCCCGTCGGCACCTGCGCCGGCGCCGGTTCCCGAGCCGCAGCATCTCGGAAGTGAAGACGAGGTGTTCCTGGCGCAGCTCGTCGCCGATCTCGCGAATGGCAAGCGGCGCGACGAGGTCGGTAGTCGCGACGTGCTGCTCAGGATCGACGCCGTGTGGGCCTCCGGTCACGAGCGGCTCGCGATCGAGTGGGCGGAGAAGCTACTCGGCGTGCCCGAAGTTCCGGTCGGACCGACGGCGTCGCTGCGCGCGTTGCTCGTCGAGCGCTACGAGCAGCGCGGCGAGCTCGACACCGCGATCAGCCACCTCGAGGTCCTGATCACCGAGGACGCGTACGCGTTGCGCGCGCACTACCTGCTCGCAGAGCACGCCCGGCAGCGCGGCGACAACGAGCGCGCGCTTTCGCACTACGAGATCGTGCTCGGCCGCGACGTCGACTATCCGAACGTCCGCGTCCGCGTCGAGCGGCTGCGCCAGACCGCAGGTCGCGCGGCTCCCGTCGCCGGTGAGACGATCGCTGCCGGTGATGTCGCCGGCGTGCAAGCCGGTGCGCGTTATCGCCTGGTTCGCGAGCTCGGTCGCGGCGCCACCGGCGTGGTCTATCTCGCGCGCGATGCCGAGCTCGAGCGCGATGTCGCCGTCAAGCTCCTGCACCCGCACCTCGCCGGCCACGAACGCGCCGACGCGCTCTCGCGGTTCTTCCACGAAGCGCGCGTGATGGCCTCGCTGCGCCACCCGAACGTCGTCGCGGTGCTCGACATCGACGAGGCGACGCGCCGCATCGTCATGGAGCTGGCCGCCGGTGGCACGCTGCGCGATGTCCTGCGCGAGCGCGGTGCGCGACCGCTGCGCCGCGTGATCGAGCGCCACACGCAGGTGCTGTCCGCGCTGGTCGCCGCGCATCGCCGCGGCATCATCCACTGCGATCTCAAGCCGGCAAACCTGATGTTCCGGCGCGACGTCGACGGTCCCGGCGTCGAGGTGATGCTCGGCGACTTCGGCGTCGCTCACCTGCCCGATGCCGCGGGCCACAGCAACACGACGGGCAAGCGCGAGGCGATCGGCACGCTCGCGTACATGGCTCCCGAGCAGCGGCGCGGCGATCTGTCGCCGGCGGCGGATGTCTACGCGAGTGCGGTCGTGCTGTTCGAGAACGCGTGCGGACGCACGCCGTGGTCCCGCGACGTGCTGATGGCCGGCACCCGGCGCACCGAGGATTTCTTGCTGCCGCAGCACATCACCGTCCAGTCACCCGCGATCGCCGACGATCTCCAGGCGCACCTGAACCGGATCGGCGATCCGGATCCGGCGAAGCGTCCGACCACGATCCAGGCACTCGGCGAGGCGCAACGGCTGCGCGAGCTGATCATCGCCGCCAGCGGCGCGTAAGGAAACGACGAGGTACTTGGTGTCCGGATACCGGACGAGCGCTACTCGTCTTTGACGGGTGTGGCCTTGAGCGCGGCCTTGCCCTCTTTGATGTAGACCGTGAACTTGACCTCGCGGCAGCCGGTCTTCGAGATCAAGTCGTCGCGATTCTTGACCAGCTTCTCGCTGAACTTCTCGTAGGTCAGTCCCGTCGTCGGCTCGTTGCAGCTCTTCTTGACGGCGAGGAACTGTTCGTAGACCGACTTGAAGTACGGATCGACCGGCGCCGACGGCAGCGGGCCCGGCGAAGGCGTCGCGCCTACACCGCCGAGAATGTCGTCGTCGAGTGTGAGCGGTGGCGTCGCGGCGGTGCTGATGTTCGGCCGCGGCGTCGCGTCGAAGCCCCCGAGCAGATCGGTGGTCTTTGGCGATGGCGGCGGTGCCACCGGTGGCGGCGTACCCGGGCGTGGCGAGCCTCCGGGGCGTGGCACCGGCGGCGTGGGTGGGCGCGCTGCCATCGGACCCGAATCGCCGAACTTGAACTCCGAGATCGGCGGCGGCGTGACGGCAGGTGCCGGACCACCGGGACGCACGCTCGGTAGCGCGGTTGCGAGCAAGTCGATCGTGCCGAGGCTGCCTTCCGGCGCCGGACCGAGCAGCTGATCGAGGTCTTTCTTCGCCGACTTCGCTTCGCGACCGAGCTTGTCGATGTGGATGTTCACGCTGCGCGCGATCGAACCGAACTTACCGGGATGTGCATCCTCGGCGAGCCGCTCGACCTCGCCCTTCGCGAGCCGCACCGCCTCGGCGGTCAGTCTCTTGAGCGGTCGATCCGACTCGAACAGCATCAAGAAGATGCCGATGCCGAGTGCGACGACGAACAAGCCGCCGACGAGGACCCACGGGAAGGTGCCGAAGCCGAGGTCGTCTTTGGTGACGCCACCGACCGTGTCCCAGAAGCCGATCGCGGCTGTCTGCTTCGAGAACACCGAGAAGTAGGCTCCGCGAGCACCGGCTTCACCGGGGAGGCGCGCGACCAGCGCGGTGTACGAATCGCTGCCGGCGGTCAGCGGCATCGGCTTGTTGTTGTCGTTGCTGCAGTCGCTGCTGAGATCGGGGCCGAGCAGCGAGCCGATCCGCGTGGTCATCGGCGCTTGCTCGAGTGCGGCCGGCGATGTCGCCGCGATCGTGTCCTTCGGAAGGTAGAAGCCGAGCTCGACGAGCAGCGACTTGCCGACGATCTTCTTCGCGAACTCGGTATCGATCTTGTGTCCGAGCACGACGGCGCCGACGTACTCGGTGCCCTTGACCACCGGCGACGCGGCGACCAGGAACGTGGTGCGGCCGAACATCCAGATGTCGTCGCGCAGATAGCCGGCGAGCGCGTCGTCGACGAGTGGCCGACCTGCGAGCACGTCGCCGAACTCGGTGTCCTCGACGCGAACCCGCGCGACGACGCGGCCCTTCTTGTCGACCATGATCGCCCACTCGGGGTTCCGCTTACCCTTGATACCCTCCATCACCTTCTCGCCGACGGCGCGGACCTGCTTCATGCGCTTTTCGTCGAGCGTCGCCGCGCCCGAGGCATCGGCGAGCTCGCGCTCGACATCCTCGCTGCGGGCGAACTTACCGGCGAGATCGACGCGGTTGCGCGCGTCGGCCTCGAGCACGATGTTGACGACACCGCACGCGACGGTGAGCCGCCGCGTTTCTTCGTTGCGCGATGCGGTCTGCGCGGGTCGCGGCATCACGAGCGCGAAGCTCAGGCCGACGGCCGCTGCGACCGCGATCAGGAAGAACCAGATCTTTGACCAGAACACTTACGGCTTCTTCTCTGCTGCCGGTGCAGCGCTCGTCCCGAAAGAGGTGATCTTGATCGTGGGCTCCGACTTGCCCTTGGCCGTCACGGTGACGGACTCGGTCTGATCGAGCCAGCGATCCTTGTAGAACACGCGAACCTTGTACGTGCCCTC
>JBBQJJ010000193.1:0-15361 GCA_038325805.1 Haliangiales bacterium
CGTCGCTGGGAGACCGGCGGGCCGAGCTCGGCCGGTGTGGGTCGCAGATGCACGCGCTGTCGCCGCTCGCGGTGCTCGACCGCGGCTACGCGGTGGTCAAGTCGGGCGAGGCGATCATTCGCGATGCCGCGCAGGTCGAGGTGGGCGATCGGTTGCAGATCCGGCTCGCGCGCGGTGAAATTTCGGCGAAGGTGGAGAAGTGACGCGCGCGAAGACGCAGGGGCCGGGTGGCAAGGCGCCGCGTGCCGCGACGCAAGGTGGCGGCAAGCCCAAGCGCGCCACGACGCATTCGAATCTGTTCAACGATCTCGAGGCCGCGATCGATTCGCTCGATCAGAGCTCGGCGCGCCACTCCGCGAAGCCCGAAGAGACGTCTGAGGAGAAGCCCGAAGACAAGCCCGCCGCGAAGCTGTCGCCACCGAAGCGCGCCGCGCCAGGACCGACACCGGGCACCGAGACCCCGAAGTTTCCGCCGCGCACCGTGCCGCCGAAACCACCACCGGGTGCCGAGCGCGCCGCGGTGATCCGCGCACGTGAATCGCGGGCCGCGAGCGAGATCGCCCTCGACGATGTCGAAGAAGTAGCGACCGTCCCGGCGCCGCGCGTTCCTCCGCGCCCGCCGCCCGGCACGCGCCCACCCGCAACGCGGATCCCCGAACCGGCGCACCCCTTTCCGCGACGCGCGCTCGATGCCGATGGCTTGCCTCCCATCTCGGCACCGCCGACGCGCGCGACGCCGCGGCCCGGTCCATCGCCGGCGTTCCCGCCCGCCGCCAGATCGGAGCCGAGCCGCCCGGCGATCCAGCCCAGAATTCCGCTGCGCGCAGAGACCGAGGGTCCGAACCCCAACGAGTTCGACACCGAGCACGTGTCGTCGCGACCGTTCACGCTCGAGCTCGACGAATCGGGATCGCGGCCCGAGCCCGTGGTCGCGCCGGCCACGCCCCCGCCTCGAGCCGCCGCGCCAGCGTCGCGCGAGCTCGACGAGTCGGACTCGCAGCTGGATCCATCGGGGCTCAGCATCGACGTCAACTTCGAGGAGTCTCAGCCGGCCGCGAGCGTGTACCAGCCATCACTCGACAACGTCGTCGAGGGTGTCGCCGCGCTGCCCGCGATCGAGCCACTCTCGATCGCGATCCTCGACGAGCCGCCGTACATCGCCGCGGCCAAACAAGCGATCTCGGTCGCCGGCCACAGGGTCGCCGCGGCCGCGAGCGGGCAGACCGGGATCGAGCAGATCAAGTCGTTGTTACGAACCGGGATCGCCGAGGTGCTACTCGTCGGCATGCCGGGCGGCGAAGAGCTGATCGACACCGCCCTCGCCCTCGCACCACGCCGACCCGTGGTGATCGCCGCGTTCTCCGGCAAGCCCGTGGATGCCGTGCGTAAGGCGATCGTGCTGGGTGCGGATCTGGCCGTGGCGCGTCCGCTAGATCTCGACAAGCTCGCACCCGTGCTGCTCGCCGCGTCGCGCCTCGCGAGCGCGCGGCACGATGCACCCGCCGCACGCACGAGCGATGCGAACTTGCGGGGGCGTCTCGACGCGATGGTCGATCACGAGCCCGGTGCGCTACAACCATTCAATGCGTTCGAGCGTGTGTTCGAGCTCGAGATCAAGCGCAGCAAGCGCTACGGCTATCCGATCGCGATCGCGCTGTTCTCCGTCGATGTCGACGTCGACGTCGAACCGCCACCGGGCATGCTCGGCATCGTGCGCGCACGCGCCGGCAATGCGTTGATTCAATCGATCCGCGACATCGATCTCGCCACCGAGATCAACGAGCGGTTCCTCGTGCTGCTGCCGTACACCACCCTCGGCGGGGCCGCCGAAGTGGCGCGCCGGATCCTGGGAGCAGTTACCAGCGGCGTGCCGATCAGCGCCGCGGGGCAGACGTATCCGCCGAGGATCACCGGCTCGGTCTCTGGTGCCTCTCCAGGAGAGCCGCTGTCGATCTCGCGGTTGATGCGCGATGCGACACAAGCTCTCGAGGAAGCGCTGCGCGACGGCGCCGAGCTCGCGGTGCCGATGGGAGCCCACGAGTGATCCGCGGGACCACCCGGCTCGCCGCGGTGATCGGCTGGCCGGTGGATCATTCGTGCAGCCCGCAGATGCTCAACGCCGCGTTCGCCGCACGCGGGATCGATGCGGTGCTGGTGCCGCTCGGTGTCGAGCCGTCGCACCTCGAGACGATCGTCGCCGGGCTTCGTGCGTCGCGGGCGCTCGGCGCGAGCGTGACGATCCCGCACAAGGTCACGGTCGCGAAGCTGTGCGATCAACTATCACCAGCGGCGCGTGCGATCGGTGCGGTCAACTGCCTGCAGATCACCGAGAGCCAGCTGATCGGCCACAACACCGACGAGGGTGGCTTCACCGACAGCCTCGCGGAGGCGGGATGCGCGATCCCGCCCGAGGTCTGTATCCTCGGAGTCGGCGGTGCGGCACGTGCGGTCGCGTTCGCGCTGCGTGGCGCCACCAGAATTCAGCTGGTCGCACGCAACCCCGATCGCGCGTCGTGGGTCGAACCGATGCAGGTGGTGGCGAGGTCCAACATGGTCGTTCGTCCGTGGAGCGAGCTGCGGGATGCGCTCGCGAGGGCGGATCTCGTCGTCGACACCACGCCGATTGGCCTGTCGGAGACCGACGAGGCGATGACCGGTACCATTCCGCTCGATGCGCTCCCCAAAAGCGCGTGGGTGACGACGCTCGTCTATCACCGCACCACGAGCCTGCTGGAGCGCGCCCGCGACCGCGGTCATCCCACCCTCGACGGGCGCGGGATGCTGGTGCACCAGGGGGCGCGTGCGTTTGCGCTGTGGACGAACATGCCGGCACCTGTCGATGCGATGCGACAGGCGCTCGATGCCGCGCTTCGCGGTACGTGATCTGCATCGTGTTTTCTCCGTCGAGGTCCACGTGAAGAACATCCGCGAGCTTGCGGTCGCCGGCCTGTGCCTGTCCTTCACAGGAGTGGGTGTCGGATGGGCCGATCCGAGGACTGCAGACTACGTCGAGGATCCGATGGCTCCTCACGAGACCACGGGTAACACGGCGCGTCTCGGAACCGCCGTCGGCTACGTCTCCGGCGACGGCGCCGAGGCCACCGCCCTCGGTGCCACGGTCGCGGGAGGCCGGCGATGGAACCGGTTCGCGCTCGAGGCCGAGTACAGTTATCTGTGGCTGTCGGAGCGAGGTCCCTCGGACATCTCCGTCGGCGACGCGCAGCGCTTGGGCGTGATCGGTCGCGTCGAGGTGATCCGACTCGGCTCGTCGATCGTCGGCGGCAACTCGATGCTCGCCGTCTATGTCGAAGGCGGCGCGGGCGTCGCGTGGAACGATTGGTATCGGCCCGCATCGAACGAGCTCGGGCAACGGTTCGTCCCCGACGATACGAAACGAGTCGAGGGTCAGGTCGGCTTCGGCCTGATGCTCGATCACCGGCTGCAGGAGCCGATCGGCTTCCCGCACCGGATCGGGTGGTTCCTCGGCTGGCGCATGACGATGACGCCGCACCAGGACACGCCGATGTCGGTGTGTCGCGGGGTGTCGTGTCGCCGGCTCGAGACGCCACCGAGAGAGACGGATCGCGACGTCGATCGCTCGATGGTGTTCCAGTCGAGCCTCAGCGTGACCTGGTAACTGCTAGTTGGGAGCCGGTGCCGCGCCCTGGCACTGCACTTCGTCGACGCACTCACCCTGGCGGGTCGAGCACTCCATGCGACCGACGGCGCTCTCGTAGACCGGCTTGCCATCGACGCTGGTCGACGGCGAGGTCTTGCAGCAGCACGCCTCCGGCTTCGCGTTCGAGCCCTCGTTGACGAGCGGCGACTCCGTCTTTGCCTTGGGACCGCTGCAGGCGGCGAGGGCGACAACGAGCGACAGGACGAGCTTCATGCGCTCGTCCTAACACGCCGTCAGGAGATTTCCTCGATGCCGCGTCACAGTCCGCTGGGCGGGTTGTGAAAGAACGCCTCGGTCTTGTACGCGTCCTTGCGGATCGTGCCGTCCCCACCATCGACGGTGGTCTTGATCAGGATGCCGTCGCGCGCGATCGACGCGGAGGCGCGCGCCCCGGTCGAATCCTTCGGCTTACCGTCGGGGCCGATCGTGAACTTCGCGGTGCGCACGACCTTGTTGTCGCGCATCAACTTGAACTCGTACTCGCCGGGGTTCTCCCACAGCTTGAACCCGGCGTAGCCGTCGGCGACCGGCTTGCTGACGAGCGCGGGGAACTTGATGACCACCTGGTGGTACTCCCACGCCTTGAGCTCGGGCGGCGTCGCGCGCAAGTCGCCCGAGATGCTGTCCTCGGAGACCTGCTTGCCGCGATAGAACAGGTAGCCGCGGATCTTCGACGCGTCGACGATCGGTCCCTTGATCCAGTTCTCGACGTAGAGGTTCTGCGTCGCATCGTCGGTGTACGGGAACACGTACGCGAGCGGCAAGCGCCAGTCTTGGTCGACGTAGTAGTAGAACTGCTTGCTGCGATCCGCCTGACCCGACGGGTTGTAGAGCCCGCGACCGACGGTGAACTTGCCCTTGAACAGCACCTTGTTCGTGTTGGACAGGGCGTCCGTCAACTTGACGGTGAAGCCGAACACACCGGTCTGCGTGATCGCGTCCTTGTCCTCGAGCCGATTGCCGCAATCGTTGAGCGTGAGGAACTCGTTGTCCTCGGTCTGCGACACGTTCTCGCACTCGACCTTCACCCACGGCTTGCCGTTCGGCAGCGTGTACTCGGCGACGATCGCAGAGGATGACGAGATCGGTCCGCTGATCTTGAGCCGCAGGTTCGGCGACCACTTCCACTCCTTCTTGTCGGGCTGGTGCGGCTTGAGGTGAAACACGATGCCGAGGCGGTCGACCGTGGGTTCGGCGGCGACAGTCGTGGCGGAGGCCGTCGCGAGGAGGCCCGCGAGGAGGACAGTGGTTCGCATCCCGCTCGCTTGATCAAACCGCGTGCCGCCCTCGTTCCCGAGGCATCCACGCGAGTTGCGCATCGCCGATCGAGTTGTCTGGTCGAACTGACCGGTCAGATCGCCCGGTACGAAGCGGTCAGCACGCCGATGATCGCACCGAGCCACACGGTCCCCGCGATCACGATCGAGAGACCGAGCGCGATCGGTGACAGTGCGCCGGATGAACTGTCCTTGCGCGGGTTCCAGAACATCAACATCAACGTCAGCCCGAGCGACGCGATCAGGCCGAGCGCGATCCAGTGCTCCTTGACGTCGAACCACCGCGCAGCCTTCGCGGCGCGCATCACCATCTCCGAGGTCGAGCTGTGTTCCACGGATGGGCTGTGCTCTCGCGCGGCGATCTTGTCGAGCTCGCGCTGGTGCACGTTCGCTTGTTCGATGATCGCGTTCGCGTTCTCGAGGTACGCGGCCCGGACCTCGACCTTGTAGGTCGGGTACATCACGTTGCCGGCGAGGAACGCGAGCGTGTGAAGCACCAGCGAGATGATCGCGAACTTCTTGACCGCGCGATGCAGCCCGAACTGTCCGCGGATCATCCGCCGCATCCAGATCACGAGGTGCGTTGCCGCGCCGACCGCCGCGACACCGAGGGCGGTGTGCAGCACGAGCATCCAGCGCGCAGCAGACTCGGTGAGCAAGCGCGACGACCATACCCCAGACCTGCCCGATCGATGGTGACCGCTGCGCGATGCGTCTGCGTCGAACGCGTTATCGTCCCGCAATGAAGCCGAAGTTGACGTATTTCGACATCGCCGGCAGTCGCGGCGAGGAGTGTCGTCTCGCGCTGTTCCTCGCCGGCGTCGAGTTCGAGGACAACCGCATCAAGTTCCCCGATTGGCCACCGCTCAAGCCCGAGTCGCCGTACGGCTCGATGCCGATCCTCGAGCTGCCGGAGAAGCCGCCCCTGGCGCAGAGCAACGCCATCCTCACGCTGATCGGTCGCCGCCACGCGCTGCATCCGAAGGATGACTTCGAAGCCGCGCGGCACGAAGCGATGATGCAGTACGTCGAGGAGCTCCGGCACACCCTCACCCCCGTGCTGTTCATCAAGGATCCGGCGGAGAAGAAGGCGAAGCGCGAGGAGCTCGCAGCGACCTATCTGCCCGGCTGGGCGACGTTCGCCGAGCGTCAGATCGAGGGCCCGTTCTTCGCCGGCGGCAAGCTGCACGTCGTCGATCTCAAGCTGTTCATGATCGTGCGCTGGTTCGCGACCGGCACCGTCGATCACATCCCGGCGACGGTGTTCGATGCGTTTCCGAAGCTGACCGGCATCTACAAGGCAGTCGGCGATCACTCGGCCGTGAAGGCCTGGTACAGCGGGAAATCGAAGTAGCTACTTCTTGCAGGCCATCTCGTAGACGGGCTTCCAGGTCTTGCCCTTGTCTACGGACATCACGCCCGTGAACTTCACACCGGCCTTGGCATCGGTGGAATCGACGGTGTCCTTGAACTGACCGGCGCCATTCGCGCCGATGAAGTCGAGACTCCAGATCAGCTTGCCGTCCTTGATGCCGTCGGAGGTGCCGACGTACTGGTTGCCCATGTTGTCGATCGACACGCGGCGCCACTTCTTCGAGGCGGCGTCGAACGTGGAGTACGACACCATCTTCACCAAGCCGCGGGCGCTCTTGGCTTCGACGACGTCGGAGATCCACCACTTGTCGAGATCGATCTTCGCCGTGACCTTCGCGGTCAGCTGCTCTGCCGCGCCGGCCATCGACGTGGTGGTGCCGGTGCACTTCCAGTTGCCGACGACCGTCTTCGACATCGCATCGATCTCGGCAGGTGGCTTCGGTGCCTCCAGCTTCACGGCTTCAGTCTTCGCATCCTTCGCAGGAGTCGCAGGCTTGTCCTTTGTCTGGGGCTCCGCCGTCGCGAGGCCAGACAGCGCCATCAGCACGATCGGGGTCAACTTAGACATCGTCATCTCCTGCGTTCCGAGCACTATACTCATCGGGTTGAAACCTGTCGCCAGTCGGTGAGTCTCGTGATCGTGAACCAACGCCTCATCATGTTCGCCGTGCTCGTTGGTTGTGGCGGAACGCCCCATACGACGACGGAACCGGACGTGACATCAGCGCTCGCACCGACGAAGAAGTCCAAACAGCCCCAACCCGATCACGATCTCGAACGACCACCGCGTCCGAAGTTGCTCGCGATCGATTGGAGCACCGTGCGTCTCACCTCGGATGCCGACGCACTCGCGCTGTGGACCAAGCTCGCACTCACCGCGGACGACTGGCACGACAAGCTCGAGGAGGTTCCACGCGAGCTCGATCGCGCGCTGTCGATCGCGCTGATCCGTCAGGGCAACTTCACCTGCCTGCCTGCGAAGCCCGCGGGTGATTGCGTGCAGCAGGCGTTCGACATCCCGGAACCGACCGGGCCGGCCGGCTTGACCGATCCGTGCTTCCGGCGGCTCGCCGCGATGTGGGCGCTCGCCAAGCTCGAGGAAGACGACGTGCCGATGGTGATGGATGGCCTGCGCAAGATCGCCGCGCTACCTCCGCCGGAGTCGCAGCTGACGGTGGCGGCGCTGAAGTTGATCCCCGACAAGGAGCCGGCGAAGCGGCTCGAGCTGATCGCGATCGCATATGCGGCGGGTCAGCGTGATCTCGCGAACAACGCGCTCGGCCAGCTCGATGAACCATTCTTGATCGAAGCGGTGACCAAGCATCACATCGACGGCGCGCTGGAGATGCTGCCGGCAAGCACGCAGCGCGCGACGTACCTGACGTCGATCAACGACGACAAGCTACCCACCAAGGCGCGGACCACGGCGATCGCAGAGCTCTCCGCGCTCGATGACAAGCTCGCGCCCGATCTGCGGATCGCGTTGGTCAAGGCGACGGCAACGGTGGACTGTTCGGTCGCGGCCTCCGCCGCTCGCGTGCTCGTCCAGAAGGGCGAGGCAAAGTACGCCCCGAAGCGGCCGCGCTCGGCGGTGGTCGCGCCGGTGCTCCGCGGCCTGTGCGTGCTCGCCTCGTACGAGAAGCTGCAGGGCGCGGGCGAGCCGTCGCTGCTGCCGAGCTACCTGCCGCCGAAGGGGCTCGAGCGCGTCAAGGTCACGTACGATGTGCTGTCGGACACCGACGCCGATGGCGATGGCAACCCGCACACCGAGCAGTCCGTCGAGCTCGTTCCGAGGGCCGAGGCGGTGATGCCGGAGCTCGAGGAGATCACGCGCGCGTTCGCGTCCTGCAAGGGCACTACGTGCCGGACCGAGAGCCACGAGATCAGGTTTGGCTTTAAGGCCATCGGTGGGGAGCAGATGCTCTACCTACTCGACATCGTGGAACGTCCGCCCTGCCCGAAGACCTGAAGTTTCAACGGCTTGAGCGTGAGTCGTTTGATCTCCCACCAGGCTGTGGCACCATCAGATTCGTGCGCTGGCTGATCGCTTCGTTGCTCTCGCTCGCGATCGCCGGCCCCGCCAGCGCTGGCGTGTTCAAGGCGCGAGGCGGAGCCAAGCCCGCCACCACGGCGCCGGCGAAGAAGACCGAAAAGCCCGCGGCTGCACCCGCGAAGAAGGCCCCGGCGAAGGCTGCCGCGAAGAAGTCCCCCGCGAAGAAATCCGCGGTCGCCGCGGCCCGCTCCGATGAGTCCGAAGCACCGCCGCCCTCGAAGAAGAAGAAGGGCGCCAAAGAGTCCGACGTGACGATCACCGTCGAAGACGAAGACGACGTGATCATCCGCGACATCGACGACTGACCGTTCGCTGGATCGAACCGGGATCAGGCGTGCTGATGCGCGCATCAACTGAGTGCGCGTTCAGTCGGTGAAGATCGCACATGCGTCACTTCGTTGTCGTCGGGAACCGAAGTGATCCGGAGTGCCTCCGAAAAATTGCCCCGTGATCCTTAGCGTGCGTATTTCCAGACCATGGATCGATCCCGCCGCGGGGAGCGGCGTGAAACCGAAGCTCCCTCGATTCCGTCATCGTCACGTCTGACGGTCCGGAAGAAAGGCAGCAATCGTCGCAAGCCGGCATCGCTGTGGTCGCGCATGCCCAAGCCGCGCGTGATGCTCGACGCCTGCGGACGCGCGGTTCGCCGCGGCGTTCCCGCGATCGTCGCGACCGTGGTGGTCACCGTGCTCGGTGGCGGACTGTGGCTCGGCTATCAGTTCGTCACCACGTCGGATCGCTTCGCGATCGACCAGATCGAAGTTCGCGGCGCCGATCGCCTGAGCCCCGAGCTCGTACGCGCGACGCTGCCGGTCCACCGCGGCGAAAATTTGATCACCGCCGATCTCGACGCGGCTCGCCTCGCACTCCGCAACGAGCCGTGGATCTCGACCGCCGACGTTCGCCGCCAGCTGCCGAGCACGCTGATCGTCGAGATCAAGGAACACTCGCCGGCAGTCCTCGTCGAGCTCGAGCACCTCTACCTCGCCGATGCGCAGGGCCGCCCGTTCAAGCGCGCGTCCGAGACCGAGCGCAGCGACCTCCCGCTCGTCACCGGCATCCCGCGTGACGAGTACCGTCGCGATCCCGAGGGCAGCTCGCATCGCGTGACGGCCGCGCTCGACGTGCTGCGCCAGTGGCACACCGTCGATCGGCTGCCGATCCGCGAGATCCGCTACGACGCCCACGGTGGCATCTCGCTGATCGCTCGCGAACCCTCGCCCGGAGAGGGCCTCACGATCGAGCTCGGCGTCACCGGCGACATGAGCTCCCGCATGCGCACGTTCGACGCCGTGTGGAGCGAGCTGTCGACCGACGAGCACAGCCGCGCTCGCACCATCCATCTAGATACCCGCCTCGATCACGTCACCGTGTCTTTCAAAAGCTGAGTACCCACCAAATGGCCAAGACCAAGACCAACGACATCATTGTCGGACTCGACATCGGCACCAACAAGGTCGCCTGCATTGTAGGCGAGGTCACCGACGACGGTGTCGACATCATCGGGATCGGCAGTGCGAAGTCGAACGGCTTGCGCCGCGGGTACGTGGTCAACATCGACTCGACGGTGACCGCGATCCAACAAGCCGTTGACGAGGCGGAGAACATGGCGGGCTGCGAGATCACGACGGTGTATGCCGCGATCTCCGGTGCGCATGTGCGCGGCGTCAACTCGAACGGCATCGTCGCGGTCAAGGACGGCGAGGTTCGCGCGGCCGACATCGCGCGCGTGATCGATCAGGCGAAGGCAGTTCCGATCCCGATGGATCGCGAAGTCCTCCACGTGCTGCCGCAGCAGTACGTCGTCGACGATCAGGACGGCATCCGCGATCCGCTCGGCATGGCCGGCGTGCGCCTCGAGGCCAAGGTCCACATCATCACGACCGCGGTGGCCTCGGCGCAGAACGTCATCAAGTGCGCGAACCGCTGCAACCTGCAGGTCGCCGACATCGTGCTCGAGTCGTTGGCGTCGGCCTCGGCCGTCCTCGAGGACGACGAGAAGGAGCTCGGCGTTGCGGTGCTCGACATCGGCGGCGGCACCTGCGATCTGATCGTCTACTCCGACGGCGCCATCGTCCACACGGCCGTGCTGCCGCTCGGCGGCGGCCACGTCACCAACGACATCGCGACCGTGCTGCGCACGCCTCTCGACTCCGCCGAGAAGATGAAGCGAAAGTACGGCTGCGCGTGGCGTGGTCTCGTCGACGCCAACGACAAGATGGAGGTCCCCTCCGTCGGTGGCCGCGTCGCGCGCGTGATGCCGCGGATGGAGCTCGTCGAGGTGATCGAGCCGCGCGTCGAGGAGATCTTCGAGCACGTCAAGAAGGAGCTGCTCCGCAGTGGCTTCTACGACGGCCTCGCCGCCGGCGTGGTGCTCACCGGTGGAGCCACTGCGATGGAGGGCGTCATCGAGGTCGCCGAGCACGCACTGCACCTGCCCGTGCGCCGCGGCGCTCCGACGAAGGTCGGGGGGCTCGTCGACGTGGTGCGCTCGCCCGCGTACTCGACGGGCGTCGGCCTCGTGATGTTCGGCGCCGACCAGGGCCGGACCGTTCAGCTCCCCATGCGAGGCGATGATCGCCCGGGCATGTTCAAGCGCGCGTGGTCTCAGCTCGCCAAGATGTTCTGAAACTGCTAGCCCGCACGTTTTCCAAGCGCATCTGATCGGGTCGCGCAAAAAAACTATCTGCACTCGCTCTACAAAAAGTTGCCCGAGATGATCGAGCACTTTCATATGGGCTTACCGGAGGGAATCAGCCATGGCACTCATCGAATTTGACGACGTTTCTCACGCCAAGATCCTGGTCATCGGAGTCGGTGGTGGCGGCGGCAACGCCGTCAACACGATGATCAGCGGCAACCTCGACGGCGTCGAGTTCGTGGTCGCGAACACGGACATGCAGGCCCTCGAGGCCAACATGGCGCCGCACAAGATCCAGCTCGGCAATGCGCTGACCAAGGGTCTCGGCGCTGGCGCGAACCCCGACGTGGGTCGCCGCTCTGCCGAGGAGTCGATGCAGAGCATCGCGGATCTGATCTCCGGCGCCGACATGGTGTTCGTCACCGCCGGCATGGGCGGTGGCACCGGCACCGGCGCTGCCCCGGTGATCGCCCAGATCGCGCGTGACTGCGGAGCGCTCACCGTCGGTGTGGTCACCAAGCCGTTCGGCTTCGAAGGCAAGAAGCGCAACAAGCAGGCGGTCGAAGGCATCCAGCGCCTCGAGCAGGCCGTCGACACGCTGATCGTGATCCCGAACAACCGCCTCCTCGCCCTCGTCGGTCAGCAGACGTCGATGGTCGAGGCGTTCCGCAAGGCCGACTCGGTGCTGCTCAACGCCGTCCAGGGCATCTCGGATCTGATGACGGTTCCGGGGCTGATCAACGTCGACTTCGCCGACGTGCGCACGATCATGAAGGACATGGGCCGCGCGCTGATGGGCACCGGCGTCGGTACCGGCAAGCGCCGGGCGACCGAGGCTGCCGAGATGGCCATCTCGTCGCCGCTCCTCGAGGACGTCAACATCGAGGGCGCCACGGGCATCCTGATCAACATCACCGGCGGCCCGGACCTCACGCTGCACGAGGTCAACGAGGCATCGTCGCTGATCCAGCAGGCCGCCCACGAGGACGCGAACATCATCTTCGGCTCGGTGATCGACCCGAACCTCTCCGAAGAAGTTCGCATCACCGTGATCGCGACCGGCTTCGACCGCGCCGCGAAGACCGAGATCATCGCGCCCGAGGTCAACACGCGTATGCCCGCTGCGTCGACGCCGCCAGCAACCCGCCGCGCCTCGAACCCGCAGATCTCGATTCCGTACGACGTCTCGTCGCAGATCACGAAAGAATATCCGCCGATGGCGACGCAGCGCAAAGCACAGATGCTGGTGATCGACGAGCCGGAGATCGACGTCACGTTCGATCACGAGCCGTCGATCGATCAGGCGTTGTCGAACCTCGTCGAGCCGCACGACGAGCGGCTGTTCGCGTCGGGCTCCGGTCCCGCGCCGTCGATCACCGGGGGGGAGCCGCTCGTGCAGCCGTCCGATCGCAAGCGCGCACAGTCGCGTCCGTCGATGAAGGCCGTGCTCGCAGGCGAGATCGACACCGAGGCCGAGCTCGACGTGCCGACGTTCATCCGCCGTCACAGCGCGACGAACCACTGAGCGCCCCACGATTCCGTGGGACCACCAGGTCCCATTCGCACCACCCGGTGCGCGACTTTTTCCTCCCTAGCAAGCCCCGGCAACGGGGCTGCGGTCGTTCGGGCTACTTCGTGCGCGTCGCCTGAAAGTCGCGACACGAGTCGTGATGAATCCGACCGCGCATCTGGATGCCGTCATCGGAGTCGATCGACAGCGGCAACATCAGGTAGGTATCGGGGTGCACGATCCATTCGCGGGGTTCGAGCTCACCGGTGAACGAGCCGTCCTTCGCGCGGAGTAGCGAGCCGGTCAGGATGAATGCACCGGTCTTCGGGATGTCCGGGTTCGAGGGCACCGGTCCGAAGTCGTAGCGAACGATCGCCGCGCCGAGCGAATCGGCATCGATCGTCAGCTTCAGGGAAGACAGGCCCTGCCCGCAGACATAGGTGCCTTCCCACTCGCTGTGCTCGTGCTGCATGTACTGCTGCTCGATCGGCTCCGGCGTCGAGGCGATGTCCGTGCGCGGCGGAACCGATTCGACCGTGGTGCTTGCGACCCCGAGTCCAGCGGCGAGCGAGAGTGCCGCGAGGGCAACGACAGGAACAGGAGCTGACGCGACGAGCCGCATGGCCTCAGCCTGGCACGGCGCGAACCAGGTGCCAGGCATACCTACCCCCGGCGCGATTCGCGCTACACGGTGGCCATGGAGCGGTTGCGTGCGTTGTACCAGCACTGGTCGTGGCTGCCGCATTTTCGCGCGATCGCGGAGACCCAGCACCTCGGCCATGCAGCGGCGATGCTGCGGATCACTCCGCCGGCGCTATCGCGGGCGCTGCAGCGACTCGAAGCTGCGCTCGACACCAAGCTCTTCGATCGCCACGGTCGACGGCTGGTGATCAACAGCGCCGGCACCGAGCTCCTCGCGGCGATGCGGACGGCGATGCGACACATCGATGACGCCGCGACCGCCGTCGGTCAGACGCGGCAGCCGATCCACGTCAGGATCGCGGCTCCGGGGCCGTACTTCCGTGCAGTCGTGCTACCGGCCGTGACCCGTGTCCGCACCAGCTGGCCGGAGCTTCGGGTCGAGCTCGTCACGATGCCGCCCTCGGTCGTGCTCGGGTTGACGAGCGGCGAGGCAGACGTCTGCCTCCACGAGCACCCGGTCGCGAGTAGCGAGCTGGTCTCGGAAGCGATCCATGGGCTCCACAAAGTGGTGGCTTGCTCGCCGGCGCATCCGGCAGCGCGTCGGCGTCGCCTGCGCGTGGCCGATCTGGCTGCCTACGAATTCGTCGCGCCACCGGCCACCGCCGAGGGGATGCGAAACGACAGCTGGCCGGTCGAATTCGAGCGGCGGGTCGGCATCACGGTCGCCGACATGCAACTCGGCGTCGATGCGGCGAGCACGGGACGCTATCTCGCGCTGCTTCCCCGCCCGATCGCACGGAGCCAGGGTCTCGTCGGCTTGAAGGTCTCCGGCCTGACGCTCCCGGCGACGACGATCTTCGCGAGCCGGCGCCGACCCCTCGCGACCACGAGCGACGCGACCACGCGGATCACGACACTGCTTCGCGCCGAGCTGGCTCGGTCCTCTCGCGGTCACTGAATCGCGGCGGTGCCGGACGGGCGATCGGCGTGGGTGTTCTGGAGCATCTGGGTCGCCGGGGCAGCGATCGCCTCGACGTTGGCGTCGATCAACGGGCGGATCGGGAACGGCGTTGCCGCGGTGTCGGGCTCGGGCTCGACCGTGATCACGATCTTGCCTCCGATCAGGTCACGCGGCGGCGAGATGAAGTCTTGTCCCGGGCGCGGCGGTCCGGCCAGGGGCCCTGCGGTCGGACCCGCACCGTCGGAGTCCGCGCCCATGCCCGAGCGGAACCGCCCCGTGCTGAGCGCAGGTCCGACGCCGTTGGCGACCCAGCCTTCATAGATCCAGCCGTCCGGCAACGTCGGCAGCACGAGCGCCTCGGGGCCGTTCGGGATCACGAACCACACGCCGAGGTTATTGTCGTTGGTGGCGGCGGTGGACGGCGTGGCGAGCACGTAGCTCGCGGCTGCCGACGCGAAGTCGGTGCCGAGTGCCGCGGCGTGTTCGGTGTTGAGTCCGCCGCTGCCACCGGTGAGTGCACCCGCAAGGATGTGGGTGCCAGATGCGGCAGGGACGTCACCGCGGCGCGGTTCGATCGTCAGCACGTACGCGCTTGCATCGAGGAGGGACGCAGGGATCGTCTGGGTGAGCGCCGGCGTCGTCGCGAAGCGGCCCGTGGTGGTCGCGCCGTCCTTGACGATCCAGCCCTCGTAGACGAACTGATCGCCGAGCGGCGGGAGCTGCGCGAAGGTGAGCGTGAGCTCGCGAGCCTCCTCGACGCCGCACCACACGCCACCCTGCTGGACGCACTGGAACCAGGGGACCGAGACGGCGCTCGCGGTCGAGCCCGTCTTCGCGCGCAGCAAGCGGAGCAGGTACCGCGACGCCGCACCGGCGCTGGTGCCGTGAATGCCAGCGGCGAACCCGACCTCGGCCGTGCTATCGGTGTTGCCCTTCAGCTCGCAGTAGGTCTCGAGGCCCTCGGTGATGCACGCCGTGCGCGGGCCGCGAAGGATCCGATAGCCGGCGATCGTGGTCGCAGCCGCGCCATTGGCCTCCATCAGATCGTAGAGCTGGCGTGCTGGTGCTCCGCTGAGTGCCAACAGTCCGGGGCTCACGCCGATCACGTCGTTCGCACCATCGGCTTTACCGCCGGCGAGCTGGCTGGTCAGCTGCTGATCGGACGACTCGTCGCCATTGTCGTCGGTACCAAGCGTGTCATCGGTCGCGCACGCGGCGAGGGGA